>JAKPQL010000038.1 GCA_029547045.1 Deltaproteobacteria bacterium | reverse complement strand
CTCATGTTCCTCTCGTATTCCTTGAACCCCATGGCGTCTCCCCCGGTTCATGTAATCTTGGGGAAAGACTACCATATATAATCAATATTATCAATTGGTTAATGGCCATTATCGCAGAAAATCAGCTCCAGATCCGCTCTTTCCCAACGGCGGGTTGTGCAAAGGTTTCTGTCTGTCATTTCATCTCGAGGCCCGATCCGGCAAAGCTCCGCAGTGCCGGGTGAATCCGGCCGTGGTGGTTACCCCTGGAAGTGCTGTCATGAGCATGTCATGTGTACAGTATTCATCGAAAAACGCAGGCACGGGCTTTACTCCCCGTGGCTGCGGGGCCTTTCGAGGAGCCGATTATAACTGCTTATGTATCTGTCCGCAACGGTGCTCCATGGAATCCGTGTCTGCAGGGACGCCCTCTTCTGCAGCAGGACGCGGGTCGGAATCTCTCCGGCGAACGCCCGGAGTATGTTCCGGGCCAGGTCGTGCTCGTCTCCGGGGCTGAAGAGGAAACCGTCCTGTGCGTGTGTGATCAGTGCCCTGTTGACCTCGATGTCCGTGGCCACGGGGACCAGTCCGGATGCCATGGCCTCCAGCAGTGCGATGGACGTGCCGTCGGCCAGGGCGCTCGAGACGAAGACCCGGGACCGGGATGCGAGACCGGGGATATCCCGGTGAGGCACATGGCCGAGGAACCTCACGCAGTCGTCGACCCCCAGGTCATGGACCAGGGATTTCAGGCCCTGCTCCTGGGATCCTGAGCCTGCGATGACGAACCGTGCGTCCTTCTCCTTCTCGCGAATCAGGGGCACGCACCTGATGAGGGTGGCCGCATCGTAGACCGGCTCGAGGCTTCTGGTGAAGAGCACGGTCATCGAAGACTCGTCCGGGGTGATGTGGAAAAACGACGTGTTCACCCCCGAGGAGATGACCTCGGCCCGTTCGAGCCCGGGGATCGACCGCATGGCGTCGGAAACCACGGTCACCGAGTCCGACAGCCTGACGGCCAGGGCGAACAGGGCCCTGACGATGGGGTTCTCCCTCACCCGCGTGTCCATGCCCCTGGCCGTGAGCATGACCGGGGTGCCGGTGAGGGTCCCTGCCAGGGAGGCGATGAGCCCGGCTGGGACGATCCAGTTGCCATGGATCACGTCGGGCCTGAACCCTGCCACCAGCCGCAGGGCTGCGAGCAGTCCTGAAACCATGTAGACGGACATGGCGAATACCGGGATGGTCTCCGCCTGGTTCAGCTGGGTGTTGCCGCTGGGGTACCGGAAGCGGCGCACCGTGACCCCGGCGTCGTGCTCTCTGAGAGGGCTCGCCTCCAGCACCTTCGGGGTCAGGACCATGACCTCGACGCCCTTCGCGTGCAGTTCGAGGCAGAGGTCCCGGATGAAGATGCCCCGCTGGGAACCGGGATGATCCGGGTAGGACGTGGTGACGACGAGCACCCTCATGGAAGTGTCCTATATCATCATGCAGGCGAAATTCAAGAAGATAGCAGGGCGGGTCCTGCAGGACCGGCCGCTTCGCGGCAGGAGGCCCAGAGTAGTAATGATGTATTACAATCATACACAACATGTTGACAATGCGCAGCATGCGGTGTACTATCACCGTGGAGCATGGTGGGTGCTCCATGGTTTTGCACCGCTGCTCGGGTGCAGTAACCGGGCCCCTCAAGGCCTCGATCTTCCCTCGCTGTGGATATTCATCACGAGATCAGGCGTGGGGTTCCGGTGATATGGGGTGTCAGGTCCATCTTTTTCGAAAGGCAGGTCCGCATTCGCTATGGAGCCATTGCTGTCCGGCATCAGGATCCTCGACTTCACGTATCTCCTCCCCGGGCCTTTCGCCACCATGATCCTGTCGGATCTCGGCGCCGAGGTGCTCCGGGTGGAGTCGCATACCCGCATGGACATGGCCAGGATCGCGCCGCCCTTTGTGGACGAGGCGGGCACGGTCTCGTGCATGCACGCCTTTCTCAACCGGAACAAGCGGTCGCTGGCCCTTGACCTGAAATTCCCGGAGAGCATTGACATCGTCAGACGGCTCATCGCGGAGCAGGGCTACGACGTGGTGGTCGAGCAGTTCCGTCCTGGAGCAATGGCTCGGCTCGGGCTCTCCTACGAGGAACTGAACAAGGACTGCCCGGGCCTCATCTACTGCTCCATCACGGGCTATGGCCAGACCGGCCCCATGAGCACCAGGGCGGGCCACGACATCAACTACCTCTCGCTGGCCGGCATCATGAGCTACTCGGGGTCGAAGGACTCCGGCCCCTGTGTCATGGGCATCCAGGTGGCGGACGTGGGGTCCGGTTCGAACAACGCCGCCATCGGCATCCTGGCCGCCGTCATCTCCCGCATGAAGACGGGAAAGGGCCAGCACATCGATGTGTCCATGACCGACGGCCTGTTCCCCCACCACGCGGTGAGCGGTATCGGCAGCCTGGTGGGCGCACCGGAACCCTCCTACGAAACCGAGGTCCTCAATGGCGGGTCCCTGTACGGTTTCTACGAGACGAAGGACCGCCGTCACCTCTCCTTCGGCGGCCTCGAGCCGCAGTTCCTGAGCGCGTTTCTCAAGGCCCTGGGGCTGTCTCACTACCTCGACAGGCTCCTGGAGCCAGGTATCACGGGTGAGCTGAAGGAGCGGGTCTCGGAGGTCATCGCCTCGCGGGATCTCGCCCACTGGGTAAGGGTGTTCGAGGGCGTGGACGCCTGTGTGGAACCGGTTCTGAGCGTCCTGGAAGCGGTGAATCACGGGCATGCACGGGCGCGGGGCATGGTGGTGGAGGTGCCGGGGCCTGGAGGCAGGTCCATCCCCCAGGTGGCCGCACCCATCCGGTTTTCCGGATACAAGCCTGAGTACCGGCGGGCCGGTCCTGCACTGGGCCAGGATACGAAGGACGTCTTGGTGTCCCTGGGAATGTCCGGGGCTGAAATAGCGGATCTGCAATCGAAAGGTGTTGTGTACGGTGTGTAAGAGACAGATGAAAGGGAGGATTCGATCATGGTCGGTATCACAGCGTATGGAGGGTATGTACCGCGCTACCGGATCAGCAGGATGACCATCATCCAGAACATGGCGTGGTATTTCCCGGTGATCATGGCGGTGGCCGGGGGTGAGAAGGCCATCGCCAACTGGGACGAGGATGCCGTGAGCATGGCCGTTGCCGCGGCCTACGACTGCATGGCGGGCAAGGACCGCAAGGCCCTGGACGGCCTCTACCTGGCGTCCACGACCCTGCCCTTTGCGGACAGGTTGAACGCGGGCATCGTGGCCGCTGCCCTGAACGCCCCGGAGGAGGGGCTCATGGCCGCGGACTTCAGTGCCTGCATGAAGGCGGGCACCACGGCGTCCATGGCAGCTATCCAGGCCGTCACCTCCGGCGAGAAGCAGAGCGTGCTGGTGGTGGCATCCGACCAGCGCCGGACCAAGATGGCGACCATGTTCGAGATGTTCTACGGAGACGGCGCGGCGGCCCTTCTCTTCGGCAGCAAGGACGTCATTGCAGAGTTCAAGGGAAGCTTTTCCATCAGCTGCGACTTTGTAGACCACTACAAGGGCTCCGGCAAGGATTTCGACTACGGCTGGGAGGAGCGCTGGGTCAGGGACGAGGGGTACGGCAAGGTCATCCCCGAGGCCATCAGGGGCTTCTTCAAAAAGACCGGCATGACCATGGCCGACATCTCCAAGGTCGTATACCCCTGTTACTTCACCGGCACCCACAGGGCCATCGCCAAGGACCTCGGGATCGACCCGGCCAAGCTCCAGGACAACCTCCACGGCGTCTGCGGGGACACGGGAACGGCCCACCCGCTCCTCATGTTCGCCGCTGCCATGGAAGACGCCAAGCCAGGAGACAGGCTCCTGCTGGCGGGCTTCGGCCAGGGGTGCGACGTCCTCTGCTTCGAGGTCACGGACGCGATCAAAAAGTTCAAGCCGGCCAAGGGTGTGAGGGGCTGCCTGGCCACCAAGGTGGACTTCACCAACTACCTCAAGTTCGCCAAGTTCCGCGATCTCATCACCGCGGACCTGGGCATCCGGGGCGAGGCCAACCCGAACTCCTCGCTCACCGTGCTGTGGCGCAAGCGCAGGATGATCCTGGGCTTCACCGGACTCAAGTGCACCAAGTGCGGCACGGCACAGTTCCCGCCCATGCCCGTGTGCGTGAACCCGGACTGCCAGAGTGCGGGGCAGTTCGTAGATTACGAGTTTGCCGACAAGCCGGGCAGGGTGGAGGCCTTCACGGGCGACCTCCTCTCGCCGTCGGTGGACCCGCCCGCGGTGTACGGGCTCGTCTCGTTCACGGGCGGGGGAAGGGCCTTCCTGGACTTCACGGACTGCGACATGAACCAGGTCAAGGTGGGCATGCCCATTACCATGACCTTCCGCCGGAGATCCCGCGACTCCATGCGCGGCTTCACCGGGTATTTCTGGAAGGCAGTACCGAAGGTGGAAGGGTAGGAGGTGGTCCATGGCAAGCGGAATCAGAGACAAGGTGGCCATACTGGGCATGGGATGCTCCAAATTCGGCGAGCGGTGGAACGACAGCGCGGAAGACCTCATGGTGGAGGCCTTCACCGAGTGCATCGCCGACGCGGGCATCGACAAGAAGGAGATCCAGGCGGCGTGGCTCGGCGTGTGCTTCGACGAGATCCATGTCGGCAAGAGCGCGCTGGCGGCGTCTACGACCCTGCGGTTGAACAACATCGCGGTGACGCGGGTGGAGAACTTCTGCGCCAGCGGCACGGAGGCCTTCCGCGGCGCGGTCTACGCCGTGGCCTCCGGGGCATGCGACATCGCGCTGGCGCTCGGCGTGGAGAAGCTCAAGGACATCGGGTACGGCGGACTCCCCGAGTTCAGCTCGGCCATGGGGATCACAAACTCCATGTGGTTCCCCAACCTTACGGCCCCTGGCGGTTTCGCCATGCTGGCAACCGGATATGCGGCCCGGTACGGCCTGGACATCCAGGAGGTGAAGAAGGCCATGGCCCATATCTCGGTGAAGAGCCACGCCAACGGGGCGCTCAACCCCAAGGCGCACCTGAGGCGGGCCGTCACCGAGGACCAGGTGCTCATGTCGCCCATGATCGCCTTCCCGTTGGGCCTCTTCGACTGCTGCGGGGTCAGCGACGGCGCGGCCTGCGCCATCGTGACCACGCCCGAGATCGCGAAATCCCTGGGCAAGAAAGACATCATCTCGGTCAAGGCGCTCCAGATCGCGCTGAGCAACGGCACCGAGCTCGCCTACGACTGGGACGGGGCTCACTTCCTCACCACCACCAAGGCCAGCACGGCGGCCTATGCCGAGGCTGGCATCAAGGACCCGAGAACGGAGATCAGCATGATGGAGGTGCACGACTGTTTCTCCATCACCGAGCTCGTCACCATGGAAGACCTCCATATCTCCGAGCGCGGTAAGGCGCCCAAGGACATCATGGACGGCTTCTTCGACCTGGACGGAACGGTGCCCTGCCAGGTGGACGGCGGGCTCAAGTGCTTCGGCCACCCCATCGGCGCCTCGGGCCTGCGCATGCTCTACGAGATGTACCTGCAGTTCCTCGGCAGGGCGGGCCAGAGGCAGATCAAAGACCCGAGGTACGGGCTCACCCACAACCTCGGCGGATTCCCCATGCTGAACATCTGCAGCATCGCCATCCTGGGCAGACACGGCGACTGAAAGGAGGATTGCAATGGCGGATCATGCGAAAGTCGGAAAGGAGTACGCCCCTGTCACCTGGGAGGTGGAGCGGGGAAAGATCAGGGAACTGGCGAAGGCCATCGGCGACCCGAACCCCATCTTCCAGGACCGGGAGGCGGCGGTGAAGGAGGGGTACAGGGACACGCCGGCGCCGGCCACCTTCCTCACCGTGCCCATGATGTGGTCCACCTCCATGCCCTTCGTGATCAACGACCTGGCCATCAACTTCATGATGGTCCTGCACGGGGAGGAGGAGTACGAGTACTTTCAGGAGATCTATCCGGGCGACACCATCACGGCCACGCCCAAAGTGACCTCCATCGAGGAAAAGACGAGCAAGTCGGGCAGGAAGATGGACATGGTGACCATCGAGCTGGTCTACACGAACCAGAAAGGCGAGAAGGTCGCCAGGGCGCGGTCGCTGCTCGTGGAACGGAAGTAGGAGGCAAACCATGGCGCACGAGATATTCTTTGAAGACATAACGGTGGGCATGGAGATGCCCAGGCTCGTCAAAGGACCCATGCACAAGCTCCAGCACGTCATCTATGCAGGGGCTTCCGGCGACTTCAACCCGCTCCACACGGACGACGACTTTGCCAAGACCGTGGGCATGCCGAAAGGCGCCATCGCCCACGGCATGCTCGTCATGGGCTTCGTGGGCCAGGCCATCACGACCTGGATCCCCAAGAAGTACCTGAAGCGGTTCGGGGTGCGGTTCGCCGGCATGACCATGCAGGGCAACACGATCACCGTGACGGGAAAGGTGGTGGACAAGAAGAGCTCGGGAGGGCTCAACCTCATCACCTGCGAGGTGATGGCCGCCGACGAGAACGGTGACGTGAAGGTGACGGGGAGCTTTGACGCGGCCCTGCCCAGCAGGGGTTGATGGACGCATAACCTTTTCAGAGGGGAGTGAGAGACATGGCAAAGATCGATCTGACCGGAAGAGTTGCAATCGTTACGGGTGCCGGAGCGGGCCTGGGCAGGCAGCATGCCCTTGAACTTGCCAGGCGCGGCGCCAAGGTGGTGGTGAACGATCTGGGCGGCACCCGGGACGGCGTGGGCCACAGCGACGCGGCCGCCAACAAGGTGGTGGACGAGATAAAGGCTTTTGGCGGCCAGGCGGTGCCCAACTACGACAACGTGGCCACCATCGCGGGCGGCGAGAACATCACCAAAACCGCCATCGACGCCTTCGGCAAGGTGGACATCCTCGTGAACAACGCAGGGATCTTGAGGGACAAGACCTTCAACAAGATGGAGGAGGAGAACTGGGACGCGGTCATAAACGTCCACCTCAGGGGCGCCTACTGCGTGAGCAAGCCCGCCTTCAACAACATGCGGGAGAACGGCTACGGACGTGTCATCATGACCACCTCGGGCGCGGGCCTGTTCGGCAACTTCGGCCAGAGCAACTACGCAGCGGCCAAGATGGGGATCATCGGGCTCACCAACGTCATGAAGCTCGAGGGCGCCAAGTACAACATCAAGACGAACGTCATAGCCCCGGTGGCGGCCTCCCGGCTCACCGAGGACGTGCTGCCGCCCCAGCTCTTCGAGAAGATGAAGCCCGACTTCATCACACCGCTGGTGCTCTACCTGGCATCCGAGCAGTGCACGGACACGGGCATGATCATCAACTGCACGCTGGGCTACTACAGCCGCTCCGCCATCGTCACCGGGCCCGGCGCATTCCTCTCGGACGGGCACAAGATACCCGAGCCCGAGGAGATCATGGCGGCCTGGGACAAGATCAAGAGCCTGGAGAACCCCAAGTACTTCGAGCAGCTCCCCGAGATGTTCGGCGTACTGGGGCCGCTGCTCCAGTAGGAGGGAACCGCAGGCCCCATGCCTGAGCATACGGCATGGGGCCTGCGTGGTCATCCCCCCCTGTCACGGATCATCGACGAAGCCTGCGACTGGTAAATGGACAACGGGTTTCCGTGAGGCTCGCCCCTCCCCCCATGTTCCCATGGAGGCCACGCTCTGGCCCAGGGATCATAACGTTATGGAATGTGGAGAGAAAACAATGGCGGACGTGATGTTGACACCCGCCCCCTGAGATGCTAGAGACCCTTTCCAACATGCCGAATCCCATGCAGGGGAGCGGGGGATCCGAGTACCGGGGCGTATCACCACAAGGTGAAGGGTAATCTCTTCGGCCCGAGCCCGACAGCTAACCTCGCAGGCTTCGAGGAGATGGCCCTGCCGTGTGTACCTGGAGACCATCCCTCCGACAGGTTCTGGAGACTTTCGGATGCAGGACGAGAAACAGGGTGAAGGCGCGGGGGGGGTGGTACCCGGCCAGTGCGAAGGACAGGGGGGCGGATCCCTCGACAGGCAGACCCTGGCCATCACGCTGGCTGCCCTGGGGGTCGTCTTCGGCGACATCGGCACCAGCCCGCTCTATGCTGTCCGGGAGTGCTTCCACGGGAAACACGCCATAGCCATCTCGCCGGAAACCATTCTTGGGGTCCTGTCACTCATCTTCTGGTCGCTCACCGTCGTGGTTACCATCAAGTATGTGGGCTTCGTCACCCGCATCGACAACCGCGGCGAAGGCGGCATCTTCGCCCTCCTGGGTCAGGCCCAGGCCCACATGGCCAGGCTCGGATCGAAGACGAGATCCGCCGTCGTCCTCCTGGCGCTCATCGGTGCCTCGCTCCTGTTCGGAGAAGGCATCATCACCCCGGCCATATCGGTCCTGTCCGCCGTGGAGGGACTGAGTGTGGCCACCACGGCCGCTGATCCCCTGGTGGTGCCGCTCACGGTCCTGATACTCCTGGGACTTTTCCTGGTCCAGCACCGCGGCACGGCACGCATCGGCAGTGTCTTCGGTCCCATCATGCTGACATGGTTCGTGGTCATCGCCGTGCTGGGGTTCCGACAGGTCCTGGCCTCACCCGAGATCTTCAGGGCGGTGAATCCCCTCTATGCCATAGATTTTTTCGCCGTGCATCGATGGCACGGCATCGTGGTGCTCGGTTCGGTGGTGCTGGTCATCACTGGCAGCGAGGCCCTCTATGCCGGTCTCGGCCATTTCGGGTACCGGGCGATCAGCCGTTCGTGGATATGCATCGCATACCCGGCCCTGCTGCTGAACTACCTCGGCCAGGGTGCGTTGCTGCTGAACCAGCCCGAGGCAGCCTCCAACCCCTTCTACGGACTGGTGCCGCACGCACTGCTGTACCCCATGGTCGGTCTGGCCGCCACGGCCACCGTCATCGCCTCACAGGCCCTGATCTCAGGCGTCTTCTCACTCAGTCAGCAGGCGATCCAGCTGGGGTACTGCCCGCGCATGCGCATCATCCATACGTCGCCCGAGAAGGAGGGGCAGATCTACATTGCCGGGGTGAACTACACCATCATGATCCTGTGCATCGCCGTGGTGCTGATGTTCAAGGAATCGAGCGGCCTGGCCGGGGCATACGGGATCGCCGTCACCCTGACCATGACCATGACGTCGCTGCTCTATTTCGTCGTGGTGAGAAGGGCCTATGACTGGCCAGCCTGGAAGGCCCTGCCGGTGGTTGTGCTTTTCCTGTGTTTCGACATACCCAATGTGAGCGGCAACCTCATGAAGATCCCCGATGGCGGGTGGTTCACCCTGCTCGTGGCAGCGTGCGTCCTCGTCCTCATGAAGACGTGGAAGGACGGCCGGAAGCAGCTTTCCCAGGCAATGCTGGAAAAGAGGTTCCCCATCGAGCTGTTCCTCGAGGATGTGGCGGTGCACGACGTGAAGAGGGTGTACGGCACGGCCGTGTTCATGACCGTGTCCCCGGAGGGCACCCCGGGGGCGCTCCTGCACCATATCAAACACAACCACGTCCTCCACAAGAACGTGCTCATCCTGTCCATCCAGACCTCTGACATACCGAGCGTGGCTGCCTGCGACCGCCTGAAGATCGAAAACCTCGGCCACGGGTTCTACCGGCTCGTAGCCGCCTACGGGTACATGGAAACGCCCAGCATACCCGAGATCATGGGCATCGCCGCGCGCATGGGCCTCAAGACGGACCCGGCCACCACCACCTACTACCTGGGCCGGGAGACCCTGCTGGCCACCGGAACCTCGAAGATGATGGGCTGGCGCAAGAGGCTCTTCGTGTTCATGGCGCGCAACGCCTCAAACCCGACCTCGTACTTCGGCATGCCGCCCAACCGGGTCGTGGAGCTCGGCGCCCAGATCGAGCTGTGACGGCTGCTCCCGCCACCCGCGCCGCTGCAGTTCCTGGCGGCGGTGCCCATGGTGAGAATCCCCGGGAACGGGAGCCTCACGCATCCAGCCTGAGAAACCGCACCTCGTCGTCTTCGGGCAGGAACAGTGCCAGCAGCTCGTCCTCAACGGCCCCCACCGTCACCACGTACCTCCTGTCGCCGCGGAATCGCATGCGGGACCCCGCCGGCGCGGCGATCCTGTTCATGGCCTTCCCGTCGAGCTCCACCACGGAGGGCGTGTGGGAGTGTCCGCGGAAAAGGATGCGGCAGTCGATGATGCCTGCCAGGTCGATGAGGGGGTGGTTGTCCGTGATGGGCCAGCTCGTGGCGGCCGGCCAGTCGAAGGGCGCCGAGTGGGCGAAGCGGATGTCACCCCTCGTGATGGTGTACGGGAGGCCTTCAAGGTAGGACAGGACCCCCTCCGGGAGCAGGTCTGCCCTTTCCCCCCGGTGATTGACCCAGACGGCGTACTCGTTGTTGCCCCTGAGGGCCTGAACCCCGTGTTCCCGGAGCACACCCACGGCATCCTCCAGGGCCAGCGGGGCCAGGGAGTCGCAGATGTCGCCCAGGTGGATGATCTCCCGTGCGCCCATGTCCCTGAGCATGAGGATGGCCCGGACCATGAGGTCGGTCCTGCCGTGGCTGTCGGCGATGAGTCCGATGGGTCCGGCAGTATCCATCTCTCTGGGCATAGTGAAAAGCCGTGATCTTTGCAAGGGGAATGCCGCTCATCACGATGGCCGTGGTAACCCGAGGAAGCGAGGTGGTAGCCCGCCGACCACGCCTCCCTTGACAGGCGGCAACCATCAGAGTAATAAAGGTTAAAGTAAAACTTTAACATTAATCTCATCCCAGGGGGTATCCATGCCCGTCTATGATGCGGTGGTTATCGGAGCAGGGAACGGCGGACTGACAGCGGCCCTCACGCTGGCCCAGGCAGGAAAGAAGGTACTCCTGCTCGAACGGCACAACATCCCCGGCGGGTGCGCCACGAGCTTCGTGCGGGGCCGGTTCGAGTTCGAGGTGGCACTGCACCAGCTCTCCGGCATGGGCTCGCCCGAGCGACCAGGACCCCTGCGGGCCATGCTCGGCGAGATGGGTGTGCTCGACAAGCTCGAGTTCGTGGAGATGGAGAACCTCTACCGGGTGGTCTTCCCGGGCACCTTCGACGTGACCCTGCCCACGAACCGGGAGCAGCTCGTCAAAGAGCTCTCCCTGCGCTTCCCCAAGGACGCAGACGGCCTGTCCCGTTTCATGGACCTGGTCTACCGGTTCAGCATGGAAATGGTCCAGGGCCTGTTCTTCCACGACCCGGACATCTCCAGGGAGAAGTACCCGGTCTACTTCACCTACGCCTTCCGGAATTCCCAGGATGTCATGGACGAGTTCATGGAGAGCCCGTTTCTAAAGGCCATCCTGAGCGTGTACTGGGGATACGTGGGCGTGCCGCCCAGCATGCTGTCCTTCGGCGACCTGGCCATCATGCTCTGGGCATACATCGAGTTCAAACCCTACCACCTCAAGGGCGGCTCCCAGGCGCTGTCGAACGCCCTGCTGGACAAGTATCTCGCCTCCGGCGGCGAGGCGCGATTCAACTGCGCTGCGAGGAAGATCGTGGTGGACGGCGGCGCGGTCAAGGGCGTCATCACGGAGCAGGGCGACCGCGTGGATGCGGGCGTCGTTATCTCGAACGCCAGCACCATCCACACCTACATCGACCTCATCGACCGCGACGCCGTGCCCGCTTCCGAGCTGGACGCCTTCAAGAGCCACTCCATCGGCCCGTCCGCCTTCACGGTGTACATGGGCCTTGACTGCGAGCCCGCGGATATCGGCATCCATGAGACCACGAACTTCATCACCACCACCGTGGACGCTGACCGGGCCTTTTCCCTGTGGAAGACCATGGAACAGCAGGGGTGGGCCCTGCTCACCTGCTACGACGTGTCCGACCCGGACTTCTCGCCGCCCGGCACCTGCCAGGCGGCCCTGGTGGCGCTGCAGTACGGCGACCCGTGGTACGCTGTCTCGCCCCAGGAGTACGCGGACGCAAAGTACCGCTACGCCGAAGGCATGCTGAAGCTCGCAGAGCGGGTCTTCCCGAAGATCCGGGATCACATCGAGGAGCTGGAGGCCGCGAGCCCGCTCACGCACCTGCGTTATCTCGGCCATCCGGGAGGGGCCATCTACGGGTTTGACCAGTACGCCAAGGATTCCCCCTACTTCCTCACGAACAGGTCAGCCATAAAGGGGCTCTTCTTCGCGGGCTCATGGGTGGGCAGCGGCGGCTTCCAGCCCACGCTCACCTCGGGCAGATCAACGGCGCGCTCGGTCCTCAAGGCTTTGCGGAAACAGTAAGGAGAAGACCATGGCACTCAAAGACGTGATGAAGGATATCGAGGGCTACACCAGGATCACCGAAGAGATTCAGACTCTGCGGAAGTACGGGTCAGACTTCACCGACCGCAAGGGCGAGGTGGAGCGCATGATGGCCCTGCTCCACCCGAAGACAGTCCCGCTCGTCGTTTCGGAGATCGTCACCGAGACGGAGAGCACCAAGACCTTCCGACTCACGGCACGTGGCGGCCATCTGCCCCCCTTCCAGGCCGGCCAGTACATCAACGTCTTCCTGGAAGCGGGCGGCGTGCGCACCAGCAGGCCCTACAGCATCTCATCGTCGCCCACCCAGACGGGCTATTACGACATCACCATCCGAAGCGTGGCAGACGGCTTCGTGTCGAGCTGGTTCCTGGAGGAGGCCAGGGTCGGCGATGCGTTCGAGAGCACCTCGCCATCGGGCACCTTCACCTACAACCCCCTGTTCCACGGGAACGACCTCGTGTTCCTGGCCGGCGGCAGCGGCGTCACCCCGTTCATGAGCATGATCCGGGAGGTGGCCTGCAAGGGCCTTGACCGCCGCATCCACCTCGTCTACGGAAGCACCGACGTCAAAGACATCATCTTCGAACAGGAGCTCGCCCAGATCACTCAGAGGCACCCGAACATCCAGGTGAGCCACGTCATCTCGAGCCCTCCGAAGCGGTACAGGGGGCTCAAGGGGTTCATCACCGCCGAGCTCATGCAGGAGCTGCTCGGGGATCTTTCCGCGAAGACCTTCTACGTCTGCGGGCCCGAGGTCATGTACGGGTTCTGCCGTGCGGAGCTCGAGAAGCTCGGCGTGGCCCGGAGGAAGGTCCGCACCGAGGTGTACGGGCCGCCCAGGGACGTGACCTCCCAGCCGGGCTGGCCCGGGGACGTGAAGGCCGGTGACACGTTCAGCGTGAAGATCAGGGGCGGAAGGACCATCCCTGCGCGCGCCGGCGAGCCGCTCATGGTCTCGCTGGAGCGGAGCCACATCGTCATCCCGGCCCTGTGCCGCTCGGGCGAATGCAGCCTGTGCCGCACCAAGCTCATGTCCGGCAGGGTCTTCCATCCCGAGGGCGTGAAGCTGCGGAAGTCGGACCGGCAGTTCGGCTACATCCACCCGTGCATGGCATACCCGCTGTCCGACCTGGAGATCCTGCTGTAACAGCTCTTTCGCGTGTACGCGAGGTAAGGCTCTGTGTACAGGGCTCCCGCAGGGGCGGGAGCCCTGAAAAATACTTCAGACCCGCAAGGCCTTTCCCCACATTCCCACCTCGGTGCCTTGTCAGTTGGTTGACAAGGCAAATGCCCCATGCCGTCTTTGATTTCCCGTGCCGGTCTATGCTAATAATGGTGCGATCGTGCACTGTGGTGGACGCTCCAGGGTACGTGTGGGACCGACCTTCACCACACGATGCGGAGCTCTAGAGAATACAAGGGAGGGTATATACTTATGCAGTTCATCGACCTACAGTCGCAGCAGGAAAGGATCCGCGGGGCCATCATGGAGAACATCGCCAGGGTCCTTGCCCACGGCCAGTACATCCTGGGGCCGGAGGTCAGGGAGCTCGAGACGCGGCTGGCCGAGTTCGTCGGGACGAAGCACGCCGTGTCGTGTGCCTCGGGCACGGACGCCCTGCTCATGCCGCTCATGGCATACGGTGTGGGTCCGGGCGATGCGGTCTTCACCACGCCCTTCACCTTTGTGGCCACGGCCGAGGTCATTTCGCTGCTCGGCGCCACGCCCGTGTTCGTGGACATCGACCCTGTCACCTTCAACATGGACCCTGAGCGCCTGAAGGATGCCGTCACGGCCCTGAAGGAGTGCAACCCGAAGACACATCCCCTGCCGAAGGGGTTCGAGAAGCTCACGCCCAGGGGCGTCATCGCGGTGGACCTCTTCGGCCAGTGCGCGGACTATGGCCGCATCAACGCCGTTGCCCGTGCGCATGGCCTCTTCGTCATCGAGGACGCGGCTCAGTCCTTCGGCGCCGAGTATAAAGGCGCCAGGGCATGCTCACTGGCAGACGTTGCTGCGACGTCGTTCTTCCCGGCAAAGCCGCTGGGCTGCTACGGAGACGGCGGCATGGTGTTCACGGACAGCGACGACATGGCGTCCGTTCTCGATTCCATCCGGGTCCACGGCAAGGGCTCGGACAAGTACGACAACGTGCGCATCGGCATCAACGGCAGGTGCGACACGCTGCAGGCGGCCATCCTCCTGGCCAAGTTCGCCATCTTCCCCGAGGAGATCACCCTGCGCCAGGATGTGGCGTCGCGCTACAGCGAGCTGCTGGGTGCGTCCGGGAAGGTCGTCTGCCCCTCGGTCAGTCCCGGCAACCTGAGCGCGTGGGCCCAGTACTCCGTGCTCTGCGAAGACCGTGACCGGGTCCTTAACGCACTGAAGGCGGAGAAGATACCCAGTGCCGTCTACTACCCCAAGCCCCTGCACGTGCAGACCGCGTACGCCTACCTCGCGTACCGGCAGGGCGACTTCCCGGCCTCTGAGCATGCCGCGGCGAGGATCTTCTCCCTTCCCATGCACCCGTACCTCTGTGCGCAGGACCAGGAGCGGATCGCGGCAACGGTTCTCAGGTCCGTGGCGTAAAGGAGCATGCCGTGAAGAAAAACGCGAAGAAGAACGATGGGGCCAGGGTGGCCGTGGTGGGTACGGGCTACTGGGGGAAAAACCTGGTGCGGAACTATGCCGAGCTCGGCGCACTGGCTGCGGTGTGCGACAGTTCGGCCGAGGCCTTGGGGGCATTCAGGTCAAAATATGCCGATCTGACGTGCACCACGGACTACCGCGAGGTCCTCGACGACGCGACGATCCACGGTGTGGTCATCGCAACGCCCGCTGCCACGCACTTCTCGCTCGCGCGGGAGGCGCTGCTCTCGGGCAAGGACGTGTTCGTGGAGAAGCCCCTGGCCCTGAACGTGAACGAGGCCGAGGAGCTCAAGGCCGCCTCCGAAAAGCAGGCGCGCATCCTCATGGTGGGCCACCTCCTCCAGTACCACAGCGCCTTCATCAGGCTCAAGGAGCTCATCAAAGAGGGCGAACTCGGAAGGATCAACTACATCTACTCCAACCGGCTCAGCTTCGGCAAGATCCGCCGGGAGGAGGACATCATGTGGAGCTTCGCGCCCCACGACATCTCCATGATCCTCACGCTCGCCCAGGAGGAGCCCGAGTACGTCATGGCCACGGGCGGCAACTACCTGCACAAGAAGATCGCGGACGTCACCACCACGCACCTGGAGTTCCCAAGCGGGCTCAAGGCCCACGTGTTCGTGTCGTGGCTCCACCCCTTCAAGGAGCAGACGCTCGTGGTGGTGGCCGAGAAGGGCATGGCCGTGTTCCGCGACACCGCGCCCTGGGGCGAGAAGCTCCTGCTCTACCCGCACAACATCCAGTGGCACGACGGCGTGCCCGTGCCGGACAAGAAGGACGAGAAGAGGATCGTGGTGGAACAGAGCGAGCCTTTGAAGGCGGAGTGCTCCCACTTCCTCGAGTGCATGGCGAAGCGGACGCCGCCCGTCACCGACGCTGTTGAGGGCATCGAGGTGCTCAAGATTCTGAAGGCAGGCCAGGACTCGCTGAACTCGGGCGGGAAGAAGATCTTCCTGAAGGACGCCTATGCCAGGCCCAGGAACTACACGGTGCACGAGTCGAGCTACGTGGACGACGACGTGCTCATCGGCGAGGGCACGAGGATCTGGCACTTCAGCCACATCCTGTCGGGCTCGCGCATCGGCCGGGGGTGCAGCATCGGCCAGAACGTGGTCGTGGGGCCGGACGTGAGTGTGGGCAACGGCTGCAAGATCCAGAACAACGTGTCCGTGTACAAGGGGGTGAATCTGGAGGACAATGTGTTCTGCGGACCGTCCATGGTGTTCACCAACGTTTTCAACCCCCGGGCCCACATCTCCCGCATGGACGAGGTGCGGCCCACGCTCGTGAAGAAGGGCGCCACCATCGGAGCGAATGCCACCGTGGTGTGCGGCCACACCATCGGCTCCTACGCCTTCATCGGCGCCGGGTCCACCGTGACCCGGGGCGCGCCCGACCACGCGCTGATGGTGGGCAACCCGGCCCGACAGATCGGCTGGATGTGCGAGTGCGGCAACCGGCTCGACCAGGAGCTCGCCTGCTCCCACTGCGGAAAGGCCTACGAGCGCTGTGAACAGGGGCTGAGGCTCAAGGCGTAGCTGCCTGAAGCATGAACACCCCTCCCCACAGGGAGGGGCAGTCCCTTTTCAATATCATTCCATCCCGAGGAGGTTTCATCATGGAATATTCCATAAGCCCGGACGGCACGCGGTACCCGCTGCCGAAGAAGGGCGACTATGCCAGAGAGTTCGAGCGCCTGAAGAAGCTCGCCGCTGGGCACCGGAAAAAGGGCAACGAGATAGTCGTGGTCATGGGCCTGGGCTTCGTGGGTGCGGTCATGGCCGCCGTGGTGGCGGACAGCACCGATAAGAAGACGGGAAAGCCGGGGAAGTTCGTCATCGGCATGCAGCGGCCCAGCCCCCGGAGCTACTGGAAGACCCCCGTGCTGAACACGGGCGTGTCCCCGGTGAAAGCCGAGGACCCCGAGGTGGACATCCTCATCCGGCGCTGCGTGCTGGAGCGGAAGAACCTCATCGCCACCTACACCTACGAGGCGCTGACCCTTGCCGACGTGGTGGTGGTGGACGTGCAGTGCGACTTTCTGAAAACCGAGCTGGGCAACTGCACCACGGGCAGGGCCGAGATCGCGGCCCTGGAGGAGTCCATGCGCATCATCGCGGAGAAGATCCAGCCCTCCTGCCTGGTGCTCATCGAGACCACCGTGCCGCCCGGCACCACGGAGTACATCGCGTATCCCATCATGAAGCGGGCCTTCGCCCAGCGGGGCATCACCTCCGAGCCGCTGCTCGCGCACAGCTACGAGCGCGTCATGCCCGGACGCGACTACGTGAGGTCCATCCGCGACTTCTGGCGCGTGTGCAGCGGCATCAACGACGAGAGCCGGGTCCGGGTGGAGCGGTTCCTCTCCGAGGTGCTCAACGTGGAGAAGTTCCCGCTCACCGTGCTGGACCGCCCCATCGAGAGCGAGACGGCCAAGATCGTGGAGAACAGCTACCGGGCCACCATCCTGGCCTTCCTGGACGAGTGGAGTACCTTCTGCGAGAAGAACGGGGTAGACCTCATCAAGGTGATCGGGGCCATCAGGGTACGGCCCACCCACTCCAACATGATCTTCCCGGGCCCGGGCATCGGGGGCTACTGCCTGCCCAAGGACGGCGGACTCGGCGTGTGGGCCTACCGCCACCTCATGGGCTTCGAGGACGAGAACTTCCGCATCACGCCGAAGGCCATCGACATCAACGACACCAGGGCGCTGCGAGCCGTGCAGCACGTGCGCGACGCGCTGCGCAACATGGGACGCATCGTGGCCGCGTCCACCGTCACCGTGCTCGGCGCCTCGTACCGCGAGGACGTGGGCGACACCCGCTACAGCGGCTCGGAGATCATCGTGCGCAAGCTCGCCGAGATGGGCGCGGAGATCCGGGTGCACGACCCCTACGTGGAGCACTGGTGGGAATTCGAGGCCCAGGACACCTACCCGGCCGTGGGCGCGAGCTGGTCGCGCTTCTTCCGCAACCAGGACCTGCTGAAGGACCTGCGGGTGGGCAAGGACCTGAAGAAGACCCTGAAGGGCTCGGACGCCGTGGTGCTGGCAGTGCGGCACCGGGACTACCTGGGCCTGGACCCGGAGAAGGTGGTGAGGATGATCGGCGGCCCCGCGGCCATCGTGGACTGCTTCGGCATCCTGGACGACGCGAGGATCCGGCGCTACTTCGAGCTCGGCTGCGAGGTCAAGGGCCTGGGCAGGGGTCACATCCAGCGCATCAAGGAAGAGGTGCGGGCGAAGGGCTGATGCGGAACGAGGCCCTGATCTGTACATCGTGCACGCGTAATGCAGATAATCTGCACTGGGAATGAAAAAATGTTGAACCCCTCTGAAAGGGGTTTCCTGTCTTCTTGACCTGCCATGATCGGCAGCAATCCATTCGAATGTGAGATGCCGTTCCCAGACCCGAGATAACCGTGAGGGGGGGTATATGAGATTGTCTTTCAGGGAAACTCTCCGGATAGTGAGTTGTGTCCTGGTCCTTGCTCTGACGTTGTTCTGTTTCGGGACATCCTCAGCCCAGCAGGTCCAGGTGACCCCCATTCCCGGGGCCGCGCCGGTACTCGGCCAGGGCGCCCAGCCCCAGGTGATTCAGCAGACCATCGTAAAGGAGGGGCCCGGGAAAGGTACCGAGGCGCCTCCTGCCGGTCCGTCCGTGGCAGGCACCACCTCGGAGTTCGAGCAATTCGTGGGCGAGGCAGCGGGCATCCGCCAGTTCGGCTACGACCTGTTCGGCGCACCCTCCACCTTCGCGCCCGTGGAGGAGGTGCCCGTGGGGCCGGACTATGTCGTCGGCCCGGGCGACGAGATCCGGGTGAGCGTGTGGGGCGGCATCGAGGGGCAGTGGACCTGCGTGGTGGACAGGGGGGGCATGGTCAGCCTGCCCAAGGTGGGCGTCATCGGCGTGGCGGGCCTCACCTTCGAGCAGCTTAAGGCCGCCCTGTACAAGGAGGTCTCCCGGTACTACACGAACTTCGAGATGAACGTGAGCATGGGGCCGCTCCGCACCATGCGCATCTACGTGGTGGGCAGCGCCCACCGGCCGGGCGCCTACACCGTCTCGTCGCTCTCCACCCTGGTGAGCGCCCTGTTCGCGTCCGGCGGCCCCGCCAAGACCGGATCCATGCGGGGCATAAGGCTGCAGCGCGCAGGCGCCGTCGTGGCTGAGCTCGACCTCTACGACCTGCTGCTCAGAGGCGACAAGTCCAAGGACGTACGCCTCCTGCCCGAGGACGTGGTCTTCATCCCGCCGGTGGGCCCCCTGGTGGGCATCGCGGGCAGCGTGAACACGCCCGCCATCTACGAGATCAGGGGCGAGAAGACGCTCTCCGAGCTCATCGCCATGGCGGGCGGTCTGAGCGCGGTGGCCTTTGCCGGCCGGGTGCAGATGGAGCGCACCGAGGACGGCGGCAGGAGGGTGGTCCTGGATGCTGACCTGGCGAGCGTCATGGACAGCGAGCTGGCCGTCCGCAGCGGCGACCTGTTCCGGGTCTTCCAGGTGGTGCCCGACCGCAGAGTGGTGAGGCTCACCGGCGCGGTGAACCGCCCCGGCGAGTTCGGGCTCAACCCGGGCATGCGCCTGAAGGATCTCCTCGACATGGCGGGGGGCCTGCGGCCGCACGCCTTCCTCAAGGATGCCGAGCTCACCCGGGTCACGGTGACGCCCGACGGACCCCGCACCGAGAAGGTCCATGTCGACCTGGAGCAGGCCCTTTCCGGAAGGGAAGACCAGAACATCCAGCTTGTGGAGAACGACTACCTCTTCGTGCGCTCCGTGCCCGAGTGGGACCTGTACCGGACCGTGCAGGTCGCAGGCGAGGTGCGTTTCCCGGGCACCTTCACCATCGAAAAAGGAGAGCGGCTCTCCTCGCTGCTCGAGCGCGCGGGCGGCTACACGGACCGGGCCTACCTGAGGGGCGCGGTATTCACCCGGGAGCAGGTGAAGAGGCTCCAGCAGAAGGGCCTCGAGGAGATGGTCTCCCGCATGCAGCGCGAGCTGCTGGCCGAGGGCTCGGTGCGGCTGTCCTCCGCGGCCTCGCCCGAGGAGATCGAGGCCCGCAAGATCGAGCTGGAATCCAAGCAGCGGTTCATCCAGGCCCTGCGCGACCTCAAGGCCACGGGCCGCATGACCATCCGGCTCGCCCATCTGCGCCTGCTCAAGGGCAGCGAGTACGACATCGAGCTCGAGGAAGGCGACAGCCTCTTCATACCCGCCACGAGCAGCGTGGTGAACGTCATGGGATCGGTGATGTCTCTAGGCAGCCACGTGTACCAGGAGCGGTACTCGTACAAGGACTACATCGCCATGTCCGGCGGGTACACCCGGTATGCGGACTCGGGCGGCACGTACGTCCTCAAGGTGGACGGCTCGGCGCGCAGGCTTTCAGGCGGCCTGTTCACCTGGAACGACCCCCGGTCGCGCTGGGAGGTGGGAGGGTTCTCCGAGGACATCCCGGACATCGAGCCCGGCGACACCATCATCGTGCCCGAGAAGCTCGACCGGATCGCGTGGATGCGCGAGGTCAAGGACATCACCCAGATCCTCATGCAGATGGCCGTGACCACCGCGGTGGTGGTGGAGCTGCTGGACGACGACTAGGCGTGCCCCGCAACCTCTCCCAAGGCGTTCTGGTCGCGGCCTGCGCGGCGGTCCTGGTCCTGTGTCTCCCCCTTCGCCCGCTGGCCTCCGACCGGCCCTTCACCTTCGCCTCCAGCTGGGGGGGCACCGGCCTCATGGAGATCCCCACGGCGCGCGTCATGGAGGAGAACCGCTGGCGCATCGGCATCAGCCAGGTGGACCCGGCCCGGACCTACTACGGGGTCTTCTGCGTGCTCCCCGGCCTGGAGATCGACGGACGGGTCACCGAGATCCTGGACACGAGCAAGGAGGTGGAGGTGGACAGGTTCGAGGGTTACGGCAACAACAAGGACAAGTCCGTGGACCTCAAGTACCGGTTCATCACCGAGGGCAAGTACCGGCCCGCTCTCGCGCTGGGCATCATGGACCCCTCGGGCACGCGGCTGCTGGCCTCCCAGTACATCGTGGCGAGCAAGCAGGTCTTCCCCTTCGATTTCACCGTGGGCCTGGGCAACGGGAGGTTCGGCGCTCACCCCCTGGACGCCTCGGGCGACGGGGTGGAGATGGAGCTGTTCACGGACCCGAGGCAGTGGTGGGACGACGCCCGGGTCTTTGCGGGCATCCAGTTCGCGCCCTCGGAGCGGTTTGCCCTCATGGTGGAGTATGCGCCCATCAGGTACCAGGACATGAGCCTGTACGACGTGTCCGGGAAAGAGATCCACTTCGACGAGCCGGTCCCCTCGAAGGTGAACTACGGGCTGCGCCTGAGGCCCGTGGACTGGGCCGAGGTGGACCTGAGCTGGCAGCGGGGCGAGCAGTTCGGGATGAACGTGGCCCTGGACTTCGCCCTGGGCAGGCCACTCATCCCCCTCTACGACGCCCCCTACCGGGAGGAGCCGGCCCTGAAAATGAGCCCGGCCGAGGAGCGGGTGGCCGCCGCGCTCGCCGCATCGGGCTTCTCGGACATCGCCATTCTCATGGACAAGGACGAGCTGCGGATCGAGGCGGCGAACGAGCGCTGGTTCTTCGCGCCCAAGGCCGTGGCCGTGGCGATAAGACTGGCGGACGCTCTGGCGCCGGAGACGGTGCGGACCGTGTCCGTCACGCTCACCGAGAACCGGACCCCGGTGCTCAGGTTCAGGGCCCTGCGCTCGGACATCGGCGAGTGGCGTTCGGAGCGGCTCAGCAATGCCCAGTTCGCGTACCTGTCCGGGCTGGACGCGGACGTGTATGAGAACCTGGACGCGGCCAGGACGAACCGGTCGAACCTGAAGTACGGGCTCATGCCCGTCATGCAGACATACCTGAACGACCCCTCCGGGTTTTTGAAGGCCCGCATCGGGGCGCTCGCGTGGACGAGCTGGCACCCGTGGCGCGGCGCGTCCCTCGTGGCGGGCCTCGAGGGGTATGCGCTGAACAACATCTCCACGGCCAACGAACCGCTGTCCATCCCGGTGCGCAGCGACATCGCCCTGTACAAGGAGCAGGACGTGGCGCTGGGCAGGCTCCTGGCCGACCAGGTGGTCAAGGGCCCGTACGGGCTGCACGGCAGGGTCGCGGCCGGGCTGCTGGAGCTCATGTACGCGGGCTTCGACGCGGAGACGGCCGTGCCGGTCATGGACGGCAGGTTCCTGCTGGGGATATCCGGGAGCGCGGTGAAAAAGCGGGACCCCGAGGAGCCGCTGGGCCTGAAGAACGACGACGTGAAGGACTGGTACACCACGGCCTTCGGCAACGTGCGCCTGAACGTGCCCGAGTGGGACCTGTGGTTCGACCTGAAGACGGGCCGCTTCCTGGCCGGGGACGCGGGGGCGCGGATCGCGGCGACCAAGTTCATCAACGGGCTCACCGTGTCGGCGTGGTACGGGGTGACGGACACCTCGGTGTTCTCGGACGACACGAACGAGGGGTACCGCGACACCGGCTTCACGGTGAGCATCCCGCTGCGGCTCTTCAAGGGTGCGGACTCGCGGAGCGCGTACCGGTACACGCTGACGCCCTGGACCCGGGACGTGGCGCAGGACATCGTGCACTACAACAGCCTGTTCGATCTCATCGGGAGGAACACGGGGGTGGCGTTCCGGGAGGATGCGGGGGAGATGGGGGAGTGAACGTGTCTTTTGCAATGTACAGGTTCATGTATTGCGATGAATAGTTTCTCTCTCCAGTCACCGGATACCAGATTGAAGGTGTTGATGGTCATTCCATCATTTTATCCTTTGGTCGGAGGGGCTGAAAAGCAGCTTGAGGGACTCAGTGAATCATTGCTGGATTTTGGGATTGATCCTGTTGTTCTAGCCAGGAAGGTCAATGGGGCCAGAAGCAAGGAGCGTCTGAAGGGGTTCGATGTGATACGTCTGCCGGGAATATTCTATCCCATCCCCTTTCTTCTTTCTCTTTTCATGTTTTGTATCATGAGAAGACACTCCTATCGTATCATACATGTCCATACGCTGAACTCACCTTTCTGGGCCTGTGTCCTCATTGGCATTTTGTTGGGAAAACCCGTTCTGGTCAAGATCACCAGGAGCGGGATTGGATCCCAGTTGGATTTCTACCAGGCCAGGTGGTATCGAAGGGTTATCTTGCGGTTTTTCATGCGCCATGTACAGGTGATTGTTGCCATCACAAAGGATATTCAAGACACCCTCATGTCGCTTGGCATACCTGATGACAGGATCGTGCTCATACCCAATGGTGTGAAGGCACGTTTTAATTGTGATGCAGATAGCTATCCGAAACTCTGCGGAAATGTTGTCACATGTATCTATGTGGGCAGGCTTATCCCGAGAAAAGGATTGGAGGTGCTGTTACAAGCCTGGTCCGATGCCGGCCCTCCCGATAATGCACGGCTCATCATTATTGGTGGGGGTTCAGATTCGGATAAGCTCAAGAAGATTGCACGGGACCTCTCAATTTATGACACTGTATGTTTTCTCGGTGAACTGAGTCAGGAAGATGTATTCAACTGGATGTCAAAGTCTGATATCTTCATACTTCCTTCTGAATCCGAGGGCATGTCGAACGCTCTCCTGGAAGCATTATCCCACGGCCTGCCTGTCATAGCCCGAGATATCGAAGCCAACTTCGGTCTTGTTGACCATGGAAAAAACGGATTCCTGTTTCATGGACTGCAGGATCTCAGGGACTACCTGAAGGTAATGATAAGCGATAAGGATGTAAGGGGGTCTTTCGGAAAGGACTCAATTCGCAGGGTATCGGAGAAGTTCTCGTTTGAAAAAATTGCTGCATCCTATGCATCGCTTTACCACAAGCTTCTCTCATCAGATTGATGTCTGACAGTCATGTGATTGTGAAGAGCGGCTACCACAATTTTACCAGTGAAAAGCACTGCTGTCCAAAATAACCCCAAGTCCTAATCTGGGACAAGATAAATCAACACGTTAGGGATGCACAAGTCCATATGTCATGACCCGGTTGTCCTGCTACCGATATTGCACACCTGCTGTCCAAGACCGGGAAGTGGCAAGAAATCTTGGACAAGCGCAGGTTCGGCTGGCGGAGTCTCATACGGGTCATCGAGCCATTGCCGCAGATCACGGTAGGTGAAGAGATTCCAGCGGAGCAGGGAGACGAGATTGGACAAGGACCAG
>JAKPQL010000034.1 GCA_029547045.1 Deltaproteobacteria bacterium | reverse complement strand
GAGGGCGGCAAAAAAAATGGCCGAAGCCACGGGTTGGGAAGCCAGAACCATCCATCGCCTTCTCGAGTTCAGCCCCCTTCAGGGGGGATTCCAGAAACACGAGCACTCCCCCCTGGACTGCGACATCCTCATCATCGACGAGGCCTCGATGATCGACATCACGCTCATGCATCATCTTCTGAAGGCCGTTCCCCTCCGGGCGACCCTGATCCTGGTAGGGGACGTCCACCAGCTCCCCTCCGTGGGTCCGGGCAACGTCCTGAAAGACATCATCGATGCCGGCGTGGCGCCGGTGGTGGAACTGAAGGAGATCTTCCGGCAGGCCCGGACGAGCTCCATCATCGTCAACGCCCACCGGATCAACCAGGGGCTCCTCCCGGAGACGGAAAACACCCCGGGGACTCTGTCGGACTTCTACTTCATCCACCAGGAGGACCCGGAAAAGGTCCTGACCATGGTGCTGACCATGGTCAAAGAGCGGATTCCAAAGCGCTTTCACCTCCACGCCGTGAACGACATCCAGGTGCTGAGCCCCATGAACCGGGGGGTGGTGGGCGTGACGAACCTCAACGTGGAGCTGCAAAAGGCCCTGAACCCCGGCACCGATGAAGTGTCCCGGGGGGGGAACACCTTCCGGAACCACGACAAGGTAATGCAGATCCGGAACAACTACGACAAGGAGGTCTTCAACGGCGACATCGGCCGGGTCTTCCACATCGACCGGGAAGGGCAGGAGCTCAAGGTCCATTTCGACGACCGCTTCGTGACCTACGACTTCTCCGAACTGGACGAGCTGGTCCCGGCCTATGCCGTGACGGTCCACAAAAGCCAGGGTTCCGAGTATCCCGCCGTCGTCATCCCCGTTCTCACCCAGCACTACATGATGCTCCAGCGCAATCTCATCTATACCGCCGTGACGAGGGGCAGGAAGCTCGTGGTCCTCATCGGCACGAAGAAGGCCTTGGCCATCGCCGTGAAGAACAACAAGCAGCAGCAGCGTTATTCCCTTCTCAAGGAGCGCCTCCTGAAGTCGTCCTGAAAGCGGCGGCGGCCGGCGCCCGCGTCGTGGGTCGGCAAAGCGCATCTCCTGGAAACCGACCAG
>JAKPQL010000018.1 GCA_029547045.1 Deltaproteobacteria bacterium | reverse complement strand
CCTGGTGGAACTGGGCGAGCACAACAAGTGCGCGTACACCACCATCATCCATGCTGCTGTTTCTGAGCCTCCCTGCATTCATTCAGGAGGGGGGGGGTACAATAACATCAATACAATGAGCTCCTTATACATACCCCCCCCGGGGTGGTGTCAAGGGGATTGTCAGTGGGGGATGACAGGAAAAGACGCGCAGGGCACCAGTTCCTTCCCCTGATGGGAACCGAGGGGGGGGACCCGGGGAATCCAGCCCCCTACACACCTGTCCCTCGAGCACCTGTTCTCCCGATCGTCACAAGAAGAACCAACCCCAGCACCGCCACCGACCGGAACGCCCCGACATACCCGACGGCCTCGCACAGGTATCCGAACCCCACGGACGCCACGAGCATGCCCAGGTTGAAGGACCAGACAAAGAGCGCGTTCGCCACGCCCTTGAGCTCCGGGTTGGCATTTATCACGGCCGTGTTCAGGGTCGGGTAGAGGTAGCCGTAGCCCGCCCCGAAGATCAGTGACAGCGCCACCAGGACCCCCGTCCGGTCCGCCCACCCGGCGCCCGCAGGGAGCAGGGCCAGGAAGACGGCGGCAACCGGCCATATCAGCCGTTCCGGCACGATCCGCACCTGCCGGTACAGCATGCCCACCACCAGGAGGCTCCCGGCCGTGAAGGCCAGGAAGAAGGGGCTCGAGTCGTGCACGCCCAGGGTCTGCAGGAAGGGTGGCAGGAAGATGACCGCCGAGCCGAAGACCACGCCGAGGACCGCGCTCGCCATGTTCAGGCGAAGGCCGGGGTTCAGGCGGCCCTTCCCGCGTGAAGATGCCGGCGGTCTGGGGGGCAGCAGGAAGGCCAGGGCCAGGGCCCCGGCACCGAAGGCGGCCGCACTCGCGAAGAGCGCGTGGTACCCGTATGCGGCGATGAGGTGCTCGCCGAGGACAGGTCCCACGGCATGGGTGGTGATGCCCACCGCGGTGAGCATGCCCAGCATGAGCGTGCGGTCCTCGGCCCCGCCGCTCTCGGCCGCCATGGCGCCGATGATGCCGAAGGCGCTGGAAAAGCCCAGTCCCTGGACGATGCGGAGCAGGTACAGGGCCGGCATCATGCCGGCGCACACCCCGTACAGCGAGCTGGTCACGGCCATGAGCGCCGCGCCGATGGTGAAGAGCGCCTTCCTCGGGACCCTTTCCGAGACCAGGCCCGCCACGGGCAGGCCCGCCAGCACGGACACGCTGAAGGCGCCCATGAGCAACCCGATGGCGGACGGCTTCAGCCCCAGGGCCTGGAAGTACTTGGGCAGGAGGATCAGCTCGGAGAAATTCAGGAAGAAGAGGAAGTGCGCGCCGAGGAGGACGAGGTACTCACGGCTGAGCCTGGCCACGGATGATCCTGTCCACGAAACAGTCGAGGCTCGCCAGCGAGTGCTCCAGGCGGGGCCCCTTCCCCCGCCAGAGGTGGTACGCCTCCAGCCCGGCCCTCCTCGGCACCTCGTAGTCGAAGAGGATGTGATCGCCCACGTGGACCACGTCGGTGCCCACGAGCCCCTGCAGGCGCACGAAGGCGGCCTCTTGTGACTTCACCGTGTCCCAGTCGTCGGGCAGCGAGACGATGGTGTCGAAGAAGGGTTCCAGGCCGCACTGCTCCACCTCCCGGTCCAGGAAGGCCCGCGGCGCGTTGGAGAAGAGCACCAGGGGGTATCCCCGTTCCCTGAGCGCCCGGAGCGCCCGCAGGCCGTCCTCGAAGGCACGGATGCGGCCGGTGAAGGCGGAGATGAGGGCGTCCTCGTCCACGTGCCCCAGGCCGAAGCGCTCGAGCCAGAAGGCGAGCCGGTACCACTTGATGGACGCGTCGCCCTCGCTGAGGTAGGCCTCCATGCAGAGCCGTGCGGCCTCGTCGACACCCACCCCCAGCTCCTCCGCCACCAGTTCGGGCAGGCCCTCGTTCCAGACCCCGTCCACGAAGGCCAGGTCGGTGAGCGTGCCGTCCAGGTCGAAGGAGACGCTCAGTCCTCTTCCCATACCTCGACCCGGTCCTTCCACTTGGCCTTGGCCGCGTACATGGCGTTGTCCGCCTTGCGCACGAGCTCGGACTTGTCCGTCTGGCCGCTGGTGATGGTGCCCACCCCGATGCTCATGGTGACCTTGGCGCCCACGGCCTGGCCGTAGGTGAACGGCGTGGAGCGGATGGTCTGGCAGATCCTCTCGGCCACCACCACGGCCTGCTCGGTGGAGGCGTTCGGCAGGATCACCGCGAACTCCTCGCCGCCGTAGCGGGCCAGGATATCGATGCTGCGGATGGAGCCCTTCAACAGGCCCGCGATGTGCTTGAGCACCATGTCCCCGCACTGGTGACCGTAGGTGTCGTTGAAGCGCTTGAAGTCGTCGATGTCCATGATGAGCAGGGAGAGCACGCCGTCCGTGAGGCGCCCGAGGCGGTCCACCTCCTCGGTGAGCCGGTCCTGGAAGTGCCGGTGGTTGTACACCTCGGTGAGCCCGTCGGTGATGGAGAGCATGTTCAGCTTCTCGTTCAGGAGCTTGAGGTCCTCGGTGGCCTTGTTGAGCTCTCCGGCGCGCGCCTCCAGGGCGTCCTTCACCTCGGCCATGTCCCACAGGGTACGCTCCATCTCGGCGTTCTTCTCCAGGAGCTCGTACTCCAGGGCCTTCTTGTCCGTGACGTCGGTGAACATCATGATGGCCCTGGCGGGGTGGCCCTTGCGGGAGATGACCCGGGCGTTGTACTCGATGGTGATCTGCCTGCCGTCCGCGGTGGTGATCATGCTCTCCCGCTTGGCGATCTCCTCCCCTCCGGTGAAGAGCCTGCGGAAATCCTCCCTCAGGATGTCCGCCTGATCGTCGCTGACGAAGTCCGTGAAGACGCTCCCCCTGATGCGCTCCCTGGAGTAGCCCACGATGGCTGCCACATAGTCGTTGCAGTCGGTGATCCTGCCCCTTGGATCGACGTAGAGTATGCCCGCGGGTAGGCTGCCGAAGAGATCGGAAAACCTCTGCCGTTCCTCGTCCAGGGACCGCTGGAGGCGGTCCTGCCGGGTGACGTCCTCCAGGGCGACCCACAACAGCTGCCGCGAGGCCCGTTGGATCCACCCTCCCCTGGCCGCAAACCGGAGGCGGGTGCCGTTCGATGCGGTGAGCATGATCTCGCGCCCCTCTTGTCGGGAACCCTCGCAGGCGAACCACTCCTGACAGGCCGCCACGAAGTCCGCCCTGCTCTGGCTCGACACCAGGGAGATCACCCTGCGGCCCAGGACCTGCTCCCGTTTCATCTGGAGGAGCGAGCCGAGATGCTCGTTCGCGTACACGACGAGGCCCCGGTCCACCACGAGGTACCCCACAGGGCTGACGTTGAACATGCGGACAAAGGTATCGCGGTCGGCGTACTCGATGATCTGGTGCTGTCCCTCCTCGGCCAGCGCCACCACGGTGCATTCCGGGAGTACGACCGTGGTGCAGTCGAAGGCCAGGGGGCCATCGCCGTTGGAGGCCAGCGACACCGATGATGGGGACGCGGGCAAGGGGCCGGTGAGCCCCTCGACCTTCTCCAGGTTCCGCTTCACCTCGTCGCCCGTGCGGCCGAGCCGCTTGGCAAGCGCGGCACTCACGTAGTCGATGCCGGCGTCCGTGATGAGCACGAGGTAGGGGGAAAGGGCGGCCTCCAGCCGTGCTATATCAACGTCCATACCTTGCGGTTGTCCTCTGTGACCTCCCGGGCCTGCTGCATGTCGGCCAGCACCTTCTCGATCTCGTGCCTGGCGATCTCCACGGACATGGCCTCCTGAAGGATCCTGATGATGTCCTCCACCGTGGATCCGCCGGTGAGCTGGAGCACCTTTTCCGTGAAGGAAAGCAGGTCCTCGTGCCGCGACCACGGGAACATGACCCAGCGCCAGTCATCCATGGTCAGGGGGCAGTAGTCGGCCTTCATGCGCGGTTCGGCCTTGCTCACCAGCACCGCGGTCCTGATCTCGCCCACGCGCGACTGCAGGTACGAGACCACCCCTTCCATGGTGCCTCCCTCGTCGGAGACGTCGTCCACCACCAGCACGCGCATCCCCCTGAGATCCACGTCGGGCAGGGGGAAGACGATCTTGGGTTTCTCGCTCAGGGACGCCTCGTCGGCCCAGTGGCCCATCTGGAAGCTGCAGATGTACTTCTTCTGCAGGTAGTCCACGAGGATCCGCGCAGGCGCGAGACCGCCCCTGGCCACGGCGATGACCACGTCGGGGTCGTACCTGTCGGCCCTCATGGCGAGGAAGACCTTCCACAGCAGTTCCTCCACCTCCTCCCACGACAGCCGCATGGCCTGGGGGAAATGCTTCTTCATCGGTCCACTGTCTTTCTCATTCATCTTCTTGCTCCACATTCTGCCGGGGCTGCCCCTCCTCGTCATCGAGGGGTTCGCGCACAGATTGGTCCGCCGGCTCCGGCTCCGGCGGCGCCGCCACCTGTCTGGTCCGTTCGGGTGCCGCCCGCTCCGCCGGCATGGCGGCCGGGCCGGGGAGGGCCTGCTGTGCGGCCGCCTGTCGCCGGGGAGGGCGGATACCTGCGGCGCTCAGCATGCGGAAGCGGGGGTTCTCCACGCTGCCCCTCAGGCTGAACCGCGCCGGCTGACCGGAAGGATCGACGGGGAATTCGAGATTCTTCCTCATGGCCTCGGGCAGGGTGATCTCCCCGGTGATGTTCAGGCGTGAGCGCTTGAACTCCGGCGAAAGGCGCACGCTCCCCATCATGGTCCCGGAAAACTCCCCGGTGAACTCCACCTTCTCGAGGTTCAGGAGGCCTTTTTCGATACGGCCGTCCAGGTCGAGATTGTCGAAGGTCAGGGCATCGAAGGGCAGCGTGTCCATGTTCAGGGGCAGGGACCCCTTCTTCCAGGACAGCGTCAGGCTGCCCACGGTCTTGTCCAGTGCCTCGCGGGAGCTGAAGAGGTTGAGCTGCCCCGTGACCACGCCCGTGGGTCTCGTCTTCTCGGGCAGCAGCGGCGAGAAGGCGGCCAGGTCGACCTGGGCCATGTCCATGCTGAGCTCCATGGGTTCCCTGCTCTGCTTGAACGGGATCCTCATGCGGCCGTCGGTCTTGCCGGAACCCATGTCCGCGTGGAACCCGAAGCCGAGCCTGCCCCTGACGAGGTCCCACGGCCGGGGCGATATGGTGAGGCGTTCGGCGACCCGCGCACCCTTGACCTCCACGCCGTCCACCCTGAACCCCCACAGGAGGTTGGGCCGGATGTGCCCCAGGCTCACCGGCGCCCTGACGCCCCGGGTGAGGGCGTCCTCGATCCGGAACTTCAGGGAATCATAGGGGAAGCGTACCCACAAAAAGACGATCAGGCAGACGCATGCATACAGGCCGAGCCCGATGTTCGTCCAGAGGCCGGCCCTGCGGCGTGCGTCAGCCATAGGACACCACCTGGAGGGTTACGTCGATGTTCCCGTCCTTGTCCTGCCGCCGGATGGTCAGGTGCTTGATCTTCACCGGGTACGGCGTGCTCTCGATGCCGAAGAGCAGCCCGATGAGGTCCTCCTGGAACAGTCCCCTGATCTTGACCTCCACGGACTCGTGCCCCGCCTCGCTGGAGTCGGTGACGGGCTTCATGTACTCGATGCGGTCATTGATGGAAAGGCTTGCGGCCAGCTCCTCGAGGAAGCCGAACAGGGTGAACTGCTTGCCGCCGGCGCCGGGAGCGGTCTTGGCCACCTGCTGCAGCCCCCTGATGGTGGCTGACATGGTGTAGATCTTCCGCAGTTCGGCGTCCCTGGCCGCAACCGATTTCTCCAGGCTTGCCTGATAGTGGATGAGCGGTGCGATGATCCCGGCCAGGAGGATGAAGACCGCCACGAAGGCACTGCCCGACGCCACGATGGCCCGCTCCCGGGGGGACAGCCTGGCATAGTGGTCCAGGGCCTTGCCCAGCGCCTGCTCCAGGGGCAGGGCCAGGGCCTTGATCCGTTGCGTGTCCACGGGTATCCTGAGCTTCATCTCCTGCACACCAGCTTCATCTTCACCTTCTGATCGTTCTTGTCCACGTTCGCCGACACGATCTTCACTTCCTTGATGTAGGCAAGTTTGGCCAGGACCGCCTGCACCCGCTCCACCTGGTCATAGGTCCCCGTGCTCCCCGAGAGCGTGAGGCTCGCGTCCTCGATGTTGATGGAGTCGATGGTCACGTCGAGGTCCGCAGGGATCCCTGCGCTCAGGTCCTTGAGGATCGCCAGGGGTGTCTCGCCGCCGCCTTCCTTGAGCATCCCTGCCTGGCCGGAGAGCCTGGCAAGGTACTGCTCCATCTGCCGGACGGTGTCCACCCTGGGCGTACCCTTGGGCATGACGGAGACGAACTCGTCGTTGATCCTCTTCTTCAGGTCGGCGTCCACGCGCGATTTGAGGAATACGTCCGTGGCGAGCCCCGCGATCCAGACCACCAGGAGCACGACGGCCGCCTTTACCCACGGCCCGGCAAGGCCCATGGCCTTCCGGAACCGCTTGGTCATGCCGAGCTCTCCCTGGCGGAAGTTCACCTGGTCCTGGGCCTCGATGCCCCTGCATGCCAGGGAAACCCCCAGGAAGCCCTGCAGGAGCTCCTCCATCCGCCCCCGGTACTGGATCTCCTTCAGGACCGGGGTGAAGGGTTCCATACCCATCCTGTCGCGCGCGGCCCGCTCGAAATCCCGGATGCAGCGGGCGTACCCCGTGGCCAGGAGGACCTGCTCGCCCTGCTCCGAGCCGCTCTTCTCCAGCATGATGAGGATCTCGCGGAAGAGCCCCGCGAGCATCTCCCCGCCCTCGATCCCGGCAGTGCCCGTCGGGTCGGGCGCCGGGCCCTGGCCCTCGCCCGATTCACGGGCGGGCATGAAACGCCCGAACCCGTACGGGACCGCGCCAAGGAAGCGGATGGCGGCACCGGAAAGGACGCCCACCGAGGTCTCCGCCCACCCCATGTGCACCACCACGACCTCTGCGGCATTGGACAGATCGAACATCGCCCGGGCCCCGGCTGCCACGGCCGCGGACGGACAGTCGATGATCTCCGGGTCGAGCCCCGCGCCCTTCCATACCCCCACCTGCTCCTGGACCGCATTGATGCTGGTGCACAGCGCCTGGACCACGTGAGCGCCCTGTGCATCCTTCCCGGTCAGGACGTAGTCCACCAGGAGCCTGGAATCGACCGCCGGCAGCAGGGTCTCCACCTCGGGCCCGATGGTCTCCAGGATCTTCCTGCGGTCGGCAAAGGGCCGCAGGAGGGTCCTGTACATGATCTCGGCCTCGCTCAGCGCGCCCACGCATACCTCCGCGTCATCCCCTATCCGTGCGAAGACCGCCTTCAGGTCCTCCACGGCACTGTTCAGGGGGATGCCGGAGGCATCGAGCGGGCGGGGCTCCACGACGATCTCCTCGATGACGACCTCCGCGATCCCGGCCCGGATCCGGCAGGCCTGGACAACACGCTCGTCCCACCATGCACCCAGTGATTTCTTCGTGATTACGGTCCGCATACCACCTCAGTAGATTCTATAATACACTATTCGCGGCCTGTTGTTAATGCGTTCTAGCACCGAGCGGACATTCACCTGGGCTCCGGACGGCGTGCTCCCCCTGATGTCCACGCAGAACCGGGTGCTCTTCACGTCCAGGAGCCCCCTGATCCAGGTGGTCTCGCCCGATCCGTCAGAGAGGTCGAAGCCCCGGATGCACCCGTAGTCCCCTGCGGAAAGGAAAGGCCGGCACTCGACGATGCTCGCCGCCACGCTCTCGCTGATCTGGTCGGACAGGCTCATGAGCACGGCCTCGGTGGCGGTGTTGATGTTGACCTTGCCCCCGGTGCCCGTGGTGACGTGGTTCCTGATGCCCTCGTAGTTCTCGGTCCCGAAGAAGTACTCGGGCTTCATGCCCCTGACCAGGAGGATCTCCTCGGCGCTGTCCATGGGCGCATTCTTGCAGTGGTACGGGGGCTGGAGGGACTGGTAGTACTCGTCCTCCGCGCCGAGCTCCGTCTCGCTGTCACTATCGATCCAGTCGATGACCGCATGGGCGAGGTCGTTGGACTCGTCCTCCGTGATGTCGATGCGCAGCACCCTGAACAGCCTCTTGAACTGCTCGATCCGGAACTCCCGGTCCTGCTCGCTGGTGCCGGCCAGGCTGTTCAGGTCGAACCGGGACGCCTCGTCCGTGATGATTCCGCTCAGCACGGCCCCGTCGAGGTACTGGGACGCCCCTGCGGCGTATTCCGGGAACCGCCCCCACTGCTCGTCGACGGAGTCGTGGCCCGGGTCGTCCTCGGCGAGGATGGCCATGGCCGCCTCCACGCCGGAACGCGCCACGAACTGCGCCTGCACGGAGTCGCGGAAGTTGTAGGCGAGCTCGATGTCGAGGCTCTCGTCCGCGCTGAAGGTGACGATCATGGCCGTGAACATGGCCACCATGGCGAGCACCAGGATGAGCACGACCCCTTTTCTGTCACACAGGATCTTCACGGCCCACCTACCCTCCCGGCTGCTGGAGCCTGATGCCGGCGAGCGGCGGGGACGCCGTGGCCGTGAAGGTGAGGGTCTCGTCTCCGTACGCCATGCTCAGGGTCACCTTGATCTGCTTCGGCAGCGCGAGCCTCTGGAGGAGGTCCCACTCCTCGGTCTGTTGGTCGGCGTCGTCAAGGTAGACGATGTCCATGCCCGTGACACCCTCGGCGATCTCGAGTTCCTGGCCCCGGGTGCTGGCGCCGTGGTGCGGGGTGGCGTCCTCCCGGCGCATGAGGGTGTAGACGCCCGGGTTTTCCTTGTCTTCCTCGAGGTAGTACGCCACCTCGCAGACGCTCCCGGACACCTTCGAAAAGCCGATGTCCGTGGCGGTGGTCAGGGTGATGGCGTCGAGGTCCCTCTCGCCCTGCTTGTCGTTGGTGCCGGTGAACCGGTACAGCGAGATCTCCTCGGCGCTCATCCGGCGGTTGTCCGTGGGCAGGTAGGCGCAGGTGAAGTCCTTGATCATGCGGTCCATGACGATGCGGGCGGTCTGGTAGACCTCCCTCTGGCCGCGCACGGACTCGATGTTCGCGTGGCTCTGGAAGAAGGCGAAGTTCACCGTGGCGATGATGACCGCCGAGATGGCGATGGCGAGCATCAGCTCCAGCAGGGTGAATCCGCTACTTCTCGGAGATGAACGCGATGATCGTGCTCTCAAGGGGGCTCCCCTCCCCGCCCCATCTCACGGTGAGGCTGTACTTCCGGTACCCGGCCAGCGGTGTCGTCTCCATGGTCTCCTTGTAGGTGTACCCGGGGTAATCGGCGCCGAAATCTCCCTGGTCCTGCCCCACGGAGACGGAGAGCACCCCGGAGACCACCTGCGAGATCCGCTCCTGGGCCAGCATGGTGGAGGTGGTGAGGAACTTCGAGCGCATGGCCATGTCGATGCCCTGGCTCTGGGCGCTCAGCAGCCAGAGGAAGGTGACGCTCAGGATCACCAGCGCTATGAGCACCTCCATCAGGGTGAACCCCTTAGTCATAGGTCACCTCGACGTAATGGTCATACACCTTGAGCGTGCCCGAGAACGGCTTCACCACCAGCGTGTACTGCTTGCCGAAGGGGCCTTCCAGCTGGATCACCCCCTGCTCCACCACGCCCTCGGTGGTGACGCGCAGGTCCATCTCGCCCCGGTCCTTTCCCGACTGGTACGGCGTCTTGATCCCCTTGAGGACAACGCCTTCGGGCAGGACCCGTTCCCTGTCCATCTCCGGCTCCTTGCCGGAGTTCTCCGGCTTGGGGTACATGGCCACCTTGGCCTCGTCGATGTCGAACCGCACGAAGTACGTGGTGTGCTTGGTGATGGCCGAGGATCGCGCCACCTGGATCATGGCGGTGATGTCCCTCACCGCGCGGTCCAGGTCGGAGGAGAACACGCCGCTCATGACGCGCGGCCCGATGTAGCCCAGCGTGATGCCGATGATCGCGATGACGATCATCAGCTCGATGAGGGTGAAGCCCCTACTGGTTGCTTCCAGGCTGCGCTCCTTGCCCCTCGGTCTGCCAGTTTCCGATGTCTTCGCCATCACCCTCGCCTCCGGGCTGACCGTCGGCGCCGTACGAGAAGAGGTCGAACCCGTCGGGGTTCTGCACGCCGGGGAAAAGGTACAGGTAGTCGTTCTTCCACGGGTCCTTGGGCACGGTGTTCTTGTCCAGGTACCCCCCCTGCCGCCAGTTCCGGGGGGCCGTCCCGGTGGTGGGCTTCTCCACCAGGGCCCTGAGTCCCTGCTCGGTGGTGGGGTACTCGCCGTTGTCGAGCTTGTACATCTTCAGCGCGTTCTCCAGGGCCTGGATCTGGATCTGGGCCTGGGTCCTGCGCGCCTCCTCGGGCTTGCTCATGATCCTGATGCCCACGAAGGTCGCCAGGATGCTCAGGATGACGATGACCACCAGCAGCTCGATGAGTGTGAATCCCTTGCTATTCATGTCTTGTCACCTCGTTGTGTCTAGCGTACGATGGTGCTCATCTCCAGCATGGGCATGAGGATGGAGAGCACCACAAAACCTACGATCGCGCCCATGATCACGATCATGAGGGGCTCCAGCACTGAGGTGAGCCCCGCCACCGTGGTTTCCACGTCGCCCTCGTAGGACTCGGCGGCCTTCATGAGCATCTCCTCCAGGCTGCCGCTCTTCTCGCCCACGCTGATCATGTGCACCAGGATGGGGGGGAACACCCCGGACTTCTTCAGGGGCGCGGCGATGCTGGACCCGTCCATGACCTCGGCGATGGAGTTCTCCACCACCGTCTCCATGATCCGGTTCTGGAGCACCGTCTTGACGATGCGGAGCGCGTCGATGATGGGCACGCCGGAAGCGAGCAGCGTGCCCAGGGTCCGGGAGAATCTGGCCACGGAAACCTTCTGGTAAATGGACCCGTACACGGGCAGCCCCATCCGGATCCGGTCGAACTTCATGGCGCCCCGCTCGGTCCTCTTCCACCGCACGAGCAGGGCCACCGCCGCGATCACGACGAGGAGGATGATCCACCATGACCATGCGAGGAAGGAACTCAGGGCGATGAGGATCCTGGTGGGCAGGGGGAGCACCTGGTTCATGCTCTCGAACATGCCCACCACCTTGGGCACCACCGCGGTGAGCAGGTACATGAGCACCGCGACGGAGATGCACAGGAGGACGGCCGGGTAGAGCATGGCCGATGTCACCCTGGACTTCAGCCGGTGCTGGCCCTCCAGGAACTCCGCGAGACGGAGCAGCACCACGTCCAGGGCGCCGCTCACCTCGCCGGAGCGCACCATGTTCACGTAGAGGTCGGGAAAGACCCGCGTATGCTGTGCCAGGGCGTCCGCGAAGGACAGCCCCTCGTTCACCGAGTCCCGCACCTGGGCGATGGTCTTCTTCATGGCAGGGGCGTCGGTCTGGTCGTACAGGGCGCCGAGCGCGTCCACCAGGGGGATGGACGCCCCCACCAGGGTGGAGAGCTGGCGGGTGGTCACTGCCAGGTCCTCCATGCGGACCCTTCCCAGGAGTCCCCGCAGGGTGATGTCCTTCAGGGGGTGTGCGATGCCGTGGGCCTCTTCCGCAATGGTGCTCACGAACATACCCTGGGTGCGGAGCTTGAGCTTCGCCTCCCGGAGCGAGACCGCATCGATCATGCCCGAGGCGGTCTTGCCCTTGTCGGTATACCCGGTCCAGCTGTAGAGCGCCACGACTGCCCCCCCCCTGCCCGGACGACCTACTCCGAGCCGTGGTCCTCGCCGCCCAGGGGCGGACCTTCCTGCAGATCCATGGGCGGCGCATCCTTCTTCATCTTTTCGAACTTGGCGAAGTACTCCTCTTTGATCTCCACCTTGGCCTTCTTCCGGATCTCGTCCTTGAGATCGGCCACGGCCTTGTTCAGCTTCTCCCGCATGACGATCCGCTCGATGGATTTCTTCACCTGCTCGAAGGGCTTCTCCTTCGCCTCGGTCACCTTGTCCGCCTTCACGATGACGAAGCCCTTCTCGGACTTCATCACCGGGCTCACCTGGCCCTCCTTCAGCCCGAGGACGACCTTCTCCATGTCGGCGGGAAGCTTTCCGGGCCTGACGACCCCGATGGACCCGCCCCGGGAGGCGTACTCGTCCTTGGAGTGCTTCATGGCCAGCGCCTCGAAGTCCTCTCCCTTTTTCGCCTTCTCGAGGACCGCCCTGGCCTCGGCCTCTGTCGCCACGGTGATCTGCCGCGCCTGGACGCGGGTGCGGCTGCCGTAGCGGTCCTTGTGCTCCTCGTAGTACTTCTTGAGCTCGGCCTCGTCCACCGTGATGCCCTTCTTCAGATCGGCCTCGATCTCCCGGGCCAGGGCCTGTTCGGTGAGCATGTCGATCTTGAGCTTCACGTCGTCCCTCTTGTCGATGCCGCGGCGCCTCGCCTCCCAGGCCAGCATTTCAATGCTCACGAGCCCTTCCACGATCTCCTTGCGGATGCGCTCAGGGGAGTACCTGCTGCTCACCTGCGGGGGCAGGTTCTCCAGGAACTGCTCGATCTGCTTGCCGTGGATGGCCTTGTCGCCCACCGTGGCCACGACGTCCGAATCGTCCCCCTTGCCGATCCCGCCCGTGCCGGATTCCGAACACCCTGCGATCACGAGAGCGACTGCCGCCATCAACACCATCACCAAACCGAACTTCTTCAAGGTTTCCTCCTTATCCGTGTCCCCTGCGAGGGGTGTTTTCCTTTGCCTAACCCCTTTAACACCAACACATGGTTCTGTCACTATCCGACACTATCCGAGCGTGCACGGGTGCATGCGTCACCACGCCGTGCTGAGCACGGCCAGCAGCAATCCCTGCCGCAGGGTCACCCGTGCGCGGGGACTCCTCACCACGTTGCTCACCCCGTAGGGCCTCCCCAGCTCCATGACGGCATCGGCGAGGTCGTAGGCGAAGCCCGTCAGCGTGATCCCCG
>JAKPQL010000001.1 GCA_029547045.1 Deltaproteobacteria bacterium | reverse complement strand
CGCCTTTTCGACAGGGAGGACCTCACCCCCGAGATCGGCGCGGTCAAGGAGTATTTCATCGCACGGGCTGCGAGCGAGCAGACCAGGACGCGCTCCCAGCACGGCGGCACGGTCTCCACGATCATGGCGCTCGCGCTGAGGGAGGGCCTCATCGATACCGCGGTGATGGCACGGATGAACGAGTCGATCCTCACCGAGGGCATCTCGGAGACCCAGGCGAAGAGGGTCGTACGGCACGGCAGGAGCTCGTTCGTGGTGTCGCCCGGCGTGGCCGAGTTCAACAGGCTCGCCAGGGAGGGATCCACCAAGGTCGGCGCCGTCGCCACCCCGTGCCAGGCCCTGGCATACGCAAAGATGCGCATGAAGCCGATTCCCGACAACGTGAACAATATCGACAGCCTCAAGCTCGTCGTCGGTCTCTTCTGCAGCTGGGCCCTCGCATGGGATCCGTTCCTCGCGCTCCTGAAGAAGAGCGTCGATCCGTCCACGATCACGGGCATGGACATCCCTCCGGTGGAGCACGGGACCATGGAGGTCTTCACCAGGGACTCCACGGTGAAGATCCCCATCGACGAGGCGAAGAAGTGCATCAGGGGGGCCTGCCACTACTGCTTCGACCTGACCTCGGAGTTCAGCGATATCTCCGTGGGCTCCGCGCTCCTGAACGAGCCCTGGGAGGAGGCCAGGGAGTGGAACCAGGTCATCGCCCGCACCGCGCTGGGACTCGAGCTCATGGAGCTCGCCAGGAAGAAGCGGCTGCTTCAGTTCAGGGAGGTGCCCGAGGGCAACCTCGAGAACCTGAAGACCGCGGCCATGCACAAGAAACGCACGGCCATACGGAACCTCAAGCTCAGGACGCACAGCGATGACGACCTCATCTACCTGGACAGGGCCGACCCGGTTTTCAGGGCCCTGATTGGAGGAGGATAGGGCCATGGTGTCCCTGTTCATCCCGTGTACGGTGGACCTGCTCATGCCGGAGATCGGTGTGGCGACCTGCCGGCTTCTGGAACGACTGGGCAGGCGGCCGATCTATCACGACGGGCAGACCTGCTGCGGCCAGCCCCTGTTCAATGCGGGGTACCGGGACGAGGCCAGGCGGGTGGCGAGGCACTTCATCGAGGTCTTCGGTGATGACGAGACCATCGTGAGCCCGTCCGGATCCTGCGTGAGCATGGTGAAGCACCGGTACCCCGAACTCCTTGCCGATGAACCGTCATGGCACGGGAGGGCAATCGAACTGGCAGGGAGGATCTACGAGCTGAGCCAGTACATCGTGGATGTCCTGGGCATCACCGATGTGGGTGCGGCCTACGAGGGGACCGTGACCTACCACGAGTCGTGCCACATCCTGCGCGCGCTCGGGGTCTCCGAACAGCCCAAGAAGCTTATTTCCAGTGTACGAGGGGCCCGCTACGTGGAGCTCGACAATGCGACCGCCTGCTGCGGCTTCGGGGGAGAGTTCTCCATCGGATTTCCCGAGATATCCCAGGCCCTGGTCAAGGACAAGGCCGCAAACTTCATCAGCTCCGGCGCCGACGTGCTCCTCCTGTGCGAACCCGGCTGCCTGCTCAACATTAACGGCTACCTCCACAGGAACCACCCTGGCGCCCGGGCCATGCACCTCGCGAGCTTCCTCACAGACAACGTGAAGGGGGTGTGACATGGAGGCACGTACCGAGAGATTCAAGGAGACGGCGAGCAGGGAACTCAGGAACGAGCTGAGCCAGATCTTCCTTTCGCTGCTGCCCCCGGGGTTCACCATACTGCGCCAGATCGGCATGTCCTCGTTCCCTGACCCGGATTCAGCAGTGGAGCAGGCCCGCGCCATCAGGGCCGAGGTGGTCGAGAGGCTGCCCGAGCTGCTCGAAGAGTTCGAGAGGAATGCCGCGGCCAGCGGGGCACGGGTCCTGTGGGTCCGGGACGCAGCCGAGGCGAACGAGATCATCCTGGACATCGCCAGGCAGCGCGGCGTCACCTACGTCACCAAGGGCAAGTCCATGATCACCGAGGAGATCGGTCTCAACGACCATCTCATCAGGAATGGAGTGGACGCCTTCGAGACCGACCTCGGCGAGGTCATCACCCAGCTGCTGTCCCTGCCGCCCTTCCATATCGTGGGTCCGGCCATCAACGTGCCCCCGGAGGAGATCTCGAAGACATTCCTGGAAAAGGGCATCATCAAGGAGACGACGACGAACCCCATCGAGCTCGGCAAGGCGGTCCGGGTGTACCTGCGCGAGAAGTTCAGACACCTCGACATGGGCATCGTGGGCGTCAACATGGCGGTTGCCGCCACGGGCACGGTGATCAACGTGGAGAACGAGGGCAACATCCGCATGACGAAGTCGTCACCGAGAACCCTGGTGGCTGTCATGAGCCCGGAGAAGGTGATCCCGACCATGGCCGACGCGGTCCACATGATCCGCATCCTGTGCAGGAACTGCACGGGGCAGAAGATCTCCAGCTACGTGTCCATGGACACCGGACCCAAGAAGACCGCCGAGATCGACGGCCCCGAGGAGCTCTTCATCGTCGTGGTGGACAACGGCCGCTCCGAGATCTACCGGGACCCACTCACCAGGCAGGTGCTCAGGTGCATCCGCTGCGGAGGCTGCCTGAACACCTGCCCCGTGTATGCCAAGATCGGCGGGTACCCCTACGGATTCACCTATTCAGGACCCATGGGGCAGGTCATGAACCCCCTGCTCCTTGGCCTGGACAAGACCGCGGATCTCTACCGCGCCTGCACCCTGTGCGGTGCGTGCAGGCAGATCTGCCCGGCCGGCGTGGACCATCCCTCGCTCATGCTGGCCTATCGTGAGCGGCAGGTGGCGTCCCGGGTGCGGGACGACAAAAGGATGAGCGCCTTCATCGAGAGGATCGGGGCGGGTCTCGTTTCGCTGGGCATGAGCAGTGCAGCGGCGTGGAATCTTGCTGCAAGAAGCATGAAGCCGGTCATGAAACGGCTGGAAAACAACGGCTACATCCGGAACATACCCTTTGGCCTGAAGGGCTGGTTCGCCTGCAGGGACCTGCCGGGCATGCCGGAGAAGACCTTCCATGAATGGTGGAAGGCGAAAGGCAGGAAGGGGTGAGCATGTCTGCACGGGAAGAGATCCTTGCCCGGTTAAGGGCCGCCCCGCGAGGCACGGCCCCGGCGAGACCGACCATGCCGCCGCTGTCCGAACTTTCCCTGGACCGTGAACGGCTCATCGAGCGCTTCACCTCCGAGCTGAACGCCCAGACCGGGGTCGTCCACCAGGCCGCAGGGAGGGAGGAAACCCTGCGCGTCCTGACAGCGATCGCCGCAGCCGAGGGGATTAGGAAGGCCGTCGCATCCGGAGACGATACGGTCAGGGCCCTGGACCTCGCGAGCTGGGGCAGGACTGCCGGTGTCGACGTCTTCACGGCCGATGACGTTCCGGACCGGGAGGCGTTCAGGCAGGCAGCCTTCTCCTCGGATGCAGGCATCACCTCCACGGATTTCGCCATAGCGGAGACAGGGTCTCTCGGCCTGATCTTCCGCAGCGGGCAGCCGAGGCTTGCCTCCATAGCCCCGCCCGTCCACATCGCCGTCGTGCCCGCAGGCAGGCTGTACCCGGTCTACGAGAACGCGGTGGAACAGGTCTTCTCACAGGGACTGGAAGCGCCGAGCCAGTTCTGCTTCATCACGGGACCGAGCTCCACCGGCGACATCCAGGCGGTCCAGTTCAAGGGCATGCACGGGCCCGTGAAGGTCATCGTGATCTTCGTGACCGGGCAGGATTGAAATGGCGAAGGAGGATCCATGTTCACCCTCTTCAAGACGCATGCGGTGATCGACGGCAGGAAGATCAAGGCCCCGCGGGGGGCAACGATCCTCGAGGCCGCCCGTCAGGCGGGCATCGAGATCCCCACCCTGTGCCACGTTGAGGGCCAGCGGCCCAGCGGTGTGTGCCGGGTCTGCGTGGTGGAGGTTCAGGGCTCGCGGGCCCTGGTGGGGGCATGTCACACGCCCCTGACCGAGGGCATGGTCATCAGGACGGACACCCCGAGAGTGATCGCGGTGCGCAAGGCCGTGGTGGAGCTCATGCTCACCGCCCACACCGGGACCTGCGTCACCGACCCCAATGCCGACACCTGCGGCCTGCACAATCTGGCCTCCGACCACGAGGTCGGGGCACCGCGGTTCAACGTGACCAGGCCTCGGTTCTATCCCGCCGAGGACGACAACCCCTATGTCCGCAGGGACCTCTCCAAGTGCATCCTCTGCCGCAGGTGCATCACGGCATGCAGGGAGATCGCGGGCAGGGACGTGCTGGCCATCGGCTACCGAGGGTTCACCTCGGCCGTCATCACCGGGTACGACGAGCCGCTGACAACCGAGTCCTGCAGGGACTGCGGCGTGTGCATCGACTACTGCCCCACGGGCGCCCTGAGCAGGCCTTCAGGGTTCACGCAGATACGGGCCGGACACCCCTCCCCGGGGGGCGCCGGAAGGGACGGGACCGGCCGTGGAGACCTCCTGCCCGTGCTCAGACAGGAGCTCGCCCGGTCCGGCGTGCTGTCGAGGGAGGCCATGCTGAGGGTGGCCGTCAAGACCGGGATACCGCTGAGCGACGTGTACGGAACGGCATCCTTCTATGCGTATCTGCCCCTGCACGGCGGGGCGAAGCACAGGATAAGGATCTGCAAATGCGTACCGTGCGACCTCAAGGGCGCTTCCACAGTGATCGGGACGATCCAGACAGAGCTCGGCATCCTCCCGGGGGAGGCCACCGCAGACGGCATGTTCTCCCTGGAGCTGGTCGGCTGCATAGGCGCCTGCGACCAGGCCCCGGCCATGCTGATAAACGACGAGCTCTACGGAAACCTGACGCCGGATCGCGTGGCGGACGTCCTCAGGGAGTACCGGCAGGAAGCCGGCTGACGAACGGGAGGAAAAGCGTGCCTGAACAGCGCATCGTATTGAAGAACTGCGGCGTCGTCGATCCCGGGGATATCTCTACATATCTTGCCCGCGGCGGGTTCAGGGCCTTCCTCAAGGCGCGCGACACCATGAAGCCCGGGGAGATCATCGACGAGGTCAAGCTATCGGGGCTCACCGGGAGGGGTGGCGCCGGGTTCGGGTGCGGCCTGAAGTGGGAGCTGGCCCGGAAGACCGCCTCGAGGGAGAAGTACCTCATCTGCAACGCCGACGAGGGGGAGGTCGGGACCTTCAAGGACCGGTACCTTCTCACGAACGACCCCTTCGGACTCATCGAGGGTCTGTGCATCGCCGGCCTCGCCATAGGGGCCGGACGCGCGTACATCTACCTGAGAGTCGAGTATCATCGACTCCATGAACCGCTCCTGGAGGCCGTCGAGCAGGTGAGGCGCCACGGATTCCTGAAGCACATGGACCTGCAGGTCTTCGAGGGTGCCGGTGCCTACATCTGCGGCGAGGAGTCGGCGCTCATGGAATCCATTGAGGGGAGGAGGGGAGAGTCCCGGTACAAACCCCCGTACCCGCCGGTGAGCGGCCTCTGGGGGAAACCCACGGTCATCAACAACGTGGAGACCCTCATGAACGTCCCGCACATCATCGAAAACGGCGTCCCGTGGTTCAGCGCCATGGGGACGTCGCGGAGCAAGGGGACCAAGGTGTTCTGCGTGAGCGGGGACGTGAGCAGGCCTGGCGTCTACGAGCTGCCCATGGGCAGCCCGCTCGGGGAGCTGGTCGTGGACCTGGCAGGGGCGGATGACATCAAGGCGGTCCAGGTAGGCGGGGCCGCCGGCAGCATCGTCCCGTCGGACAGGATGGACACCCTTCTGTGCCACGAGAACGTGCTCGGCTCGGGGGCCGTGGTCGTGTTCAGTTCCAAAAGAGACATCATCGACATCGTGTACAAGGACATACTCTTCCTGCACGAGGAGTCCTGCGGGAAATGCACCCCGTGCCGTGACGGGCTGGAGGCCATGGTGGAGATATTCCACAGGCTCATGGATGGTCAGGGCAGACCCGAGGACATCAGGACCCTCCAGGACCTGGCGCAGGCCATGTCGCTGGCCTCCCTGTGCGGGCTCGGTCAGGCAGCCCCGGTGCCGGTCCTGGACTCGCTGAGGTATTTCCGCGACGAGTACGATGCGCTCATCCGCCAGTCGGCCTACGTCAGGGGCAGGGCGGCAGGCTTGTGAACCATGCATGCAAAGGAGGATGACCGTGGGCATCCATACCGATGAACAGATCCGGAAGATGAAGGAGCTGCAGGACAACCTGCGTGCGGACGCCTCCCCCCTGAAGCGGTTCAAGCACATCGGGGAGCGCTCGGGCCGCAGGCTTGACGGGCACAAGAAGGCATGCGGCGAGGCGGACTACACCATGGACGTCCAGCTTCCCGGCATGCTGCACCTGCGGTTCCTCGACGCGCCGTACCCCCACGCGAAGATCGCGAGGCTGGACACGTCCAGGGCAGAGCAGCTGCCCGGGGTCAGGTACGTCCTGCGCTACGACAACCCTGAGCTGCCGGAAAGGGCGAGCATGGGAAAGCTGCCCGGGCTCTTCGGCGACCCGCCGCCGCTGCCCGGCATCGCCCACTTCGAGGGGGAACCGGTCGGCGTGGCAGTGGCGGCCGATACCGAGGCCATCGCCGAGGAGGCGCTGACCCTCGTCGAGGTCGAGTGGGAGCAGCGACCCTTCAACCTCGACGTGATCAGGGCCCGGGAAGACGATGCCCCGTTGTCCTACCCGGAGATCTATTCGGCCGGGAACTACTGGAACAACGGCATGTTCAACGAGCTCGTCCAGGGGGACGTGAAGAAAGGCTTCAAGGCATCGGAGAGGATCATCGAGTTCGAGTTCTTCCGGAGGGGACACACCTGGATCGGACCCGAGAGACCCTGCGGCGTGTTCAGGTGGAACGGCGACTGCCCCGAGGTGTGGGTCAAGCAGCAGCGGCCCCACCTGGTCAAGAAGAACCTGTCCACCTGGTACGGCGGCGTGCCCATGAACAAGATCCAGCTCCACTGCCTCTACCAGGGGGCGAGCTTCGGCGGCTGGATCCAGGTCCAGTGGAACATGGGCCCCCTGTACTGTGCAGGCTTCGTGGCGAAGAAGACCGGCAGGCCCGTGAAATATGCATTCACCCGGCGCGAGGACTTCTACGGCGAGTCCATGGACAACGGGAGGTACCGCTTCAAGGTGGGGTTCAGCAGCGACGGCACCATCCTGGCCGTCGAGGGGGTGTCCACCATAGCGAACCAGCAGTGGCCCATGTTCAACATCCTGAACCACTTCAAGGAGAACACGAGGATTCCCCACCTCCACGGAACCACCGAAAGCGTCTGGGTCAACAAGGGGCCGGCCGTGCCCACGCGGTGCGAGCAGCTCCCCACCACCCTGAGCATGACCATGGTATTCAACCGGGTCGCCGCCGAGTGCCGGCTTGACCCCGTCGAGGTCGCGCTGAAGAACGACGGGTACGAGGGGCACGACATGGAAGGTCTCGACGAGGCGAAGAGGCAGCGGGGCTTTCCCCTCGTCGACAGCCTCAGGGATTGCGTGGAGAAGGGCAAGGCGGCCTTCGGGTGGGACGAAAAGCGGCACCTGCCGGGTACCAGGAGACTGCCCAACGGGCGCATGCACGGGGCGGCCTTCACCTGGACGAACGAGTGGGACGACTCGCTCGGCACGGGCGAGATCGCCATCCGCATCGAGCGCAACGACGGGACCGCATCCATCCTGGCCATGGGGTGCGACAACGGGGTGGACGCGGAGAACACCTACTGCCGCATCGCGGCCGACGAGCTGGGCATGAGCCTGGAAGACGTCCACTACAACCAGCAGATCGATCCGGGGTTCTTCCGCATGTCACCCGACTCGTCCACCAACTGCTCGGTCAACGGGTGGGCCGTGCGCCATGCGGCGAGGATCCTGAAGCAGCAGATCCTCGAGGCGGCGGTCAGCCCCACGGCAAAGACCCAGCGGGGTGAGTACCGGCCGGCGTTCCCGGGATGCGCTCCGGACGACCTGGACATCGAGGACAGCGTCATCTTCAGGAAGTCCGACCCGTCGGTGCGCAAGAGCCTGGCCGAATTCGTCATGGAGGCGGGGCAGTCGGGCCCCATCTCGTCCACCGAGAACGCCGGGTTCAGGTGGGCCTTCACCGAGCCGTTCTTCGCCTTCAGTTACCATGTCCAGCTGGGCAGCTACAACCCGGAGAACCCCCGGCCCCACCTCACCCGCCAGGCACATTTCGTGGAGGTGGAGGTGGACACCGAGACGGGGGATGTCTTCGTCATCAGGGTGGTCAACGTCAACGACGTGGGCAAGGCCATGAACCCCATGAGCTGCGAGGGACAGCAGTATGGCGGGACCGTCATGGGGCTCAGCCGTGGCAGGTTCGAGGAGATGATCTACGACCCGGTCACCGGCGTCATGCTCAACGGAAACCTGCTCGACTACAAGATCGCCACCATCAGGGACGTGGACTGTCCCATCGGCACCATCCTGGTGGAGAGCGGCATGGGCTACGGACCCTACGGTTCCGTGGGAATCGGCGAGGACATCGGCACGGTCATGACCGGCATCCTGGCCCCGGCGGTGCACAACGCCATCGGCGTGTGGATAGACGATCACCCCATCACCCCGGACAAGGTCCTGAAAGCCCTTGGGAAGATATGACAGGCCGGGAGCACGAGCCGGCAGGGAGGGTTCAGACGTGACGGAACAGGCCAAGGCAGGTTTCACCTGCCCCTACTGCGGCAAACGGTTCGACACCTTCGACGAGCTGAAACATGACATCCTGACCAGTCACCGGGGAATGCCCCTGCCTGCCCAGGAAGGGCAGGTCAGGCTGGTCATCAATGGCCAGGTGCACGTCGTGCAGGTGGAGCCGGAATGGACCCTGTACCACCTCATCCACGACCACCTGGGCATGACAGGTTCCAAGCAGTTCTGCGACCG
>JAKPQL010000140.1 GCA_029547045.1 Deltaproteobacteria bacterium | reverse complement strand
GAACACCCCGCTCCATGAGGCGACCGTTGTGGGTGACACGGTGGGCGACCCCTTCAAGGACACCTCTTCCGTGTCCATGAACCCTGTCATCAAGTTCACCACCCTGTTCGGCCTGCTTGCCACCGAGATCGCGGTGACCATGACCAATGCCAGTCTCAAGACCGGTCTGGCAGTGGTCTTCACGGCCATAGCCCTCATCTTCGTGTACCGCTCCTTCTACGGCATGAGGATCTCCGGCATCAAGTAAGCTTCCCGGTACAACAGAAACCAGGCGCCCTCCCCCCATGGCGGGGGAGGGCGCTTTTTCGTTCCCGCAGGCACGAGGCCCTTTTCAATCTCACTGTCAGACGGTATACTCGGCAGAGTGCTACACTAGAACACACCAGAGGGAGTGAGCATGTCCTGGATGGAAAAGATCGTCACCCCAGAAGAGGTCATGACCAGGCTGGAGCCCGGCATGAAGATATTCCTGGGCACCGGGGCCGCAGAACCCCGGACGCTGGTGCGCCACCTCATGTCCTCTACCCTGCCCACCCTGCAGGACCTGGAGCTCATTCAGCTCGTGAGCCTGGGTGACCTCATCACCATGAAGGACCTTCAGTCCCAGAAGTTCAGGCTCAAGACCTTCTTCTCCGGCTGGGTGGCGGGTGACGCCATAACCGGCGGCCTCGTGGACCTGATCCCGAGCCGGTTCGTGAGGATCCCGGCGCTCATTGCATCCGGCCAGCTTCCCATCGACACGGCGTTCATCCAGGTGACCCCCCCCAACGAGGCAGGGTTCGTCAGCCTGGGCGTCTCCGTGGACGTGGGTCGCCAGGTCATCGAGCGTGCACGGCTCGTGGTGGCCGAGGTCAACGACAAGGTACCCTACACCTACGGCGACACCTTCATCCACGTCGACGAATTCGACCTGTTCGTCCGTTCAGACGAGGACCCGCTCTACATCCCCCGATGGCCTGTGGACGAGATCTTCGACCAGGTGGCGGCAAACATCGCCTCGGTCATCGAGGATGGGAGCTGCGTGTCGTTCTCGCTGGGCCCCATCTACGAGGCCCTGGGCAGGCACCTCACCAAGAAGCGGAACCTGGGCGTTCATTCTCCCTTTTTCACGGACGCACTCATGGAACTCATCAGGAGCGGCGCCGTCACGAACCGGAACAAGGGTATCTATCGCGGGAAATCCCTGGGCTCCTACGCTTTCGGCACGAAGGAACTCATGCAGTGGCTCGACAAGAACCCCCAGGTGGAGTTCCAGGGCATCGACCTCGTGTTCAACCCGGTGCAGATCGGCCGCAACCCGAGGTTCATGTCCATCATCCCGGCCCGGAAGGTGGACATCTCGGGCCGTATCGCCATGCAGATGGGCAAGGGCGCCGTGGCCACCACCCCCGGAGAGGCGGTGGACTTCATCAACGGCGCCGAGCTCTCCCGGGGCGGATGCACCATCTTCGCCCTGCCCAGCAGGAACCGCAGGGGCTCTCCCAATATCCTCCTGAGCGTTGAGGAGTATCCCAACCTGCTGGGGCTCAGGGAGTCCGTAGACATGGTGGTCACCGAGTACGGGGTTGCCAACCTCAGGGGGAGAACGGTGCGCGAACGGGCTCAGGCCCTCATCGACATCGCCCACCCCGAAGACCGGGAGCGCCTCGTGGAGGAGGCCAAGCGGCGCAACATCCTGTATGCTGACCAGATCTACCTGCCCCAGTGCGCCTTCATATTCCCCTCGGAGATCGCCTCCAGGCACACCTTCAAGGGCGGCATCGAGGTGCGCTTCCGACACATCAAGCCCTCGGACGAGGAGGAAATGCGCCGCCTCTTCTACCGGTTCTCGGACCAGACCGTGTACTACCGCTATTTCAGCCCCATCAAGGCCATGCCCCATGCCAAGATGCAGCAGTACGTGAACGTGGACTGCAACCGCACCGTGGCCATCGTGGCCCTGGTGGGCCCGCCCGAGCAGGAGCACATCATCGGCGAGGCCCGGTTCGTCAAGGACAGGACCAGGCCCTACGGCGACGTGGCCTTTGTGGTGGACGAGGAGTATCAGGGCATCGGCATCGCGTCCTTCATGCTGGACATGCTCATCAGGCTCGCCAAGGAACGTGGCCTGCAGGGGTTCGTGGCCGATGTACTGGCTTCAAACAAGTCCATGCTCAAGGTGTTCGAGAAATCCGGACTGCCCGTACGGTCGATCCTTTCCAGCGGGGCCTACGAGATCACCATGCCGTTTTTCGAATGAAGCCGGGCCTCACTCGCTGACTTCCGCCAGCCGCTCGTCGTATTCCGCCTGACGGCGTTCCAGAGAGGCATGGAGGTCCTCCAGTTCTGAGAAATAGGCCTCGATGGCCTGTTCGCTTTCCATGATGGACTGGGAAATCTCGAAGATGCGCTTGCCCTCCTTTGCCAGCGTTGCCTGCTGGATCTCCTTGTGGAGCTGCTTGAGGATCTGCTCGTGCTTCTCTATCCCGGCCTCCACCTGCCGTATCCTGGTCTCGAGCGGGGCGATGACGCGAGATCGCTCGGTGATGATCTCCGAGCGCTTCTTCCTGAGTTCCTTCTTGGTGAGCCTGCCATCTTCGTGTTCCGCAGGGGCCACCTTCCTCGCAACGGACTGCACCAGGTCCTCGTCACCCCAGCCTCCCTTGTCGAGGAAGCGCTGGTATCCGCCCTCGAACACCTCCACGACATCGTGATGGAAGATGATGAGGCGTTCTGCCAGGGCGTGGAGGAACATCTCGTTGTGCGTCACCATGACCACGGTACCGTCGAAGCTGTCCAGTGCGGCCAGCAACGCATCGCTGGTCTCCATGTCCAGGTGGTTGGTGGGCTCGTCCAGCAGGAGGATGTTCAGGGGTGTCGCCAGGAGCTTCCCCAGCATGACCCTGCTCTTCTCGCCGCCCGAGAGGACCCCGATGCGCTTGAGGGCGTAGTCGCCCTCGAACATCATGGCCCCGCAGATATTCCGGACAGCCTGCCGGTCCAGTCCGCTGGCCGAGGCTGCGATCTCCTCCTCCACGGTGCGGCTGTCCACCAGGGTCTTGATGTTCGTCTGCTCGAACACCCCGCGCACGGCCTTGGGGTTGTACACCACCTCGCCGGACTGCGGCCTGAGCTGGCCTGCCAGGAGTCTGAGGAGGGTCGTCTTTCCCTTGCCGTTGGGCCCGATGACGCAGACCTTGTCGCCCGGTCGGATGAGAATGCTGAATTCCTTGATGAGCTCCGTGTCCGGGTTGTAGGAAAAGGTCAGGTCCTTGGCCTGGAGCGCATACTTGGCGATAAAGGGGGTGCTGCGAAAGGAGAACTCCAGGGATTTGATCTTCTCGAGCTTCTCCTTCCGCTCGAGTTTTCCCAGGAGCTTGATCCGGGACTGCACGAGCCCCACGAGCCTGGCCTTGGCCCTGAACTGGGCAATGAACTCCTCGATCTCCCTGCGCCTGCGCTCGTCGTTGATGCGGGTCTTCTCGTAGATCTCTTCGTCCTGGGCGATCTGCGTGTAGAATTTCTCCGTGTCCCCCTCGATCTTGCGCATCTTCTGGCGGTGGATTCCCATGGTGTGGGTGACGATCCGGTCCATGAAGGTGCGGTCGTGGGTGATGAGGATGAGCTCGCGGGGCCAGGCATTGAGGAAGCGCTCGATCCAGCGGATGGAGGTGATGTCGAGGTAGTTGGTCGGCTCGTCAAGGAGTAACAGGTCGGGATCCGAGACGAGGACCTTGGCCAGGTTGAGCCTGACCTGGTACCCGCCGGAGAACTCGGCCGGGCTCCGGTCCATGTCGATCTGACTGAACCCGAGACCCGCCAGCACCTTCTCCACCTTCCAGTGCTGACCCTGCTGGGTCTCCGGCAGGCCCTTCATGCCTTCCTTCAGGACCGTGTCCTCGGTGAAGCCCAGGTGCTGGGTCACGTGGCCGATGCGGTAGTTCCTGGGTATGACGATGGAGCCCGAATCCGGTTCCTCCTCTCCGGTGATGAGACGGAGCAGCGTGGTCTTGCCGTGGCCGTTGCGGCCCACCAGGCCCACCCGCTCCTTGGGATTTATCTTGAAGCCGATCCCTTCGAAGAGCACCTGGGGTCCGTAGCTCTTCCAGAGATTCTCCACGCTGATCATGGGCCTACATTATATAATCACGCCCATGCGTCAAGACTCAAAAACCAGGGCCCTACCGCAACATAAGCCTGAGGAGGGGCCACTTCCTGTCCATCTCCGATCCGGACCTGATGGTGCGGAAGATCGCCGACCTGACCCGGGAATAGAAGAGGTTGTGCGCACGCAGTCCCCGCACCCGGGGATGTCTCCTCATCGCCTTCTCGAAGGCGGCATGGCTCTCCGCGGTCCATCCGCCGCTGTGCATGACAGCCCCAGCGGCCGTCCCGCAGGCATGCCCGATGAGAAAGGATGCACAGATGCCGCTGCCGCCCCGGGCCTGAACATGGCCCAGGATGTCGCCGGCCATGACGAGGCCGGGCCTGAGGGAAAACGGAAAGATCATGCCCCCCATGGGCACGGTGGACTCCATTTCGTAGAAGGGTTCAACACCCGCCGTATGCCACTGGAATACAGGGTGAAGACGCGCGAACTCCTCGAAGCCCGGCATTGCCGCGCAGGGCGAGGTGTTGAGGAGGAGCAGCTCCGCCTCAGCGCAGGACCTGGGGAAGATGGCGCCAACGGTCATGCCCTGCGGGGTCAGGTGAAAGTGGTACTCGAGCCTGTCAGGGACCCCGGAATACCCTCTCACCAGCCTCTTGCGTATGGCCATGTCCATGCCTGGATGCCTCCGGTAATATCCCCTGCCGATCATATCCATGGAACCGGTGCACAGGAACACCGTGCCTCCGTGAAAGATCTCCTCACCTCGATCCGTCCGGGCCACGGCGCCATTCACCCTCCCATTGTCCTCCACGAGGCGCACTGCCCTGACGCCGGTCCGGATGTCCACGCCGAGCATTCTGGCGTGATCGGCCATGCGGCCGATGAGATCCGGCCAGGCAAAGACGATATTGGGATTGGCGATGGTGCGGTCCACGAAGACGGAACCGGTATGGGAATAGTAGCGCCGCCTGCGGATGCGCACCCGGGCAATGGAATCAAAGAACCCCGGGCCGAGGATCTCCTCCATCTCCCTGTCTGCCCGGATGGTTTCACCCCTGCGCTCGGATCCGAGCATGTTCTGCCGCTCCAGCACCGTCACCTCCATGCCGCTCCTCGCCAGGCCCATCGCAGCCCCCAGACCGGCAGGCCCTGCCCCGATCACCAGCGCCCTGACAGTGTGTGCCGTGCTCATGTATCCCCCTGATATGGATCTAGTGTCCCCTTATAAAAGGCAATATCATCATTTACTGCCTATTCTAACAATATTTATTATGTGATATTTTTGTAAGTTAAATATTTCATAGTATTATATTATAGGCAATGATACGTATATCGACCGTATTTCCTGTTGCAATCTGTCCGTTCCTGCTCTATGAAGACACCTGATACGAGTTTTGGCGCCTCTGATCCCTGATGGGAGGCCCTAGAGCCCACTGAAGCATCAGTGGGTTTTTTTCTTTTCATGGCTCAGGGTGCCCTTTACCCGCAAGCCAGGTCTCTGCCGGAACGGCCTTCCTGAGCAGGACGCTGAAATGATCCAGGCAGGTCGAGCGGATGAATGCATCAATGTCATTGTACTTGTCGGGAAGGGGAAGGACGGATGCCTGCAGTCCCTTCTCGGTGAGGGCCACTATGGCTGAACGGGTGGACTCCTTCCTCTGCCGGCCGTTGCCCAGGGCGAGGATGAAGTGGCGCGCACCGAAGCAGGCAGCCGCCTCGATCTTCCCGGTGGAGAACCCCCCTGCCCCGATGCCGATAACCGGCTTCAACCTGAGCTGGTCCAGGAGCAGCGCGTCGAACAGGCCTTCCACCACCATGATGGTGGGCTGTCTCCTGACCCGGTGGAGGAGGAAAGGGATATCCTCGACGAGAGCCGGGTCGGTCAGGGCGCGGTATGACTCGGGTCCCTCGCTCCTGATGTCCTTGCAGAACACTC
>JAKPQL010000094.1 GCA_029547045.1 Deltaproteobacteria bacterium | reverse complement strand
GGCGTGGAGGCCCAGGTGGTCACGACGGGGGCGAAGCCCTACGTGGTCCCGCTCGCAGCCTGCAAGGCCCCCATGGCTGGGGAGGGGAGCGATCTGGTAAGAGTGTAAGGGATGGCGCCCGTAGGTCATGCAGAGCCAGCCCTTCCCTCTGACATGTCCCCCTGAGGTGCCGAGCGTGCACCGGGGGACGATCGAGCTCACGTCCCTCTGACGAACACGATCCCGTGGCTGAGCAAGTTCGCCTCCATGAGAACGACGTTCTCCAGGACCAGCTGCTCCCCGACGATGTCAGTGCACACCGCGTCCCCGTCCCTCATGACTATCCTGGTGACGTCCTTCATCATCTCCCTGACCTTGCCGCCCTCCTCCAGGAACACCGTGGACTCGCACATGGCATATGCATCGTCTAGCGAACTATAAAGAAAGCACTTCACAGCCGGTGCTGGGTATGCTTGCTCTGGCGGCAGGGTCCGCGGGGCTTGGCCTCGTGGAAGGTGTACCTCGTGGGTACCCGCCTGGTGGCGCCCATGGTGTAGGGGCAGGAGACGCACTTGAAGCCGAGGGTCACCGACCCCCCGTATATGGTCTCGTTCTTCACCCTGCGCATGCGGGAGTTGCAAACCGGGCAGCGCCCTCCCCTTATCTTGATGCCAGTATCCCGGGTGGCGATCTCCACCCGCACCAGCCCGGACTGCAGGGCTATCTTGCGCACCCGCTCCTCCGTCACCGTGTACTCATCGTTGATGTACCTCAGCTTCTCCCGGACGAAATCGGCGAACAGGCGCTGCGAGGCAATGGGCCCGTGCTCCCGAAGGACATCGCACACAGCTATCGCTATGACCTCTGCCGGCGGAACGCGATAGCTCATGAACCCACAATGTATGCGGTGACGTAAGAGCCTTTTCCCGCCCTGCCCCTGTGCAGATGGTGTCAAAGACCCTACCGGCACGTCCTCCGAAGGGCGGCTAAGCCTTCCGCAGCTCTCCGACGATCCTGCGCGTGGCCCCCCTCGCCGGCTCGAGGGCGTCCGGAGCCAGGGGCCCCGCATGCCCGCCACCGTGAAATGAAGCAGCAGGGACTGGAATCTCAAACCCCCCTTCTAACCCGCTCTCTGCATGGCAGTGGCCGTGTTCTTCCAGGTGTCTATGGACCCGAGCCGCCTTCTCCTCTCCCAATCCTTGGAACGAAGCCCCAGTGTGCCGAAGGCGATCACGGCCCTGCCCTTCTGGTACTCCAAGATCAGGCCCTCCAGGAACCCCCTGGTTCTCCTGGTCACTCCCCTTCACGGGTAGGGGGGCCGATGAAGAGCACGTATCTGATGAGGTCCTTCGGAACGTGCTCCTTCACCTCGAGCAACGCCGCCTTGGACCCTTCGGACCTCAGCTCCCCCGGGATGGCCCAGGCCCCCTGCCTGGTGTTCCCATTGACGCTGTCGAACGCCACTATGCCCTTCACGCTCATACCTCCCTCCCGTCGCGCCGCTTCCCGCGGGCACCATCAGCACCCTCCCACCTGGAACACATCCTTTCCCTGGGCGGCGGTCGAGGACGGGCTTCGGGCGGGATGCCAGGCAAGGTATGATAAACCGCTGGTGCGAATTGTTAGGCGGTGCAGCAATGAGGACGGCCAAGGTCATCATCATGGGGGCGGCGGGAAGGGACTTCCACAACTTCAACACATACTTCCGGGACGATCCGAGCTACGAGGTCGTGGCATTCACCGCCGCGCAGATACCGGACATAGAGGGCCGCTGCTACCCTGCGAGGCTCGCCGGGGAGCGCTACCCGGAGGGCATCCCCATACTTTCGGAGGAGGAGCTCCCGGAGCTGATACGCAAGCAGGGGGTGGAGCAGGTGGTCCTCGCGTACTCCGACCTGTCCTACGAGGAGGTGATGCACAAGGCCTCCCTGGTCCTGGCCACCGGCGCCGACTTCCGCCTCATGGGCAACGAGCGCATCGTCCTGCGGTCCGTCGTTCCGGTGGTGAGCGTGTGCGCGGTGCGCACCGGTTCAGGCAAGAGCCCCACCACCAGGAAGATATGCAGGATCCTGCGCTCGAAGGGCCTGAGGGTCGTGGCCATCAGGCACCCCATGCCCTACGGCGACCTGTGCAAGCAGGTCTCCCAGAGGTTCGCCGCCTACGAGGACCTGGACCGACACGAGACCACCATCGAGGAGAGGGAGGAGTACGAGCCGCTGATCGACGACGGCATCATCGTGTACGCAGGGGTCGACTACGAGCGCATCCTGCGGGAGGCGGAGAAGGAGGCGGACGTGATAGTGTGGGACGGCGGAAACAACGACATCCCGTTCTACCGCAGCGACCTTAAGATCGTCATCGCCGATCCGCACAGACCTGGTCATGAAGTCTCCTATTACCCAGGCGAGGTCAACGTGCGCATCGCCGACCTGATAATCATCAACAAGGTGCAGACGGCCGACAGGAGGAACATACTGGCGGTCAAGGAGAACTGCAAGCGCCTCAACCCCGGAGCGAGGATCATGGAGGCGGCGTCCACCATCAGTGTGGACCGGCCGGAGGAGATGCGGGGCAAGCGCGCCCTGGTGGTGGAGGACGGCCCCACGGTCACGCACGGCGGAATGTCCTTCGGGGCCGGCCTCATCGCCGCGGAGGACCAGGGAGCGACGATCGTGGACCCGAGGCCGACGGCGGTGGGCTCCATCGCCGAGACCTTTGAGAAGTACCCCCACCTCACCAAGGTGCTGCCGGCGATGGGGTACACCGCAGAGCAGGTCCGGGAGCTGGAGGAGACCATAAACAGAACGGACTGCGACATCGTGGTCACGGGCACCCCCATAGACCTCCGCCGGGTGCTCCAGGTCAACAAGCCCCTGGTCCGCGCCAGGTACGAGATATCGGAGATAGGGAGGCCGGACCTGGAGGGGATTCTCGACGAGTGGTTGAGGAGCGTGCGGAAGGGCCAGGTGCCGTACTGACCTCAGTTGTCGATGCGGTACCGGCCTTGAGGCACCCTGATCTAGAAGCGCGCGCCCTTCACCCCGGTCTCCGCGATCTCGATGCCCGTTATCGCCAGTATCTCCCTCGTCAGGAAAAGCCCCAGCCCGGTGTTGGAGCCGAAGCCGCGCTTGAAGATCAGCTCCTTGTTCTCCGGCGGTACCCCTATCCCGTCATCGGCGTACTCTATGACCAGCCTGCTGCCGTCCATCAGCCGGTTCAGGGACAGTGTGGTGACCCCGTTGCCGTGCCGCAGGGAGTTGTCCACGAGGTTGTACAGGACCTTCTCGATCATGGCGTCCGCGTACACGCTGATCCCGTGGACGTT
>JAKPQL010000092.1 GCA_029547045.1 Deltaproteobacteria bacterium | reverse complement strand
CGTCGAGGTCCGGCAGTCCCGCCGTGACATAGGGGATGACCGCCCTGTGATGGTTTCGAATGCCCTGCGCTATCATGATGCACCCCCGAGAACGGTATGGATGTCCTTGTCCCCCCTGCCGGAAAGATTAACCAGGACCTTCTTTTCCCGGTTGTCCCTGCAGTACTGCTCGAGATACCCGACGGCATGGGCGCTCTCGAGGGCTGGCACGATGCCTTCGAGCCTCCCCATGAGCTTGTATGCGGCCAGGGCCTGGTCGTCGGTGACCAGGCCGTAGCGTGCCCTCTTCGTGGCGGCCAGGAAGCTGTGCTGCGGCCCCACCCCGGGATAATCAAGGCCTGCCGCGACGGAGTGGGTGTCCTTGACCTGGCCGTCCTTGTCCTGGAGCAGGAAGGATCTCGTCCCGTGGAGCACGCCAGGGGACCCGAAGCTGATGCTGGCCCCGTGCCTCCCGTTCCCCTCTCCGTAGGCCTCCACCCCGATCAGCTCCACCGCGGTATCGTCCATGAAGGCGTTGAATATACCGATGGCGTTACTCCCGCCGCCCACGCAGGCGATCACGGCATCGGGCAGTGTGGCGGCGTGCGCCACGATCTGCTCTCTCGCCTCGCGGCCTATGACGGCCTGGAATTCGCGCACCATGGTGGGATACGGGTGCGGGCCGATGGCCGAGCCGATGAGGTAGTAGGTGGTGTCTGCGTTGGCGATCCAGTCGCGGATCGCCTCGCTGGTGGCGTCCTTGAGGGTGGCGGTTCCTCCTTCCACCGGCACTACCCTGGTGCCCAGAAGCCTCATGCGCTCCACGTTCATCCGCTGCCGGGCCATGTCCACGCTGCCCATGTAGACGTGGCATTCCATGCCGAAGAGCGCACACACCGTGGCCGTTGCCACCCCGTGCTGGCCGGCTCCGGTCTCGGCGATGATCCGCTGCTTGCCCATGCGCCTGGCCAGGAGGATCTGGCCGATGGCATTGTTGATCTTGTGGGAGCCCGTATGGTTGAGGTCTTCGCGTTTGAGCCACACCTCGCAACCGAAGTGCTCCGAGAGCCTTTTCGCGTAGGTCAGCGGCGTGGGCCTCCCCACATAGTCGACCAGGTAGGAGGTGAACTCATCCCGGAAGGCTGTATCCGCGAAGGCCTCCTCCATTGCTGCATCGAGCTCATCAAGCGCGGGCAGCAGCGTTTCCGGAACATACTGCCCTCCGAATTCTCCAAAATATCCCTTCATAACCTGGCCTCCCTGATGAAGTTCTCTAGCTTGCCGGGGTCCTTGATGCCCGGAACCGCCTCGACCCCGGACGACACGTCAACGCCTGAGGGTCTGGCCTTGCGGACGGCCTCACGGACATTGTCCGGATTCAGCCCGCCTGCCAGGATATAGGGTACGTCCCGTTCCTTCCATTCCCCCATCATGCCCGTGCCCCTGCTCGCATCGATGAGGATGCGGCAGGGGAAAACCGGCATCCGTTCCTGTCTGTACTCGTCCATGGCATAGATGATCCCGTAGCGGCGGCTCAGCCGCTCATGGTCGCCAGCCGGTTCCGCATGGAGCTGGACCGTGTCGATGCCCATTCCATCGCAGACTGCAATGATCTCTTCCACGGGCTCGGTGGTGAAGACCGCAACCTTCTCAATGCCGGTGATTTCCCGTATCCATGGTGATACCGATCCAGGCGCGACCCTGCGCGGACTCTGCGTGAAGACGAAGCCGAGGGCGTCGGCGCCCAGGGCGGCCGCATTCATTGCATCATCACGCCTGGTTATGCCGCAGATCTTGACCCACATGGAAGATCTCCTCTCTCAGTGTCTTTCCGGCAAAGGCCCTGCCGATGAGCACCGCATCGTAGCCCGAAGCCGAAAGCTCCCTGAGTCTCGCGCCGGAGGTAATGCCGCTCTCCGCCACCTTGATTACGTCCGCAGGGATCCCTTCGACGAGTTCCTCGTGTATCCGGGCGTGCACCTTAAGGGTTCCGAGGTCCCGGCAGTTGACCCCTATGATGTTCGCACCTATGGCCAGGGCCTTGTCCAGACCCCCGAAACCATGAACCTCTACAAGAGAGTCCATGCCCAGGTCCTGTGCACAGGCATAGAGCACCCGGAGCTCTTCGAGGCCCAGCATCTCGGTGATGAGCAGCACGGCATCCGCCCCGAGCGCCCGGCCTGCAATGATCTGACGCTCATCCACGATGAAGTCCTTCATCATGACGGGCAGACTGCAGTTCGAACGGACCATGGCGAGATATTCGAGCCTGCCAGCGAAATACTCCGGCTCGGTGAGGCACGAGACCGCTGCGGCCCCGAGCCTCTCATACTCACGGGCGATCACGTCCGGGGTATCGCTCATGCCCAGCATCCCGTCGGCCGGGGTGGCATACTTCACCTCGGCGATGACGGCCATGCCGGGCGAGCGCAGGGCGGCCCCGAAGGGACGCACGGACGGGGCGGCATAGGACGGCACGACAAGAACCTCGGCCCTTTGCCGCGACAGACCCTTCATCCTCTCCAGGAAGTTCCCGCTCATGCCCTGGCCCTGTTCAGGGCATCCAGCGCCCTGCCGTCGGCGAGGACCTCACGGGCCATGGCCACGCCATCCTTCAGATTCACGGCACCGTCCATGGCCATGAAGGCGGCGGCGGCGTTGAGCAGCAGGCTGTTCAGGCAGGCACCCTCAAGCCTCCCCTCGAAGAGGTCGAGGATCTTCCCGGCCGATTCCTGGGGAGAGGTCACCCTGAGCTCGTCTGCCGGCAGAGGGGACAGCCCTGCGTCCTCGGGCCTGAGCTCACCTCTGCTGATGGTGCCTTCCCTGAGACGGGCATACCTGGTCGGTCCAGACACCGATACCTCGTCGAGGCCGCTGTGCAGCACCATGGCGCCCTTGAGCCCCATGTTTTTCAGTGCCTCGCAGATGGGGTCCACCAGGGACAGGGCGTACACGCCGATGACCTGGTTGGTGGCGCCCGCAGGATTGGCCAGGGGGCCCAGCGTGTTGAAGATGGTGCGGATGCCGAGCTGCTTCCGTGCCGGCATGGCATACTTCATGCTCGGGTGGTACGCCGGCGCGAACAGAAAGCA
>JAKPQL010000083.1 GCA_029547045.1 Deltaproteobacteria bacterium | reverse complement strand
GACGTCCTTCACCTCGCCCTTGTCGAGCACATGGAGGAACTCGCTGAACGAAAGCGAGGACGACTCCTTGGCAGGCTGGGTGTTGAAGAGGTGGAAGAGCATCACCCCGATGAGGGCGATGACGATCCACAGCGCTATCGTCTTGATCATGCTGGTGTTGGAATTCATGCACGACTCACGGTTTGATGGCTGCTTTCGCCCCCGGGAGGGGGCCCAGCGAGGCGGTGACGACCTTGGCGAGCTCCTGGTAGTTCCCTGATACCGCGCTCAGGATCTGACGGGCCTCTGCGGGTTTGCCCAGCGTTATCAGGGCACTGGCCTTCAGGAAGAGGGCCTGGTCCCTGAGGTCGGTGGAGGCGGAGTCGATGCATTCGTCGAGCAGGGGAACAGCCTTGGCGGGCTCCTTCTGGTTTATGTAGGTGCCGGCGATGATAAGGGCAGCCTGCCAGTGGAGGGCATCCTTGCGGGACCAGCTGTCCATGAACTCGTTGGCGTTGGACAGGGCAGTCCTGCCGTCGCCCTTATCGAAGGCCATGCGGGCGAGACGCAGTTTCGCCAGTTTGCCCGCCCTGGTATCCGAGAAGTCCTGGGCCACCTTGAGGGTCAGCTGCGAGTCTTCCATGGCCTTCACGTATTCGTTCATGGCCGTGTGCTCCCGTGATGTCTTCCAGTAGGAGATCCCGTAGCCTCCTGCCAGGATGCACAGGATGATGAGCGCGCCTGCTGCGAACTGGGCCGGATGTTCCTTGATCCAGACAAGGGCGCTGCTGGTGGTCGTGACGAATTCATCCGGGCCTTTAAGCAGATCTTTCCGTTTCATTCGAGCCATGAATCGTGAACCTCCTGATCGATAGCTCACATATAGTAAGTCTTGGAGCGACATGTCAATTGCGGAATCTTTCCAGGTGATCAGGCCGTCTCGTGTATGGGGTGATCGGGTGCAGGTCCTGACTGGGTATTCCCGCTGCAGGACAAAGGAGAGGGTCCCGGCGCCATGGCACCGGGACCCTCGTACATTCCTGCCTGTCTCGAGGGGCTATTTCAGGGCAACGGGCTCGATGATCTGGGGCGTGATGAAGATCAGGAGCTCTTTCTTGGTTTTTTCGGTCGTTGTCCCCTTGAAGAGGTATCCGATGACCGGGAGGTCGCCCAGGAACGGCACCTTGGACAGATTGTCCCGATCCTCTTCCTCGATGATCCCGCCGATGACGCTGGTCTCGCCGTTCTTCACCAGCACCTCGGTCACTGCCTCGCGGTTGGCGATGGAGGGGTCTCCCAGCTGGTTCCTTATGGAGCCCAGGGAGTTCCGTGCTACGCTGACCTCCATGTTCACGCTCCCGTCAAAGGCGATCCGGGGGGTTACCTCCAGGACCAGGTCGATGTCCTTAAGTTCGGTGGAGAGCTGGCCCTCGTCGTCACGGACGATGTACGGATACTTCTCGCCCTGCCGGATGGTGGCCTTCTTGTTGTCCATGGTGACGACCTTGGGTCTTGACAGCACATTGATACTGCCCGTGGATTCGCCGATGTCGAGCCTCAGGTCGAGCTGGGCTGCGGTACTGCCGAGCCTGCCCACGGTGATGCCGAAACCGGCGGCCTGGTTCTGGGGGAAGTTCACCGCCATGGACGGGGTGGGAACCACGGTTGATGACCAGGAAGCATTTCTGCCGGCCGTTGTGGACGTGTCGAACAGGTTCCATGCCGGGCCCGTGTTCACACCGGTCAGGCCGAACTGGTGGCTTCCCGACTGGCTCCGGTACGAGCCGCCCCACATGACACCCAGTCCACGGGTGAAGGTGGAGTCGGCCTGGACGATCCTGGCGGATATGAGCACTTGGGGCGTGGGCTGGTCGAGCCTTCTCACCATGGCATTGATCTCGTCCACGCTCTTGCGGATGTCCTTCACGATGAGGACGTTCGTACGGTTCTCCGCAGTGATGTTCCCCCGCTCGGACAGGAGGCCCACCTCTTTCCCCTTGATGGTGCCGGAGATCTCGGAGGCCTTGGCGAAGTTCACCGGGATCACCGAGGTCACCAGGGGCTCCAGCTGCTCCTGGGTCTTCTTGGAGGAGAGCTGGCGTTCCTGGGCCTGCTTGATCTTGTCGGCCGGCGCGATGCGGACCACGTTGCCGATGGCCATCTTGTCGAGGTCCTTGCTCTCCAGGACCACGTCCAGCGCCTGGTCCCACGGGACGTCCTTGAGGCGGATGGTCACCGTGCCCTTGACCTCGTCAGAGGTCACGATATTGAGACCGCTCACGTCCGCGATGATCCTCAGGATGTTGTGGATGTCGGCGTTCTGGAAATCGAGCGTGATGCGCTCACCCTTGTACTTTGGAGAGCGGTCGGTGTCGATGATGGTGCTCTGTGTGGACGGGGCCGGAGAGAGCCCCTTCACGTACGACGGGGCCAGGGCCGCCTGGGTTTCTGCCGGACCGGCTGTGAATGCGGTCTTTGCCAGGGTTACGGGCGCGGCCTGCTGCATGGCGTCCTTGAGGCCTGCAGGGATGTCGAAGTCCATGATGAGGAGGTTGTTGTCCTGTGATACGAAGTAGGGGGTCATCTCTTTCATGGCAACGGCAAAAACCACGTCCTCCCTGTCCTGTCTTGGGAGGATCTGCTCGACGGCTGTAATGAATTCCGACGTGATGAAGGGCCGGGCAAGATGGCTGGGGATCCGCGCCTTGTTGATCTTCAGCACCACGCTGTTGCCTACCCTGTTCACGTCGTAGGAAGCCTGCCCGTCAAGACCAATCTGCAACCTTGACTTGTTCTCGACGTTCATGAAATCCACGGTCTTGATGCTCAACCCGTACGCAGAGAGCGGCAGGACCAGCAAGCCGATTATGAATGCCAGGATGGTATTTTTCTTCATGCCTACTTTACCCCCTCTTCCTTCCTCAGAGCCAAGACTATTTCCCGGGTGCTCACGCGACCCATGTAGTCCTTGAAATGCTGTTTCACTGAGACGGTGTCCTTGGTAATCCTTGTGACGATCCCGTTGTTTTCTCCCACCAGCGTGCCCTCGGTGACGATGTAGCCCATTCCGGAAGTATCCTGGAGCAGGGCCCGGTTCTGCTTGCCGAGGATCACCCCCACGAGGTAGATCTGGGCAAGGGAGAGCCGCTGGAGGGCGTCTATACCCTTCCCGACTCCGCCCATGCCTGCGTCCAAGGGATTGATCCCTGCAAAGGGCATGAAGGGGTCTCGCACGCCTATCACCTGGTACTCGGGCTTCTTCTGCTCCTCTGCCTGGGCAAGTACAGGCTTCACCATTTCGGCCTTCTTCGCCGCTGCAGGTTTCTGAGCCTCGGTGGGAACTGCCTTCTTCCCCCCGCTGCAGGAACAGGGCATGGCAAAGAGGCAGACAATGAGGAGAGAATAGATGATCCTGTTCATTTCTTCTCCTCCTCCTTAGTATCGTTTTTCTTGTCCTTCTCACCCTTCTTCGTGTCACCCTTGTCCGTGGATTCGGCCTTGGCGCCTTCGATGAACTTGTAGGTGACGGCCCTGCACGAGGTGCTCAGCATCATGCCTCCTGACATGCTCTTCTTCGGTGTGGTCATCTTTATGTCGAGGATGTTCACGATCCTGGGCATCTTGGACACGGTGTCGAAGAAGGTGACGATGTCGCGGTACACCCCGTCAACCTGGATGTCCACCGGGATCTCGGCATAGAAGTTCTTCGACACCTCGGGCATGGGCTTGAAGAGCTTGAACTGGAGACCGGCGGCGGTGCCCAGCGAGGAGACGTTCTCCAGCAGCGAGGGGATCTCGCTCTTGTCAGGGAGCTGCTTCAGGGCTATGTAGAGCTTGCCCCTGGTCTGCTCGAGTTCGGCGATGTACCGGGGTTTTTCCTTCACGATCTCCTTTTTTGCAGCGAGCTCGGCCTTGAGCTTGTTCAGGTCGGGTTCCATGGCACTGATCTCCGCCCGCACAGGCCGGTAGAGGAATTGCCAGTAGAGCCCGGCAATGGCCCCCAGGATCACCAGCAGGACGAGGAGCTTGATGTAGGGCTTTTGCCGTAATAGGGTATCGATCACTTTGTCCATGGTCTACCTCAAGTCGTCTGCTTGATCATGCAGGTGATGGAGAATCTCTGGACGCCTCCCTCCTGCTTCGAGAGGACAAGGGTTACCTTATCGAAATGCTTGGATGCCTGGAGCTGCTTCATGAAGGCGGCAATGGTGGTGTTGTCCACGGCAGCACCCTCGAGCACGATCTTGTCCCCCTGGTTGGTGAGCGTGCTCAGCCAGGCTTTTTCGGGGATAATGAGGCTCAGCTCGTCCAGCATTTCCACCGGGCCGGTCTTCTGTGCGTTCAGGTCGCGGATCACGTCGAGCTTCCGTTCCAGTTCCTGCTTCTGCTGCTTGAACTTCTCGATCTCGCCAGCTTCAGCGGTGAGTTTCTTGATCTCCACCTTGGTGTCGGCGATCTCCTTCTGGAGGTCGTCCCTCTCCTTGATGACGGTGAGCTGGGTGAAGTATGCACCGATGATCACCAGGGCAATGCAGAGGATCGCAAGGACGAGGTGCTCCACCAAGGCCTTTTTCCTCAGCTCGACGCGGATGGGTAACAGGTTTATTTTTACCATTTATAGTCGGCCCTCCTTAGTGCAAGGCCCACAGCCACAGCCATCTGCGGTGCGATATAGGCCATGTATTCCGGATCAAACACCCGGTCGTCCCACCTGATATTGTTGAACGGGTTGATGATCTCCACCGGGATCTCCATCTGTTTTTCCAGAAGCTTGGTGAGGCCAGGTATCCTGCTGGATCCTCCGCTCATATAGATCTTTTCGATGTTCTCGTTGACCATGGTGGACAGGAAGAAGTCCAGGGTCCTCCGGATCTCCTGCACATAGGTCTCTGCCGCCATCTTGAAGATGTAGTTGATCTTCTCCAGGTCGATGCCCTCGATGTTCGCCCCGGTCTTGATGTTCTCGGCCCGCTCGAAGCTCACGTTGAACTCGCGCTGGATCCTCTCCGTGAGCTGGCGGCCGCCCATGGAGATGTCGCGGGCGAAGATGGACATGCCGTCCTTGAGGATGTTCACGTTGATCATGGATGCGCCGGCGTCCACCAGTGCCACGATGTTCTCCGGGGCATCCGGGTAATTCGCCTCGTACATGGTTTCCAGGGAGAATACATCGATGTCGATGAGCATGGGCTTGAGCCCTGCGTTTCTCACCGCCGATGCGTATTCGTCCACCAGCTCCCTCTTGGCGGCGACGAAGAGCACGTCCATCATGTCGGTGCGCTCGATGCTCTCGCCGAGGATGAAGGTGTCCAGGTACACGTCGTTGATGTCGAAGGGGATGTACTGTTCCGCCTCGATGGGAAGCGACTGCCTGAGCTCGCCCTCGTTCATGATGGGAAGTTCGGCCTTCTTCACGATGACGGAATGTCCCGAGATGGCGGTGGCGCTGCCCCGCGCCTTGACCTTGAGGTTTTCCCTCAGGTTCTTCACCGTGTCCACCACGGTCTCCGAATCCATGATGTCCTTGTCCACGATGCATTCGGCGGGTATCAGGCCGACTCCCAAGGACTTGAGCTGGTAGCCGTTCCGTGTCTTCTCTATGTCCACCATCTTAATGGACTGTGACCCGATATCCAATCCCAACAAATTTTTTTCAAAAAACATCGAATCACCCCGCGATCAGGTCTTTTTCCGCTTGAACACGACAATCGTATCGCCAGGCTTCACCAGGTTCAGTTCCTTGACGATGACGTGTTCTATGTAGGCCATGTTGTCCCTCAACATGGTCGCTTCGCGAGCCAGGCCGGCGTTCTCCTGCTCGATGGCCGCATTGTGTTTTTTCAGGCTGGTGAGTTCTCGATGAAGCTGATATCCCCGGATGATGCCCTTTTCCCCGGGCAGGGTGAAGACGAGCAGCAACGCGATCGCCATGACAAGGCCCATGGAGAAGGAGTGTGTAGCGCTCATTGTCTTCTCTATACCTTAAACATATTGGAATCGCATTAAAAATCAATTCTTCCCTATGCATAGCCTCTCTATCGGGAAGGCGAAAGTGAATCTTTAGAGAAATATCAATTTGGTAACAGCCGTTGTCAAGGGCATGAAAAGATACATGCGCGGCATTACGGTGTGGTAACGCCGCATCCCCTCCCCCGGGGCGCAAGGATGGAGAACGTCAGCCCTTTTGTGCGGTCCTTCCGGGGTGAAGCTATCGGGACATTCGGAACTGGATCCCCGAGATCAGGCCCATGAGAAAGCCCCCGATGTGGGAGAACCATGCCACCGGGCTGTTCGTGTGCACACTCATGAAGCCCTGAATCCCCTGGAGCGTAAACCAGATCAGGACGAAGATGAGAGATGGCACCTCGATGACCTCCAGCATGAGGATCAAGGGTATGATCGTCAGGATTCGCCCCGTGGGGTTCAGGATCAGGTATGCCCCCATGATGGCCGCGATGGCTCCTGATGCGCCGACAACAGGTATTGACGAGAGTGGGTTGATGACTGCATGGACATAGAAGGATATGCACAGCGCCGCCAGGTAGAAGAGCGCAAAGCGAAGCCGGCCCATGGTCTTCTCCACGGGCGGGCCGAAGACGGACAGGAAGATCAAGTTCCCGATGAGGTGGACGTACCCGGTATGGATGAATCCCGAGGCCACGATGGATCCATGGATGCCGAAGAAGCCCGGAGTCCCGCGGATGAGGTAGCCGCTCAGGTCGGCGGGGCTGGCGCTGAACATGTGGAAGATCTGCTCCCCGAGGCGAATCTCCTGGATAAACATGGCGAGGTTGCACAGGATGAGCGCTGCGGTGAGGGGGGCGAACCCCCTGGCGACGCTCGTGTCCCGCACCGGGATCATGGTATGCCCGCCTCGGATCGATGTCGTCCAGGGCGCCGGATCGGCAGGGCGCCACAAATGGCGGGGGGAGCCGCAGGTGCACTCGATGATACGGTGCATGGGCGCATACCCCTTGACCTTCTCGGCCGCTCCATGATGGTTTGGACTATCATGAAAAAAACCACCGGGCAAGGACGGCCTGGAGAAGGAGAGCCAGGGACCCAGAGCCGACTTGCCCGGGGGGAGGATGTGGTATATAGGCTCATACCATGAGACAGCTCGGACATGCGCTCGTCGCCGCAGGGATCATCATGCTGGCGCTTGGCATCTTCTTCTCCATGGGAGGAGGCATCTCCTGGCTCGGCAGGCTCCCCGGAGACATCATGATCGAACGTCACGGCACCAGGTTCTTCTTCCCCATCACCACATCCCTTGTGCTCAGCTGCATCCTCAGCCTGGTACTTGCACTGTTCAGGTTCCTCCGGTAGGCAGCGTCGTGATCGAACGGTTCATCACCTGGTTCGTGGGGCGTGGTTCCCAGGCGTGCTTCGCCTTTGAGGAGGGTGCACCGGCGAGGGCGCCGAATCCGCCGGCATACCCCATCCACCTCTACATCCACGTCCCTTTCTGCATGCAGCTGTGTCCCTACTGTTCGTTCCACCGGTATCCCTTTGAAGAGCGCGCCGTCAGGGACTACTTCCTGGCACTGAGAAAGGAACTGCAGATCTATGCGGGCAGGGGGTTCAGGTTCTCATCCGTGTACATGGGCGGCGGCACACCCACCATCATGATGGACGAGCTGCTCTCCACCCTCGAACTCGTGGGCAGGCTCTTCAGCCCTGCCGAGATATCCGTGGAGACGAATCCTGACCGTTTGGACAGGCCCACGCTGGCGTCACTGGCCGCCTCCGGGGTGAGGCGTGTCTCGGTGGGCGTTCAGAGCTTTTCGGATACGATACTGAAGGCCATCGGAAGGTACGACAAATATGGGAGCGCATCCACCCTGGAACGCAGGATAAGGGATGTCCTGGGTGCGGTGGAGACCCTGAACGTGGACATGATCTACAACTTCCCCCTCCAGGATACGGCGATGCTGGAGCACGACCTGCAGACCCTCCTTTCCATCCTTCCGGACCAGATCACCTTCTACCCACTCATGGTGTCCCGGGCCACCCGGTCACACATGGAACGGATCATGGGCCGGGTCAGCCCCCGCACGGAACGGCTCTACCATGACCTCATCGCCCGGGAGCTCGAGACCGCGTATCGTCCGAACTCGGCCTGGTGCTTTTCCCGGGGTGGTGCAGGCATGATCGACGAATACGTGGTGGGCGGCGAGGAATACGTGGGTGCAGGCAGCGGGGCCTTCGGGTTCGTGGGAGGGGCGATCCATGCCAACACCTTCTCCCTGGCCGAGTATATGCAAACCCTTCAGGCGGGGGTGCTTCCCGTGAAGCACAGGAAGGCCTTCTCCACCAGGGATCTGGCCAGGTACAACCTCCTCATGAATCTATTCGGACTCAGGCTCGACACGGCGGACTTCCGCAGGCGCTTCGGCCGTCCCGTCTGGGCGCTGCTCGGGGTGGAACTCTTGTTCTTCTCCCTCATCGGGGCGCTGCGGTTCAACGGATCGCGGATCGGACTCACCCGCCGCGGGCGTTATTACTGGGTCGTCATGATGCGCGAGTTCTTCACCGGCGTGGACACCTTCCGCGACCTGAGCAGGGAGGCGGCCGGTCTGTGACCTGCCATCCCCTGCTCCGGGAATCACCCTGGTTCGCTAGGACCTCTCGCTGTCGAGCTTTTCCATGAGGAAGTCGATCTCCCGCTTCACCTTCAGGTTCTGGCTGTACTGGGTGTCGATGGTCTCCAGGGAATGGATGATGGACGAGTGTTTCCTGCTGAAGGCCTGGCCGATGATCTGGAGCGGCTCCTCGGTGTAGCGCCTGCACAGGAAGATGGCCACCTGGCGGGGATACGCGACGTCCTTCTTGCGGGAAGGCGAGACGAGTTTTTCCCTGGGGATGGAAAAGTTCTTGGAGATGAAATCGATGATGTAGGGGATGGTGATCCGCTGCTGCCTCTCCAGGGTCCCTTCCAGCAGCTCCTGGGCGAGTTCCATGGTGATGGTCTTCTTCATGAGGGAACTCATGGCGGCAAGCGTCATCACGGCGCTCTCCAGGTCGCGGATGCTGGTGTGCACCGTATCGCTGATGAACTCCACCACCGGCTCGGGCATGGTGACACCGCTCTTGTTCGCCTTGTGACGCACGATCCTGGCGCGGGTCGCCTTGTCCGGGCGTTTGATGTCGATGACGAGCCCGGCCGACAGCCGTGACCGCAACCCCTTGTCGATCTGCGGGATGGAGGTGGGGGGTCTGAATCCCGACAGGATCACCTGCTTGCCCGCGCTGATCAGGTCGTCCAGCACATGGCACAGCTCCACCTGGGTCTTTTCCTTGTTCTTGAAGAGGTGGACGTCATCGATGAAGAACACGTCCACCTTGGCGCTCCGGTACGAGCTCTTGAACGAGCTCAGGCAGTTGTTCCGCACCGAGTGGACATAGTCGTGGGTGAAGTCCCTGGCCGTGGTGTACCGGACATTGATGCCGCTCCGGCTCGAGAGGACCTTGTTGCCTATGGCGTGGGCGATATGGCTCTTGCCGAGGCCGATGTCCGAGTAGAAGTACAGGGGGTTGTACCTGGTCATGTCCCCCTGGGAGACCGCCTGGGCCGCCTCATAGGCAAAGGCATTGCACCTGCCCACCACGAACTCGTCGAAGGTGAAGTGTGCATTCAGGCCCGACCAGGAAGACTCCTGCGCCGTTGAGGGCAGGCTCATCTGGACGGCCCTGTCCCCTGTCGGCGCCGGACCCCGCTCCTGGGCGTGCTCGCCCCGTGCGGCGCAGAACTCCACGTCCACCCCTTCTCCGAGCTGTGTCCTGATGGATGAGATGATGAGGTCCCGGTACGTGCGGATCAGGAATTTCTGGGCGAACACGTTGGGACACCGGACGAACACGGTGCCGCCGTCCTCGCTGATCTCGAGCTGATCCAGGAGCGCCCTGTCTGAAGCCGCGTGTGACTGTGAGAGTATAGATTTCTTAATGATTGCAAAATGATCCACAAAACCCCCCAGAGAGAGAAACTTCAGAAGCAACGAGCGCCATAATGATGCGGGCATTGCAAAAGGTCAACGGTAATAGGCACCGGTTATCGGTGGGCTGTGTGAATTTTGTGTGAAGTCATAAATAATCAATAATAACAATATGCTGTACAAGAAAATGCGCCCATGAGAGCTTCCGGAAGGGTGCGTTCAGGAGCCCGGTCCGGGCACGTTCCGTTCGGGTTATCGACAAAATGTAGAAAACCTGCGAGCTGTGATTATCTTGTTCTTTCTTTCAAAATTTTGCAATTGCGGTAGATGTGGGCGTACTGGCGCGCGGGCGTATCCCAGCTCACATCCTGCTCCATGGCGGTGAGCCGCATGGCGAGGAGGAGACCCGGGTCGTCATGGGAGAGCCGGCAGGCCTGCGTGACGGTGTCCAGGAGACAAGGGGTGTTCGGGGATGCCACGCGGAGCCCGTACGGCCTCTCTCCCTCGCCCAGGGCTCTGACCGTGTCCCGCAGCCCGCCGACCCCGGTGACGATGGGGATGGTCCCGTAGCGCATGGAGATCATCTGGTTCAGCCCGCAGGGCTCGAACCTCGACGGCATGAGGAAGAAGTCGGCCCCGGCCTCGATGGCATGGGCCTTCGCCTCATCGAACCCGATGTGGATGCCCACGTGGCCGGGCAGCTCCTGCCGGAGGTCTTTTAGGCGGCGCTCAAAGACCGGGTTGCCGTTGCCCAGCACCACGATCCTGGCGCCCATGCCGGCCATGGCCGGCACGGCATCCAGCACGCAGTCGATCCCCTTCTGCTCCACCAGGCGGCTGATGAGTCCGAAGACCGGTCCATCGTCTCTGGGGAGGGAGAACTCCTCCAGAAGCGCGCGCTTGCAGTCCTGCTTGCCCGTCATGTCGTGGCGCGAATAGTTCCTGGCGATGAGGGGGTCCGTGGCCGGGTCCCAGATGACATCGTCGATGCCGTTGGTGATGCCGGAGAGCTTGTGTGAAACGGCTCGCAGAAGGCCGTCCAGGCCGCTGCCGAACTCGCCGGTCTGGATCTCGCGGGCATAGGTGGGGCTGACGGTGTTCACCGCGTCCGAGAACACGATGCCTGCCTTCATGACGTTGATCCTGCCGAAGAACTCCATGCAGTCGGGATGGAAGAACTCGTGGGGCAGGAAGAGCATGGACCAGAGGATGGCGTCGAAGATGCCCTGGTAGGCGAGGTTGTGGATGGTGAACAGGCTTGCCACGTGGTCGAGGCCCGCATCCTTCAGGTAGGGCAGCACCAGGGCCGTCTGCCAGTCGTTGCAGTGCACGACCTGGATATCCCCTAGGAAGCGGATCAGCTCCACGCAGGCCCTGGAGAAGAAGGCGAAGCGTTCGAGGTTGTCCGGGTAGTCCTGTCCCGCGTAGGAGTACAGGCCTGTGCGGTCCGAGAAGAGGGGGTGGGAGATGAAGTACATGGTCTTGTAGGAGAAGATACGGGCCTCGGAAATCCCTGCACCCGTGACCACCGCCACCTCGGTGCAGGGTTTCAGCGGGAGGTCCATGTTCCTGACCTCGCGGTACAGGGGCATGACAACGGAACAGTTCAGTCCCTGACGGTTGAGCTGGGCCGGCAGGGCGGCGCTCACATCGGCCAGGCCGCCGGTCTTGGCAAAGGGTGTCACCTCCGAAGAACACAGTAAAATCTTCAACGTATCCATGGAACCCACCATACATGATGTGTCAAGGATCCGTAAAGAAATACTCTCGTGTTCCCCATCATCTCTCCCGGTGAACGGGCATGTTCCAGACCCTCTGTCCCTGCCCCCCGTAACCATCGTGACGTTTGCATTTGCACCTCCTTTTCGGTATGCTCAGGGCATGAACAGGGAAGAGTTCGAGCGGGCACTGAAGGATTTCGAGGCGCTCATCAAGAAGAAACTCCCCTCCATGATCAACACCTACCTGGCCAACCGGGGCAACCGGGAGTTCGAGGCGGCCTTCACGCACCTCGTGGAGACCCTGGAACGGAACAGGAAGGCCCTGCTCAAGGACCTCTCCAGGGTGGCGAAGCTGGAGCAGCGGATACGGTATTTCAATGCCACGAACAACATGGATTCACAGCTCAGGAGCATGGGGAACCGTGATGCCATCAAGCGGCAGATGAAGCTCAGGCGCCACCGCGTCCATGCGCCCGTGGTCTACGATGTGGGGTCGGGTCCCGAGGACGGGGGCCTTCTCAATGTGGACGACACCGGGCTGCTGCTGGAGACCTCCGAGAAGGTTTCCATCGACCACGAGGTGAGGGTCGTCCTCGACGGGAAGAAGGCGCGGGGCAAGGCCATGTGGTCCATACCGGACGAGGCCGGACGCGTGGAGACCGGGGTAAAGCTCATGAACCCCCCTGAGGAATTCATGCAGGAGGCCAGGAAGGTCCTGCGGAAGACTGCGAAGAAGCCGGGGAATACCGGCGATTGACACTGCCCGGAGCGCCATAGTATTCCCCCTGAAAATATGAGGTTCGCCATCGTCACCCTGGGATGCAAGGTCAACCACTACGAGGGCCAGCGCATCCGCCAGGGGCTTCTCCATGCCGGCCACTGCGAGCAGCCTTTTTCCGAGCCGGGGGCGGATGTGTACATCATCAACACCTGCACCGTCACCCACAAGGCCGATGCCGATGGCCGCAGGCTCATCCGCAGGGCCCTGGGGTCGGGAGGCCGGGTGATCGTGACGGGATGCCAGGCAGGGGTCTACCCCGACGACATCCGGAAGGTCTCCCGGGAGGTGGAGGTGGTCAGACCGGAGAACCTGTCAGAGGTCCTCGACATCGACCTTCCCCGGTTCATCTCGGAATTCGGATCCCAGAACAGGGCCTTTGTCAAGGTCCAGCAGGGCTGCGACCGGTACTGCACCTACTGCATCGTCCCCATGGCCCGGGGCGCTCCGGTGAGCAGGCCCTGGCAGGACGTCGTCACGGAGGTCCGGACCCTGGTCGCCGGGGGGTACCACGAGGTGGTACTCACGGGCATCAATATCGGCCTGTACAGAGGCGGCCTCACCCGCCTCATCCAGAAGATACTGGGCCACACCGCCATATCGAGGGTCCGCGTCAGTTCCATGGAGCCGTGGACCGTGGAGGACTGCCTCATCGACATGGCGGCCCACGAACCCAGAGTCTGCGCTCACCTGCACCTCCCCCTGCAGCACGGCAGCGACCGCGTGCTGAGGGCCATGGGCAGGCCGTACACGGCGGAGGCGGTCCGGTCGCTCGTGGCACGGATCAGGGATACGTCGCCTTCGATGGCCATCGGCGCCGACGTCATCGTGGGGTTCCCCGGAGAAGACGAGCGTGCCTTCGAGGAATCCTACGCCCTCATCGAAGGCATGGACATCACCTACCTGCACGTCTTCACCTTCTCGCCTCGACCCGGCACCGTCGCGGCCTCACTGCAGGACAGGCCGGGGAGCGGCGCCGTGAGGCAGCGGTCGTCCTTCCTCCGGGAACTCTCGAGGAGTAAACGCCGGGAATTCGCCGCATCCCGTATCGGTTCCGTAGAAGAGGTCCTGGTCACCGGCTCACGCTGCGGGGGCTTTTCTGGCATCTCGTCCAACTACCTCACCGTCACCACCCGGGGTGATGCGGCGCCCGGTTCCCTGGTGAAGGTCCGTCTCGTGGGTCATGACGGAAGCACCCTGCAAGGAGAGCTCCTTGGATAACGCAGCCCTCGCAGAAGCCCTCCTCGAGGTGGCCGAGGCCCTGGATTTCCTCGACGAGAATCCCTTCAGGGCCAGGGCATACCGGAAGGCCGCACACGCCGTGGCGGACCTCCGTGAACCGGTGAGAGAACTCGTGGAGAGCGGGGAGATCAACCATGTCAGGGACATCGGGCCCTCCATCGGCGCGGCCCTGAAGGCCTGGGTGCTCGAGGGTGACTTCTCCCTGCTGTCAGATCTCCGCGCGCGGCTTCCCCACGGCCATGCCGAGCTGCTCAAGGTGCCCGGCCTGGGCACGAGGAAGCTGCGGATGCTCCACAGGGACCTGGGCATTTCGGGGATCGAAGACCTCCTCGCGGCCATCGAGGAGGGCCGGCTCGCCCCGGTGAAGGGGTTCACGGAAAAGGGCATTGCGAGGCTGAGGCAGGCGGCCCTTGACGTTCTCGGGTACCGGGGGTGGTTCCTCATGGATGCCGCATGGGGCTGGATGGATACCATGATCACGAGTCTCCGGAACGCGGGGCTCGAGGCCGTTCCCACCGGAGTCTGCCGCAGGGGCATGGAGGTCATGGACCGCGTGGAGCTGCTCTGCAGGGAAGACCGGGATACGTACGACATCATCCCCACCTGCCTGGACGGCATCCAGGGTGTCCGGTGGGTCCGGAACGGGCGGGAATACGCGCTCACCCATCCGGACAGGCCGCCGGTCACGATCCGGGTGGAACCCCCGGAATCTCTGATACCGGCGCTCTTCGTCACCACCGGGTCGGGCGGGCACCTGGAACAGGTCAGCGCCCGGGGCAGGGCATGCGGGGTGGAGGTGACCCCCGGTGCGGTCCTCAGGGACTCCCGCACGGTCATGGTCTCCGACGAGGCGGAGATCTACGCGCTGCTGGGCATGCCCCTGCTCCCCCCCGAGATCAGGGAGGGAAGGGGTATCGAATGGGACCGTGCCGCTTCAGGCCGGGTGCAGAGGCTCATCAGTGCCGACGATATCCGGGGCGTGCTCCACATCCACACCACCATGAGCGATGGCCGTACCCCCCTTGCGGACATGGTGCAGGCCGCCAGGGACCGCGGCTATGAGTGGGTCGGCATCTCGGACCACAGCCGATCCGCGTACTATGCGGGAGGCCTGAGCGTGAAGGACCTCAGGCGGCAGCAGGAAGAGATCGCGCGGCTGAACGACCGGTTTCCGGACATCGCCATCCTGAGCGGCATAGAGTCCGAGATCCTGCCAGACGGGTCCCTGGATTACGGCGAAACCGTGCTCAAGGGCCTGGACTTCGTCTTCGCCAGCATCCACTCTCACATGAACATGGAAGGGCCTGCCATGACCGAGCGGATCATCAAGGCCATCCGCAACCCGTGCACCTCGGTCATCGGCCATCCCACGGGCAGGCTACTCCTGTCTCGGAGACCCTATGCCCTGGACATGGAGGCAATCCTGGAGGAGGCCGCCCGGTGCGGAGTGGCCGTGGAACTGAACGCACACCCCATGCGGCTCGACATCGACTGGCGGCTCGTTCCGGGATTCGTCGAGAGGGGAGGGCGCATCGTCATCACGCCGGATGCCCACACGGCAGCAGGCCTCGATTGCATGCGCTACGGCATTGTCATGGCCAGGAAGGGGCTGGTGGAGCCCGGTGCATGCCTGAACGCACTGGACGCCGACCATGTGAAGGAGGCGCTCAGGGCGAGATGGTCATAGAATTCGTCGATGTCTCCTACCAGTACGACATGCCGGGCGACGAGTGGGCGCTATCGGGGATCGATCTGAAGATCGAGCAGGGAGAGAAGGTCGTGGTGGCCGGTCCTGCCGGTTCCGGGAAAACCACCATGCTCCAGCTCCTGGACGCACTGATCCTCCCCACGAAAGGCGAGATCTTCTACGACGGGATCAGCGTGCACACCCTGGCCCGGCGTAAAGAGCTGCCCTCGGTGCGGAGGCGGATGGGAGTGCTCTTCCAGTTCCCGGAGGAGCAGTTCTTCCAGGAGAGGGCCTATGACGAGCTCGTCTTTGCCCTGAGGAACTTCTTCAGCCCCGACGAGCCGGAACTGGAGCGGAGGGCGCATGACGTCACCCGGGGCTTCGGTCTGGATGTGGGCAGGCTGAAGGCGTGTTCCCCCTTTTCCCTGAGCTCGGGCGAGAAGCGCAAACTCGCCCTGGCATCGGCCCTCATGATCCGGCCCCAGGTTCTCATGCTGGACGAGCCCACCGCAGGGCTGGATGCCGCGGGAAGGCGGGAGCTCATGCGCATCATCGCCTCGCTGGAGGAGACGACGGTGATCATCGTCACCCATAACCAGGAGGACTTCCTCGCCCTTGCCCACCGCATCGTGGGCATTGCCCGGGGGGAAAAGGTGCTCGACGTACAGAAGGAGGACCTCCTGCAGCGCATCGATCTGCTGGAGAGCCATGCTATAGAGGCGCCGCTGGTGATGCGAGTGCAGCACTGGCTCAGGCAGGAGGGTGTGGCCATCGGCGGCGCACCCTGCGAGATGGAGGAGCTCGTCAGGACGCTGGCGGGCATGGTGCAGCTCCGCGGCAAAGGGTGAGAGACAGGCTCTGTGGGGTTGATGAAGTATTGACTATTCGGGTGGGCGGTCTTAATCTTACAGATCAGGAGGAGTCTCCCATGGCCGGTTTCGTGGAAATGAAGGTGGCGGGCATCGCCCTTGACCCCACCAACAACGCGCCCATCGTGGTGCTCCGCGACCTCGAGGGCAAGTTCATCCTCCCCATCTGGATCGGCATCATGGAGGCGAGCGCCATCGCAGCGGCCCTGGAAGGGGTCCAATACTCCCGGCCCATGACTCACGACCTCTTCAAGTCCCTCGTGGAGACCCTGGGCGCCGTCATCGAGAAGATCGAGGTGGTGGACATCCGGGAGAACGTCTTTTATGCGCTCATCACCGTGGCCCATGGCGGGTCGCGGCTGACCATAGACGCACGGCCGTCCGACGCCATTGCCGTTGCCCTGCGCACCAAGTCCGCCATCTACGTGGCAGACCACGTGATCAAGGACGCCATCCGCGTGGATGCCAAGTCCAGCGCGGGTAAGGTCATGGTTGGCTTCGAACAGGACACCGAGAAGCTCAAGGAGATCCTGGAGAAGATGAACCCGGAGGACTTCGGCAAGTTCAAGGCCTGATCCGCTGTCCCTCACGGAATCCCACCCCCCTTTTCTGTTGATAGACACCCCAGACATCGTGTATTTTCCCCGCATATATGCATGCCCACGACGCCGCGCACCTGAAGTCGAAGAAGTTCAGCAAGGCCATCTACGAGACTATCGTGGAGATGGCCTACGAGGGCATCTTCGTCTACCAGGGAGGGCGCTTCCATTATGTAAACCCCGCCTTCGAGCGGATGCTCGGATACTCGGCCGAGGAACTCGAGGAGATGGGCTTCAGGGACGTCATGCACAAGGACGCGTGGCGACCCATGGAAAAGCGCTGCGAGGCCTTCATCAACGGCGACGAGGTCCGCCCCCGCAGGCTCGACATGATCTTCGTCACCAAGGCCGGCAATGAGCGCACCATCTCCCTGTCCACCTCGGCCATCAAGCTCTCGGGGGGCATTCCCGCCACCCTGAACATCTGCCGCGACATCACCCGGCGCAAGGGGATGGAGCAGAGCATGGAGTCCTCGAACAAGTTCCTGGCAGGACTCATCGCCAGCTCGTCGGACGCCATCGTGGCCTCGGACCTGAAGGGCAGGGCGCTCATCTTCAACCGGGCCGCCGAGGAGATCACGGGGTTCAGCGCAGACGACATGCTCAGCCACAGGACCAACATCGCCCAGTTCCTGGTGGAGGGCGAACGCGACCGGATCCTGGCCATCCTGGACGAGGGCACCGAGGAGAACCCGCGCTGGGTCGTGGGCGAGGAGACGTGGGTCCACTCCAAGGGCGGGACCCTCATCCCCATCTCGCTGTCCATCTCGTACCTCTATTCCGAGGGCAGGCCCGTGGCGGCCATCAGCGTGTTCCGCGATCTGCGGCCCATGAAGGCCGTGGAGAACAGGCTGAAGGAGTCCGAGCAGAAGTACCGGATGCTCGTGGAGAAGACCGCTGACGGCATCTTCGTCTACCAGGACCACCGGTTCAGGTACACGAACCCGGCCTTCCGGGAGCTCCTGGGATACTCCGAGGAGGAGATCGCGGACATGGGCCTCAAGGATATCGTGCGGCCCGAACTCGCGCACATGATCGAGGCCCGCTACGACAAGCGCATCCGGGGTGAGAAGGTGCCCGAGCAGTACGAGATCGCGCTGAAGAGCAGGGACGAGAACTGGCGGGCCTTCGAGATCACGCCCTCGGTCATCGAGTACGAGGGCAGGCCGGCCACGCAGAACGTGATCCGCGACATCACGGAGAAGCGCGAGGCCCAGAAGGCGCTCCGCGCCAGCGAGGCCAAGTACCGCGCCACCGTGGAGCACACCGGCACTGCCATGATGATCCTGGACGAAGACTACACGGTCACCTTTGCCAACAACCAGATGGAGCGGCTCAGCGGCTTCACCAAGGAGGAGATCATCGGGAAGATGCGCTGGACCGAGGTGGTGCACCCCGAGGACGTGGAACGGATGAAGGCCTACTCCAAGGCCAGACGCCAGGGTGCGCCGGACGTGCCGTCCCAGTATGAGTTCCGCTTCCGGGACAAGTTCGGCCGCATCCGGGAGTCCTTCCTCACCATCGGCATGATCCCCGGCACCATGCAGAGCATCGTGTCCATCATGGACATCACCGAGGTCAAACAGATGCAGCGCGACCTGGAGCAGGCGAGGAAGATGGCCATCCTGGGCGAGATGTCCGCGCATGTGGCCCACGAGGTGCGCAACCCCCTCCAGAAGATCAAGACCGGCGTGGAGCTGCTCTCCGGATCGCTGGCCATGGACGCCCGCCAGCGCAGGCAGCTCGAGGGCGTGAGGAACGGGGTGGACAACCTGGAGAAATTCGTCACCCAGATCCTCGAATGGACCCGCACGGGCGAGCTGCGGCCCAGGCCACACCGCATCAGCAACATCGTCGAAGGACTGCTCTTCAACCAGACCGAGGCCCTCGAGAGGCGCCGGGTCCGCGTGGAGACATCCTTCGACCCGGACGCGGACACCGTGGTGGCGGACGGCATCCAGCTCCGCCAGGTCTTCGAGAACATCATCGAGAACGCGCTGGACGCCATGCCCGAGGGCGGCACGTTCAGGATATCCACCGCCGTGATCAAGCGCCATACATTCAGCCGCGGTACGGAGACCTTCTGCGAGGACGCAGTGGAGATCCGCCTCGCCGATACGGGATCGGGCATCGAGCAGGAGGACCTGGCCAGGATCTTCCAGCCGTTCTTCACGAAGAAGGCGAAGGGGACAGGCCTGGGACTGGCACTGGTCATGAAGGTCATCGACATGCACCACGGCGAGATCGAGGCGAGAAGCGAAAAGGGTAGGGGCACGGAGTTCGTGATCAGGCTCCCCCGTGAGCAGGGAGGGCCGGCGAGGGCATCGGCCGGGGAGCGTGAGGCCGGCGCAGGCCGGAACGACAGCGAGGACATTCGTGGAAGAAAGAAAAAAAATCCTGCTCGTTGATGACGAAGAGGTCTTCCTCGAGCAGCTCCGGGACGCCCTGGAGCAGTCCAGCCTCGAACTCCAGATAGACACGGCGTGCGACGGCCTCGATGCCCTGGAGAAGATCGAGGCGGTCCGCCACGACATCGTCATCACCGACATCAAGATGCCCCGCATGGACGGGTATGCACTGCTCAGGGAGATCCACAACCGCTACCCCACGACGTACGTTGTGGTGGTCACGGCCTTCGGGAGCATATCCGGGGCAGTGGAGGCCATGAAGTACGGGGCCTACGACTTCCTGGAAAAACCCTTCAACATGGACACCCTGGAGATCTCGCTCACCAAGATGCTCAGGCAGCACGAGATCCTGAAGGAGAACATCGAGCTCAAGGGGCAGATCCAGCAGCACACCGAGGGCCTCGACCAGCTCGTGGGGTCCCACCCGAAGATGCAGCGTCTCTACGAGCAGATCCTCACCGCCGCAGAGACGGACCTCACCGTGCTCATCCTGGGCGAGACCGGTACCGGAAAGGAACTCATCGCCCGGTCCATCCACTCGCGCAGCGACCGCCGCTCCAAGCCCTTCGTGGTGATCAACTGCGCCGCCATCCCGGTGAACCTGCTGGAGTCCGAGTTCTTCGGCCACGAGAAGGGCGCCTTCAGCGGGGCCATCAGCCAGCGCATCGGAAAATTCGAGAAGGCGCACACCGGCACCATCTTCTTGGACGAGATCGGCGACATCCCGCTGGATCTCCAGGCCAAGATCCTGCGCGTGCTGGAAGACCACCGGATCACCCGGCTCGGCAGCAACCGCGAGATCGAGCTCGACTTCCGGGTCATCTGCGCCACGAACCGGCCCGTCCAGGACATGATCCGCAAGGAGGTCTTCCGGGAAGACCTCTACTACCGCATCAGCGTCCTGCCCATCATCGTGCCGCCGCTGCGGGAACGCAGGGAGGACATATCGAGGCTCGCCGGGCACTTCATCGGCAAGTACTCCAAGAAGCTCGCTTCCCCGGTGCGCGGGATCTCGAGCGCCGCCATGGCGCAGCTCGAGGCCTACTCATGGCCGGGCAATGTCCGGGAGATGGAGAACATCATCCAGCACGCCATGGTGTCCACGCGCGCCGAACTCATCACGGACTTCCCTGAACTCGGCCGGATCCTCGCCCAGGCGGGCGGCGAAAAGGCCGCGTCCGCCCCCGAGGAACCCTCCATCCTCGTGGATGCGGGTGAGGGGAACGATTACCACGCCATCAAGAAGGCCATCCTCGAGCAGTTCGAGCGGAGGTACTTCGCCCACCTGCTGGAGAAGCACGGGGGGGTCATCGCCGAAGCGGCCCGCGAGTCTGGGCTGAACTACAAGACGTTCTACCTCAAGGTGGAGAAGTACGGGCTCACCAGGAAGCGGGAGAGGCTGCCGTAGGCGTCCGGGGATGCCGGGCATCCGGTGCAGTGTCATGAGAGGCTCCGTGCGGGATCATGGGCAGGGCCACGGGGGCGAGGGCAGCGTGCTCGTCATCGCCTCCATCTCCTCGTTCCTCACGCCCTTCATGGGGTCTTCCGTGAATATCGCCCTGCCCGCCATCGGAGTGTCCTTCGGCATGGACGCCGTGCTCATCGGCTGGGTCACCACCGCGTACATCATCGCGTCGGCCGTGTTCCTCCTCCCCCTGGGCAGGGCATCCGACATCCTGGGCAGAAAGAGGATCTTCGTCTCGGGCATCCTCGTCTTCTCGCTGACGAGTCTGTTCATGCCCCTTGCGCCGGGCGCCTGGATGTTCCTGGCGCTCCGTGCCCTCCAGGGCCTTGGCGGGGCCATGATCTTCAGCACCTCCATGGCCATCCTCACCGCCGTCACGAGCCCTTCCCGCAGGGGCCGTGCCATCGGCATCACCGTGGGCGCGGTGTACGCCGGCCTCACCGCGGGTCCGTTCATCGGCGGGGTTCTCACCGAAGGCTTCGGCTGGAAGGGCATCTTTCTGCTGGCCGCGGTGCTGGGGGGCTGCGCGTTCCTGATGGTGCTGTTCTGTGTCGAGGAAGACCATGCGGACAGGGTCTCCCGAGGGTTCGACCTCGCGGGGTCGCTCATCTATTCCGTGGGCCTTGTCTGTCTGATGCTCGGGTTCTCGCTGCTGCCAGCACGGACCGGGATCGTGCTCCTCTGCACGGGCATCTGTGCCATGGCCGGGTTCCTGCTCTGGGAGAGGAACCACGTCTCACCGGTCCTCGACCTCAGACTCCTGAAGGAAAACCGCGTATTCGCATGGTCGAACCTGGCCGCTTTCATCCATTACAGCGCCACCTTCTCCACCGGCTTCCTGCTCAGCCTTTTTCTCCAGTACGTCAAGGGCATGAGCCCTTCTCAGGCAGGGCTTGTCCTGGTGACCCAGCCGGCGGTCATGACCGCGCTCTCCCCCCTGACGGGGCGCCTGTCGGACCGATTGGAGCCCCGCATCCTGGCCTCCACAGGAATGGCCGTGACGTCAGCGGGCCTGATGGCCCTCGCCTTCATGGGCGGCAACAGCGCTACAGGGGTCCTGGTGGGTTGCCTCGTGGTCCTCGGCGTCGGGTTCTCGCTTTTCTCCTCCCCCAACACCAACGCGGTCATGAGCTCCGTGTCGAGGGCCGACTACGGGGTGGCATCCAGCATGATCGCCACCATGCGCATTACGGGCCAGGCGTTCAGCATGGGGATCGTACTGGTGCTCTTCTCCCTGATCATCGGGCACGTACGGATCACGCCCGATTCCGCAGGGTCCTTCATGCATGCCTTCCGTACGGGCATCCTGTTCTTCAGCGCGCTCTGCATCCCGGGGATTGCGGCCTCCCTCGCACGGGGTGATGTCAGGCCGCCGGGCAGGGAGGATGATCGCTGAAGCCCTCATGCATGCGCATTGCGGCGTGTGGGGAAGGGTTCTTTCTCAGAATACCGCAAGGGTGGGCTGATGGCGGTTCATTCGGTGCGGTGGCGTGTTGCGGTACGCCATCAGCCCGTCATGATGGGGTGCGCCTCCTGTGTGCGATGATGAGTGGATCGTGGTGTGAAAGCGCTTCGAGCTGTCCCTTGCGGTCAGATGGGAAGCTCGCCCCCATGTCTGCTCGCGTGTTCAGATATACAATGCCTTGAGGCCGTCCCAGTACAGGGTGCCCCAGGTGTTTTTCTTTGGGTCTGCAGTGCATGTGTGGCAGTAGTGGATTACCACGATGCGCGCCGGATCGGTGGATGCGATCTCCTGATGGCCGCATTTCCTGCATACCGGTGCTCCGCACCCGGCGCAGGATGTATCGGAATGGACGCCGCATGCACACCTGTCAAGCTTCAGTGCCGTCTGCATGGTGATCTCCTTTCCCTGTGGAACCTGTTTCTGACCTTGTGCGCATGTATCTGCCAGTTTTGTGCCAAGGGACCAGGCCGTGGCCGGCTCACGGAATCATCCTGTTATATCGGGGGGTGGAGAATACCCGGTGCCGTATAGACTGGTAATACAGTAAGACGAAATGGTCTCCGTGCCATAATCTATGGTGAGCGTGCCATAGAAAGAGAGGGGCCTGATCCATCCATTCCCCGGTGCAGACCATGGGGTCAGGAGAAAAAAACCCCACCGGAAGTAAGGGCAGGGTCCAAGGCAACGGGCCAATGGATGGAACGTCAGGACGATCCGGCGTCAGCCGGTTCGCCCCCTCAGCAGTCCCATCGGCCGGTGACCGGGTGCATCCCCACGCAGCCCGGCCCCAGGGGAGGGTTCCGGTGCACCCCGGCAAGTATGTCTGCTGCAGCGTCTTTCCATCAGAACAGCTCCAGGTTTCCGCCCGTGTCGCCTGCTTCGACCGGGGCCATGGCTTAGTCTCTGCTCCCGGATGAAGCCTCGAGGTGCCTGAGGTGTATGGCGCGCTCGCTTTCCATGGTGTAGAGGCGGTCGATGGCGGCAAAGAACGGTGAGGACGCTTCGAGGAGCGCGCCCGGGTTTCTCTTCCTGGCATTGTCGATGATCCCGGCAAGGGTCTGTCTGACCCCGTTCAGTGCCGTCTCGATCTCCCGGTGAACCGCGGTGTGGGTCGCCGCGTCCTCGGTATCCCGCACGAGTGATCCGCCCAGGTCACACAGTTCCGAGAGCATGGTCCGTATGGCCTTGTTGATGTCGTGGAGCGATGTGATGAGGTCTCTCAGCCTCTCCACCAGCCGGTCCGTGACAACCGTCTGTCGGGTGATGTCGTGGAACTGCAGGGACATGACGATCTCTGCGATGCTGGCTGTGATCTTCCGGGTGCCCTGATCGATCCGCAGCGCTGAGCCCGAGGCTGCGGCATGCCTATCCAGAAGGGACCGGTGGTTCTTGAAGGCATTGTCCAGCATGGTGCGCGTCTGTTCCCCCTTGATGGTCTCGAAGACGGATATCTCCCCCAGGGCGCGGACCAGATACGCGTGCACCGACTCAGAGCCGGACCGTATGGTGAGTTTTGGCCTTGATCGTGTCCGCCAGGAGCCGCACGTCGTCGCTGAGGCTTGCGAAGCCCCCGGAGTTCGCAGAGAGGGTGGCATTCTCCATCCGGGTGAGGAAGCCCATCATGGAGAGGTTCATGACGAGCATGCCGAACTCGTCAAGGCAGGAGGTGAGGCTCCTGATGGCCCGCAGGTGCTCGTGGAACACCGCCCTGGTCCGCTCCGTGGAGTGGTCTGGGTTCTCCAGGTTCAGCCTGAGCTCCTGCAGGATGTCCCGCAGGCCCTCGGTTGTTTTTCGGATGCCTTCCCCGCTCATGAGCTCCACCATCTCGTGGGAACGTGAACTCATGTCCTCGAAATCCTGGAGCCGTTCCACCAGGGTCAGGAATCGGTCCTCTGAGGTCGCCACCACGGCATCGAGCCTCTCCCCGACCCCGAGCAGCTGTTCCGCCCAACATCCGACTGCCCTGTCCTCGTCCGGGTGGCGGGTGCGGTCATGGGCCGGGTGTCTGGTCAGGAATCCGGCGAGGATGGTCTTCAGGCCCATGGTCGTCACTCCATCTTCTTCCGTGCGAGCAGGGACAGCCGCATGACCTCGGGGGCCAGGGCCTCCAAAGGGAGCACCCTGTCCACGCCGCCGGCCTTGATGGCCTCCTGGGGCATGCCGAAGACCACGCAGGACTGTTCGTCCTGGGCCAGTGTGAATGCGCCCGCCTCCTTCATCTCCCGCATACCACGGGCCCCGTCGTCTCCCATGCCGGTCATGATGATCCCGATGCCGTTTATCCCCGCGCAGTGGGCCACGGACCTGAAGAGCACGTCCACGGAGGGCCGGTGGCGCGACACCAGCGGGCCGCCCCTGACCTCCACGAAGTAGCGGGAACCGCTGCGCCTGAGCAGGAGGTGGCGGTTGCCCGGGGCGATGAGGACGTGGCCCGGCAGCACGGGGTCTTTGCTGGAGGCTTCCTGTACGGAGACGGCGCACAGGGAGTCGAGGCGCCTGGCAAAGGCCGCAGTGAAGCCCTCGGGCATGTGCTGCACGATGACCATGCCCGGGCAGTCGCAGGGCAGGGCCTCAAGGAAGATCCTCAGAGCCTCTGTGCCGCCTGCGGATGCGCCGATGGCAACCACCTTGTCCGTGACCGGCATGGCTCCGTCCGGTCTCGGTGCAGGCAGGATGACGTCTGCGCCGAATTTGGGCTGGATCAGGTCCCTGTCGAGGGAAAGGCGCCTGTTCTGCCCCCGGGCCGCGGCCACCACCGCATCACAGAGCAGGGTGGCCGATTCGCGGAGCATCCCGCTGATGCCCGGGGCAGGCTTGTGGATCACCTCCATGGCGCCGAGTTCCAGGGCCCTGCCCAGGGGCTGGACGCCCGTGGCGCGTGACTGCAGGGTGGCCTCCGCCGGGGGGGAGACTTTCCTGAACGAAAGGGTGAATCTGTCCGGCCCGGGCATCTGGATCTCCAGGGTGATCACCTCGGCCATAGGGTCCCTGAGCCTGGCCAGGGCGAGGGAAGGCTCGGAGGCGGTACCAACAACCTCTATCCGCTCGTCGGCGTCGAGGATGTCCTTCAGGGTCTGCCGCACCAGGGCGGACTCGTCCAGGATGATCACCCTTATCCTGTTCATGGGGATTCTCCCGGGCATGGCCCGGTCTCTGTCACGCTCGTCCCGCTTCGACGGAAGACACCCTCTCCTTCGCGTGAGGGAGAGGGTATGGCGAAGGTGTGAGCCATCGGTTTCGCATGGGAGAGAGGGGATCCCATCATGGGGCCTTGATCCTTTTTCCCCTCGGGACCTCCCGCGCCTTTCCTTCAGGCACGGGTTTTCCTCGGGCTTCTGATGCCTGCAGGAACCCCTGAAGGTGGGGCCTGACGAAGGAGATGAGGTTTTGCGCCGTGGTCCTGCCCATGAGCGAGTCCAGGACGCGGCCATGGTTCAGCAGGAGGTGGGTGGGGGTGCCGGGTATGTCGAAACGGCGCTCAAGGGAGGGGAGGAGGTCTTCGGTGGCGCAGCAGACAAGCAGGCCGGGTCCGGAAAAGACCGCCACCGTGTCCAGGACCTGCATGGTGGAGCGGAAGCCCGCATCGGTTCTGATGCAGGCGAGCAGGACCAGGCCGCACTCATCGTTCAGCACGGTCTCGATGTGCGCATCCCTGAGAAGGATCACGGTCCTGATGTCCTGCATGTACGCTCTCCCTCGAGCATGGAGTCCCTGGCGCCTGTCCCTGGGTACCACAAAGCATGCCAGGCCAGGCGCCAGTACATTGCATAAAAAATGAAATAAATAAATCAGTTAATTATAAGGATCGCTGCAAGACTGGAGGCATGAGATGGGGCAGGAATCTGTAACTTGTTACAGGTGGCGCTGTTACAGATATGTTACATGGTACACGTGCCTGTCAGGGCGCTCTCATCCGTACTCCCTCATCTTCCGGTTCACAATCTGGCGGCTGATCCACCGCGGCGGCGGCACAGACCATTTCTCATGCCCCCTCCTCTGCAGGGCCTGCAGGATCGTTTCCCAGTCGTGGGAGGCCGTCTTCCCAGGGGCATCAGGGGGCGACTCGAACCTCCTTGTCTCGGGGGACAGGTCCTGCCTGCCCGTGGTGTCTCCAGGGCACACCACGAAGGTATTCCCCGGGCGCGGATCAGCTCCGGGTCGTTCCCCGGCCAGGAAGGAGCCGAAGGTGTGCCGGATGCGTTCCTCGTCTTCGATGACGAGGGTGTGCGCGTTCCTCATGGCCGGTTCTTTTCGCTGAGGCACCGCTGCACGGATCGGGCCAGGGTGCTCCGGGTGAAGGGTTTCTCGATGTACTCCTCGATGCCCTGGGCAAGGGCTTCCTCGGGGGAGACGGTCTCGCTGTAGCCGGTCATGAGGATGACGGGAATGCCGGGCCTTGTCCTGATGATCTCGGACGCCAGAGCCATGCCGGTGAGGCCTGGCATGGTCTGGTCGGTGATCACCAGATCGATCCCCTGGGGGTTGGATCGGAACATGCCCAGGGCCTCCAGGCTGGAGGACGTCCTGATGACCAGGTATCCGAGCTGTTCGAGCATGGTTCCGGTGAAGTGGAGGATGGCCTCCTCGTCATCCACCAGGAGGATGGTCTGACCCCTGCCTTTGCCAAGTTCTTCCTCGGGTTCCTCGTCCTCGTCCTCCTGCTTTTTCGACACGGGCAGGTAGACCTCGAAGGTGCTCCCCTTACCCACGGTGGATGTCACCATGACCGACCCGCCCAGGTCCGTGACGATCCCGTGCACCGTGGCCAGCCCGAGGCCTGTGCCCTTTGTCTTTTCCTTGGTGGTGAAGAAGGGGTCGAATATGCGCTTCATGGTCTCCGGGTCCATACCGGTGCCGGTGTCCTGCACGGCCAGCCGGAGATAGGCCCCCTCCCTGAGCTCGGGGTGCTGGGAGGCGAAATGCGCATCCAGGAACACGGAATCCACTGAGATGGTGAGCTCGCCGCCAGCGGGGAGCATGGCATGGTAGGCATTGGTGCACAGGTTCATGATGACCTGATGGATCTGGGTGGGGTCAGCAAAGACCGGTCCTGCAGACGGATCCACGGAGTCTCTGATCGTGATGGTCCTCGGTATGGAGGACCGGAGCAGCTTCATGACCTCCTTCACGATAAGCTGGACACGGACCGGTTTCCGTTCGGTCTCCATCTGGCGGCTGAAGGTAAGGATCTGCCTCACCAGGTCCTTGGCCCTGTCGCCAGCCCGGATGACCTCTGCAAGGCTCGCGTGGGCCGGGCTGGATGCCGGGAGTTCCTCCTGGGCAAGCTCGGAGTATCCGATGATCGCGGACAGGATGTTGTTGAAGTCGTGGGCGATGCCGCCCGCCAGGGTCCCGATGGCCTCGAGCTTCTGGGATCTGGCCAGGCGGGCTTCGAATACCTTGCGCTCCTCCTCTGCCTGCACCCGTTCTGTGATGTCCTCGGCGATGCCCACGAGGAGGATGGTCCTTCCCTGCTCGTCAAGGACGGAGGATCGCCTGTTGCGGATCCACCGCACCGAGCCGTCCGGCCGCACGATGCGAAACTCGTACACCGCGTCAGGGCCCTGGCTCCGTCTGAAGAATGAGATCACCGCGTCTCTGTCCTGCTCGTGGATGAGGCCGAGGCATGCCGACGGGTTTTGGACGAGCTCCTCAGCCGGAAAGCCGAAGATCTTCTCGAAGGCCGGGCTCAGGTAGATGACCCGGGACCAGTCCGGGGAGGTCATCCAGAAGACCTCCGGGCTGACCTCGGCCATCCTCCGGAACCGCTCCTCGCTCTCGCGGAGCTTGGCGTCCGCGTGTTTGCGCTCCGTGATGTCCCGGGCAAAGGCCCAGTTGAATTCCTGGCCGCCGAACTCCAGGAAGTTGGCCTGGATCTCCACCGGGTACTCGGAGCCGTTCTTTCTCCGGTGGATGGACTCGAAGACCAGAGATCCTCGTTCCTTCAGCTCCTGCCAGTGCTCGGGCCAGCGGTCCGGTTGGAACAGGGGGTCGATGTCCTGCACCCCCATGGAGAGCAGTTCCTCGCGGGTGCAGCCCAGGGCCCTGCAGGAAGCCTCGTTCACATAGATGAAGCGTCCCTCCCTGCTGATCCAGAAGGCCTCCTCCCCCAGGTGTTCCACCGCGAAGCGGATCTGCTGGAGTACGTCCTCGGCGTGCCTGCGCTTGCTGATGTCCCGGGTGACGCCCAGGATCCCGGTGATGTTCCCGTCGTCATCCCGGAGGAAGGTCGCGGTTATCTCCACCCAGAGGAAGGACCCGTCCTTGTGCAAGATCTGCCCTTCGATGGTCCGGGACCAGTAGGGGTCGTGGATGAGGCCATGCCTTTCGCGCTCCAGCTCCTCCCCGATGACCGTCAGTGCGAGCTGGTAGAATTCGGGAGTCATGACCTTGTCCAGGGGCATTCCCATGGCCTCCTCCACGGTAAATCCTCGCATGCGCTCCACCGATGGGCTGATGTAAGTGTAGCGGAGGTCCATGTCCAGGACCCAGATCACGTCCCTGACGTTCTCGGCCAGGAGCCGGTAGCGCTCCTCGCTTTTCCTGAGCGCCTCCTCGGCGAGCTTGCGCTCTGTGATGTCGGTGATGAATCCCTCCAGAAACGCCACCCTGCCGTCCGTATCGGGGACTCCCGTGCCCTGCTCCCACACCCACCGCACACCGGTGTCCCGGTGGATGATCCGGTAGGTGAGGCGGAAATGCTCCCTGCGGGACAGCGCCTCCTGCACCTGCGACCACACCGGGTCGCGGTCTTCGGGGTGGATGAGTCCCGCATAGGACACCCGGGCGCTCCCCACGAGGTCTTCAGGCGAGTATCCGGTGATGTCGAGGCACCCCTGGCTGACGAACTCCATGGTCCAGTTCTCGTCGTTCCTGCACCGGTACGCCATGCCGGGCAGGTTGCCCATGAGGGTCTCCATCTGTCGCTGCCGCTCTCTCAGGGCGGTCTCGGCCTGTTTTCGCTGGGTGATGTCCCGGGTGATGCCCAGGATGCCCGAAACCTTTCCCTCGTCGTCATACAGCACGCTCAGCCGCGCCTCGGTCCAGACGGTGGTGCCGTCTCTGCGGGTCATCTCGAACTCGGCGGTGGTGGACCACTGGGGGCCGTGCCGGTGGCCGCTTACCTCCTGGAGGCGTTCCCGCTGCATGAGCTCCATGGCGTTCCGGTACGATTCCGGGGTAAGGACGTCTCTGAGGGTCTGCCCGAGCACCTCCTTCACCGTGTACCCCCTCAGGTTCTCCACGGACGGGCTCACGAACCGGTAGGTCAGGTCCGGGTTGAGGACCCAGATGACGTCCGAGGCATTCTCGGCCAGGAGCCGGTAGTGCCGCTCACTCTTGGCCAGCCTCGTCTGGGCATTGCGGAGATCGGTGATGTCATGGAGCGTGAGGAAGAGGTAGGACCTGCCTTCCACCTCCACCATGGCAGCGGACAGGATGACTATGTATTGGGCCCCGGTCCTGTTCCTGAGCCGCACCTCCTCCCTGTCCACGGTTTCCCCCAGGCGCAGCCTGCCGATGTACCGGTCGCGGTCGGAAGGGTCCTGCCAGATGTCCAGGTCCATGGTGGTGCGGCCGATGGCCTCGTCCGCGGTGTAGCCCGACCAGGTGACAAAAGCGGTGTTGACGTCGATGATCCTCCCGGTGGGAGGATCGAAGATGGCCATGGGATCGGCGCTGGCATGGAAGGCGGCCTGGAACTTCTTCTCCGAGATCCGGCCCAGCTCCTCGGCCCGTTTCTGGCCGGTGATGTCGATGCCCATGCCGAAGATGAAGTCGATGCCGCCGTCCGTTTTGTGGACTGGCTTGTACTGCCACTGGACCAGCATGTCCCTGCCGTCGCGGGAGATCATCCTGAGCATGAGCACGGTCGATCGGCTTGACGAGGTCATGTCGGAGATGCCCCGGGCGATGAACGCTTGGTCTTCGGGGTGCACGAGGGTGGTGACGAAGTCGCGTCCGAGGACGGCCTTGAGACCGTAGTTGAGCGAGGCGAGCATGGCCTCGTTCATGAGGATGATCCTCCCCGCGGGATCCATCGCCACATAGAAGGCGGGAGAGGTCTGTATGATGGTGGTGATGAAGTCGCGCTCCCTTTTGAGCTCCTTCTGCGCCTTGAGCCTGGCGGTGATGTCCCGGGCGGAGCCACGCACCGCCACGGGCCATCCCTGATTGTCCGTGATGAGCGAGTTGCGGTACTCCAGGACGCGTTCCTGCCCGTCCTTGAAGACGATGGTGAGGAACCCCTCGTCTCTCCCCTTGTCCACGACGTTCTTCATGTAGTTCTGGAACCGGTGCCGGTGGCGGTCCGGGAGCAGGTCCCTGATGGAGAGGCTGTTCAGCTCTTCCTCGGAGAAGCCCGACTCCTTCTTGTTCGCGAAGTTCGTCTCGATGAACACGCCGTCGAGGTCATGGAGGTAGAGGTAGTCGGAGACGTTCTCGAAGATGTCCCGGTACCTGGCCTCGCTCTTGATGACGGTCTCCTCGATGTGCTTGTGGTCCGTGATGTCGCGGATCGATTCGATGGCGCCCGTGATGGTTCCCCTCCTGTCGCGGATGGGGCTCGCCTTTCCCCAGAGAAACCGCCTGGAAGGCAATCCGATGGTCTCGGCATAGAGGCTGTCGCCCTGGCGGATCAGGGAAGAGTAGGACCTTTCCCGCTCCGGGTCGGGGTGCAGGACCAGGTCCGCGAGGATGGGGCGGCGCTCACCGTAAAAGGGGACGGCGTACTCGTAGTCCCCCTTTCCCACCATGTCCCTGGCCTTCACCCCGGTCATCTCCTCCATGGCCCGGTTCCACACGGTGACCCTGCCCGCCCGGTCGATGGCAAAGGTGGGGTCGGGCAGGAAGTCGATGACCTGGGAGAGGAGCACCCGCTGGCGCGGGGTCTCCTTCTCGGGTTTCTTCTGCGGAGGGGCTGTGCCTTCTCTCTTCTTCATGTCATCCGAACCCAGCAGAACAGCCCATGAAGGGGCTCGGGACAAGGGCTTCCTCCATGGTGGGGTATCATCAGTTCATTCCACCTATACTAAAGTACTGATGAAAACACCCGGGACAAGACCCGGATGAACATTTTCACCGCAACGGCGTGCCGCTCAGGAGACCTTGTCACCCGGCTCGGGCTCGCCGTCGAAGGTGCAGACCCGCCAGTCGTCTCCGCTGCCCCCCGCCAGGATCATGCCCTCGGAGGTGCCGGACTTCATCGCGCGCGGCTTGAGGTTGGCCACCACCACGACACGCTTTCCCACGAGCGCTGCCGGGTCGGGGTATGCCCTCCGGATGCCTGCAAGGATCTGCCTGGGCCTGTCTTCACCCACATCCACGAGCAGCTTCACGAGTTTGTCCGCGCCCTCCACCAGTGCCGCTTCGAGGACCCTTCCCACCCTGAGGTCGAGCCTGGCGAAGTCGTCGAAGGTGATCTCCGGCACGGGTGCCCCCTTTGCAGGGGACTTTTTCGATGCAGCCTTCGGCGTCTCCCTGGTAACGCGAGCGGTCTTCTCAACCTTCGCCCACGAGTCGCGAAGCGTCACGGTGCGGTTGAACACCAGGCTGTCGGGCTTCGAGTCCGCGCTGTCCACGCAGAAGTAGCCCTGGCGCTCGAACTGGTACCGGCTCAGGGGTGGCGCTCCCTTCACGGAGGGTTCCAGCATGCAGCCATTCAGGGTGCGCAGCGAGTCCGGGTTCAGGAAGTCCTTGTAGTCCCTGCCGGTGCGCTCGCACTCGGAGCCGATGTTCTCCACCAGGAAGAGCCTCTCGTAGAGGCGGACCTGGGCCGGCACGGCGTGCGCGGCCGAAACCCAGTGCAGGGTGCCCTTCACCTTGCGGCCGTCGGGCGCGTCCCCCCCCCTGGTGGACGGGTCATAGATGCAGCGGAGCTCCGTGACGAGCCCGGTCTGGGGGTCTTTGACCACGCCCGTGCAGGTGATGAAGTAGGCCCCCCGCAGGCGGACCTCGCGTCCGGGTGCGAGGCGGAAGTACTTCGGTGGAGGGTTCTCCATGAAATCGTCCTGCTCGATGTACAGGGTCCTGCCGAAGGGGACGGCGCGGCTCCCCATGGAGGGGTCATCCGGGTGGAAGGGGATGTCGAACTCTTCGGTTTGGCCTTCGGGATAGTTCTCGATGGTTACCTTGAGGGGCTCCAGCACGGCCATGATCCGCGGCGTTCGGACGTTCAGGTCCTCGCGGATGTGGAACTCCAGGAGGGCCATGTCCACCATGCTGTCCTTCTTGGCCACCCCGATGCGGTCGCAGAAGGCCCTGATGGCTTCAGGGGTGCAGCCCCTGCGGCGGAGCCCTGCGATGGTGGGCATGCGCGGGTCGTCCCATCCGCTCACGATGCCCATCTGCACGAGCTCCAGGAGCCTGCGCTTGCTCATCAGGGTGTAGCTGAGGTTCAGCCGGGCGAACTCGATCTGCCGGGAACGGAAGATGCCGAGCTTCTCCAGGCACCAGTCGTACAGCGGCCGGTGGTCTTCGAACTCAAGGGTGCAGATGGAGTGGGTGATCTCCTCCAGGGAGTCGGAGACGGGGTGGGCATAGTCGTACATGGGGTAGATGCACCAGTCGTCGCCTGTGCGGTGGTGGGTGGACCGAAGGATCCTGTAGATGACCGGGTCCCGCATGTTCAGGTTGGGCGATGCCATGTCGATTTTTGCCCGCAGGGTCCGGGAACCGTCCGGGAACTCGCCCGAGCGCATGCGGCGGAACAGGTCGAGGTTCTCCTCGACGCTGCGGTTCCGGTACGGGCTGTCCTTCCCCGCCTCGGTGAGGGTGCCCCGGTACTGCCGCACCTCCTCGGCGCTCAGGTCGCATACGTATGCCAGGCCCTTTTTGATGAGCTCCTCGGCGAAGCGGTAGGTCTGCTCGAAGTAGTCCGAGGCGTAGTAGAGGCGGTTTTCCCAGTCGAAGCCCAACCACTTGACATCCTCCATGATGGAGTCGATGTATTCCTGGTCCTCCTTGGAAGGGTTGGTGTCGTCGAACCGCAGGTTGCACAGACCGTTATAGTCGGCCGCGATGCCGAAGTTCAGGCAGATGGACTTGGCGTGGCCGATGTGGAGGTAGCCGTTGGGCTCCGGTGGGAAGCGGGTGTGTACCCTGCCGCCGTGCTTGCCCATGGAGAGCTCCTCGTTGATGATGGCGCGGATGAAATCCACGGATCGTGCGGATTCCGCCGTACCCTCCCGGGGGCCTTCGCCCCTGCCGTGTCCCTTGTCTCCGGGTTGTGCCATGGCCTTGCGTCCTCGGTGTGGTTTGGTTTCGTTCGACGGCCATCATACCACAGGACCGGGCCCTTGTGCACCCATCTATGGGAGCAGCACCAGGACGGGATTCGATCCGTTCTTGCAGAGAGGTGCCCGAAGGGTATACATGTTCCGGATCACACGGACGGATGAATCATATGAAGCCACCAGGACCGACCGGGCCGAAGGTTAGGAAAAGCGCAGGGAAGAGGGCGAGGGGAACATCCCTCGAGAAGCCTCGACGTGAGGTCATCGCCGAGCTCCACCGGGCCGAGAAGGCTATCCAGAGGCTGCGCAGGGCCGAGTCCCCCAGGGACAGGGACTGGGAACGCTACGGCGAGTTTGCCCAGGCACTCAAGGAGCGGGTCAAGGAGCTGAATTGCCTCTACGGCATTTCCAGCATCGTGGAGAAATACGGCCTTGACCTGGACGAGATCCTCCAGCGGATCGTGGAGATCATCCCGGACGCCTGGCAGTACCCCGAGATCACCTGTTGCCGCCTCGGACTGGGGGACATGGTGGTGCAGAGCCCGGATTTCGCCGAGACCCCCTGGAGGCAGTCCCAGGACATCATGGTGGGAGGCCTCAAGCGGGGGACCCTGGAGGTCTTCTACCGCGAGCAGAAGCCAGACAGGGACGAGGGGCCCTTCCTCAAGGAGGAGCGGAGCCTCATGAGGGTGATCGCCGAGCGCATCGGCATGGTGCTGGAGCGGCACTTCACCGAGGAGGCGCTCAAGGAGAGCGAGTTCAAGAACCGGGCCCTGCTGAACGCCATACCCGACCTCATGTTTCAGGTGGACACCCACGGGACCCTGGTGGGGTTCCACGAGGGGACCTTCGTCACATTGCGGGAACCGGGCAAGAAGATGATCGGCAGGAACATCTACACGCTCGCCGACAGGGAAGGACTCATCCCCCGCAGGCTCCTGGACCAGGGCATGCTCACGGTGAGACGGGCCCTCGAGACCGGCAACCCCCAGGTGTACGAGCAGCACCTGTCCATAGACGGGGTGTCCAGGGATTTCGAGGTCCGTATGGTGGTGTACCGGAACGACGAGGTGCTGGGCATCGTGCGGGACATCACCAAGCGCAAGCAGCTGGAGCGGGAGATCCTCGAGATCAGCAACCGCGAGCAGCGCAGGATCGGGCAGGATCTCCACGACAGCCTGTCCCAGCACCTCACGGGCATCGGGTTCATGGGGAAGGTCCTGGAGAAGAAGGTGGCGTCGGGAATCCCGCTGGAACCCTCGGACATCGCCGAGATCCTCGAACTCATCGACCAGGCCATCACCATGACCCGGGGCTTCGCCCGCGGGCTGAACCCGGTGGAACTGCAGGCCGACGGTCTCATGCACGCACTCGGGAAGCTTGCCGAGAACGTGCAGAAACTCTTCGGCGTCTCGTGTTCGTTCGTCTGCGCGGAGCCCATCTACATCCTGGACACCGAGGCGGCCACGAACCTGTACCGGATCGTGCAGGAAGCCCTGAATAACGCCATCAAGCACGGGCACGCGGACCGGATCGAGGTCTGCCTCGAGCGCAGGGGCGCCGGGTGCGAGCTGCGGGTGAGCGACAACGGCGTGGGCATGGGGCAGGCAAGGGGCCACGGCAGGGGCATGGGGCTGAACATCATGCAGTACCGCGCCTCAATGATCGAGGCGACCCTGGACATCCGCGCACGCCCCGGGGGAGGGACCGACCTTGTGTGTTGCTTTCCCCTTCGAGATGGGATCTAATATCGTTTCAGCACCTCTGAGAGCGTGCTGAGGAAAGGACGATGCACATGGGACGCAGAAAGATTCTCATCGTTGACGACCACCCCATCCTGCGCAAGGGGCTTGCCATGGTCATAGACTCGGAGCCCGACCTGAAGGTGGTGGGCGAGGCCCAAGAGGTGCAGGGAGCCCTCGAGAAGATCGAATCCCTGGCGCCGGACCTCGTCATCGTTGACCTTGCCCTGCCCGGGGTCGATGGCATCGAGCTCATAAAGACCATGAAGCTGAAGTACCGGGACCTGCCCGCCCTGGTGGTGTCCATGCACGACGAGACCCTCTTCGCCGAGCGGGCGCTCCGCGCAGGGGCGCGCGGGTACATCATGAAGCAGGAGGCGGTGGACAAGGTGCTCGTGGCCATCCGCAAGGTGCTGGACGGCGAGATCTTCGTGAGCGACCGCATCACCACCAAGATGCTGGAAACGCTCATTTCCGGTGACACAAAGGGGGCGAGCACCCCGCTCGACCTGCTGAGCAACCGCGAGCTCACCGTGTTCCGCCTCATCGGCCAGGGGTTCAAGACGAGCCAGATCGCAGAAGAACTCCACCTGAGCGTGAAGACCATCGAGTCGTACCGCTCCCACATCAAGGAAAAGCTCAGGCTCTCCACCGGCAATGACCTCATGAAGTATGCCATCCAGTGGGCCCAGAGCGGAAACTGACCGAGTCTCATCGCCGGACATCCAGGCTTGCAGAAGACAAGCATCAGGGAAAACCTTATTTATAAATAAGGTAATCCCCTATAGATAAATCGGCAAATCCCTGATTGCCAAACCTTCCTTTTTCGGGTTTGATGATCAGAGGTTTTCTGGTGCCCAAGAGGAGCTGGTGTTCCAGGACATGAGGGCCTGCCCATGACCTGTGACGCCCCAGAGGGAATCTGAGAGCCCGTAAAAGAGAAGAAAGCAAATCAGCCATAGAGGAGGAGACGAAGAAGATGTCCGTAATCAGTGATGTAATACAGAAGGTGAAGCAGCAGGATCCGAACGAGTTCGAATTCCACCAGGCAGTGGAAGAGGTGCTCGTGAGTCTCGAGCCCACGACCAAGAAGCACCCTGAATTCATAAAGGCGAAGATCTACGAGCGCATCGTGGAGCCGGACCGGGTCATCATGTTCCGGGTCCCCTGGACCGATGACAAGGGGGAAGTCCAGGTCAACCGGGGATTCCGCGTGCAGTTCAACAATGCCATCGGCCCCTACAAGGGCGGGCTGCGGTTTCACCCGTCCGTGAACCTGGGTATCCTCAAGTTCCTCGGCTTCGAGCAGATATTCAAGAACTCCCTCACCACGCTTCCCATGGGTGGCGCCAAGGGGGGCTCGGACTTCGACCCCAAGGGCAAGTCCGACCTGGAGGTCATGCGCTTCTGCCAGTCATTCATGCGCGAGCTCTTCCGCCATATAGGCCCTGACACGGACGTGCCGGCCGGCGACATCGGGGTGGGGGGCCGCGAAATCGGGTTCCTGTTCGGCTACTACAAGAAGATCAGGAACGACCACACCGGCGTGCTCACCGGCAAGGCCCTGCCCTACGGCGGCAGCCTCATCCGGCCCGAGGCCACCGGCTACGGCTGCGTCTACTTCGCCGCCGAGATGCTCGCCACCAGGAAGCTGAGCTTCAAGGGTAAGACCGTTGCCATCAGCGGGTCCGGCAACGTGGCCCAGTACGCCGTGGAAAAGGTCAACGAGCTCGGCGGGAAGGTCATCTCGCTGTGCGACTCCAGCTCCACCATCATCGACGAGGAAGGCATAGACAGCAAGAAGAGCAGCTACGTCATGGAACTCAAGAACGTGAAGCGCGGCAGGATCAGCGAGTATGCGGACAAGTACAAGAACTCCGTGTGCTACATCGGGGAGAGCATCTGGGACGTGATCAAGAACCAGGGCATCAAGGTGGACATCGCCCTGCCCTGCGCCACCCAGAACGAGATCGACGGCGCCCACGCCGAGGCCCTGGCAAAGAACGGCTGCATCTGCGTGGCCGAGGGCGCCAACATGCCGTCCACGCCGGAGGCCATCCGCGTCTACCAGGAGAAGGGTCTCCTCTACGGCCCCGGAAAGGCGGCCAACGCTGGCGGCGTGGCCACCTCGGGCCTCGAGATGAGCCAGAACAGCATGCGGCTCTCCTGGTCACGGGAGGAGGTGGACAGCAGGCTCCACGAGATCATGAAGAACATCCACCGGACCTGCATCCAGGCATCCGAGGCTTACGGCAAGAAGGGCGACTACGTCACGGGCGCCAACATCGCCGGCTTCCTCAAGGTGGCCAACGCCATGCTGGCCTACGGAATTGTGTAAGGCGCTCTTGCGGGCGCACCCGAACGGCACAGGATAGACTGAAGCAGAGGAGGGGGGCATGATGGGATCATGCCCCCCTCCTGCCTGTTGGTAGTCCCAAGGGGAATCGAACCCCTGTTTACGGCGTGAGAGGCCGTTGTCCTAGGCCACTAGACGATGGGACCGCACTCACTGGCTGGGGGACTAGGATTCGAACCTAGATAAACGGAGTCAGAGTCCGCTGTCTTACCATTGGACGATCCCCCAGCGTACTTAGCTCTTCTAATGACAGAACCGGGCCTTGTCAAGGTGTTTTTCTCCTGTCCTGAACAGGGGCGGATGGAGCCCGGGAGCCGTTTTGGTGGCATGCGGACCCGGCATCGGAGGTTTGTTCAAGGGGCCCGTGAGGCCGGGGGAAATGCCTTGTCTTGCACCTGCGCCGATGGTATCTTCAGGTAATGACCATCAAGGACGAGAAACTCTATATCGTGATGGTGGGCCTGCCGTCCCAGGGCAAATCCACCATCGCGTACCGGCTGCAGGACATCTTCAAGAAGAACGACATCCCCACCATGATCTACAACAACGGCGAGCTCCGCAGGAGGTACGCCCCCACCGAAACGTGGATGTCCGAGTTCTACAACCCCGAGAACACCGAGGCCGTGGACCTGCGGAAGCATTTCGCCCTCATGAACATCCAGCGGGCCAAGGCCTATTTGAGGAACAGGGGCATGGTGGCCATCCTGGACGCCACCAACGTGAGCCGGTCCCGTCGGCAGCTCATCGAAGAGCACCTGCAGGACCACCCCATCCTCTACATCGAGTGCATCAACAACGACGAGGATATCGTGGACCTGAGCATCCGCCACAAGGTCCGTTCGCCCGAGTTCGGCTCGCTGACCCAGGAGCAGGCCGTTGCCGAGTTCAAGAAGCGCATCGACTACTACCGCCTGATCTACAATCCGCTCCACGTGGAGCGGAACTATATCCTCATGGATTCCCTGCACAACCGCATCGTGAACGAGCAGATCGAGGACCAGCTGCCCCTGTACTCCCGCATCCGGGACTGCCTGGTCACGGACGTGGTGAAGAGCCTGTATCTCATCCGGCACACAGAGAGCATGTACAACGTGGAGGACCGCATCGGCGGAGACCCGGACCTCACGGAGCGCGGCAGGGAACAGGCCCGGGCCCTGGGGAGGTTCTTCCGGAAGAAGAGGCTCGCCTACATCTTCACCAGCGAGAAGAAACGCACCATCCAGACGGCGGAGGCCATCAGGGCCGAGCAGGAGGACTGCGAGATCGTGCCGCTCAGGGAATTCAACGAGATCAATGCCGGCATCTGCGAGGGCATGACCTATGACGAGATCCAGCGGTTCAAGCCGGACATCCACTCGGCCCGCAAGGCGAACAAGTACACCTACGCGTATCCGGGAGGGGAGGGGTACGCCACCATGAAGGAGCGGATCAAGATCGGCATCAAGAAGGCCTTCTTCCTGAACCAGAAGCCCGACAACATCATGATCATCGGGCACCGGGCCGTCAACCGCATGATCCTGTCGCACTTCCTCTACCGGCGCGAGGACGACGTGCCCTACATCTACGTGCCCCAGGACAAGGTCTACCACATCGTGGCCACCCAGGACCGCAAGGTGTTCGAGCTCAAGAAGTACGCCTAGGCATCAGCCGTGTCAGGGCGTCCTGCCCAGGGCGTCGATGGCCTTCATCATGGCTGCGGCCGTCTCGAACTCGGGGTTGATGCGCAGCGCCCTGATGAAGCATTCCCTGGCCAGGTGGTTCTGCCCCATCTCCAGGTAGGCCCTGCCCATGTTGAAGTGGATGTTCTCGTCTTCGGGGTCGATCTTCACCGCCTTCTGGTAGACCTTCACCGCATCGGCGTGCCGGTTCTGCCTCCGGTAGATAATGCCCAGGCTGTTGTACACGTTCGTGGTGTTCGGGTTCAGCGAGATGATCTCGTTGAAGATGCTCTCCGCCTGGTCGTGCATGTCTCGCTCCAGGAAGATCTCGCCCGCCATGTTGAGGTACTTTTCCGCCATCTCGTTGTTGCCCATCTTGATGTAGACCTCCGCCATTGCCTGGTATGCCTTGGCGAAGAGCTGGTTGATCTGGGTGGCCTTCCGGAAGGCCGCCAGGGCCTCGTCGTATTCGCCCCGGGCGGTCTTGATGTAGCCGATGTTGTAGTAGACCTCCGCCGATTCGAGGATGGTGAGCACGTTCTCGTACTCCTGGAGCGCCCTGTCGAAGACCCCGGCCCTCATGTACGCGTCGCCCTTCTCCAGGATGGCCCTGGCCTTCTTTGCGGACGGGCTCATGTCGAATTCCATGATGAGCCTGAGCTTGTTTTCCAGGATATCCACGCTCAGGGGTTCCACGAGGATGGCATTCACCCCCGCCTCTCCCGCCTTGATGACGTCGCTCCGGGTTATCTCGTTGGTCCAGAGCACCACCGGAGTATCCGCATAGTAGGTGTCCGAGCGGATGACCCTGAGCAGTGCCAGGCCGTTCATTTCGGGCATCTCCCACTGGGCGATGACGATGCCGGGGTTGATCCGCTTTATGAGCTCCCATCCGGAAGGACCGTCATCGGTATGTTCCACCGAGGTGCAGCCGATTTTTGCGAGCATGGCGGTGAGATTCTTGTGCAGGAAGGCATTCGGCCCGATAATGAGGATCCGGATACCCGGGGCAATGGTCATGGCGATTCCTTTCCCGAGTGCATCTTCGGCGCCGTACCGGAAAGTGCCCGGCCGGTAACCCTCTTCCCGGCGCGGGGGTCTTCACATGTTCTCTGCTGCTCTCCCATGGTGATAACTATAATAAATGCCGCAGACTCCCGGGGCAAGCGGCAGATGGGTGCAGGGCGGGTCCGTGTTTGAGTGCTGGGGAGTGCTCACAGTCCGCCGCTCCAGCTAGAAGCGGCGCTCAAGGCCGATGGCGACCCGGAAGGTCTTCAGGTCGAGTTCCGCATCAATGCCGCTCAGGCTGTAACCCGTATCGTTGAACCCGGGCGTGGCGGGGTCGTCTCCGTACCAGTACTGGGTCTGGTGGCCGTCCGTGGCGATGCGGGCGTAGGCGCACTCCGATGCGAGGACCCAGTGGTCCGTGACGGTAAAGGACCCCCGCACGGAGGTCTGGTAGCCGCTGCCCGTGGAGCTGGTTCGGGTGACCCTGTTCCGCCTCAGATGATCGTCCTCGTCGCTTGCGCAGACATACGGCAGGGCCAAGACCTCGAAGGTGATCTCGATGCCATCCTCGATGGCTGACTTCAGGGCGATGCCGGCCGAGAATATGTCGTAGTCCACGGAGTAGAGCGTAGAGGGGCCGTCAACCACGGCGGAGCTGGACGCCCAGGGGCCGTAGCCGGTCTGAGAGGTGTTGAACCCCCGGTAGTCGTACTCCTCGTGGCGGTACCCCAGAGAGATGCCGGCAGACAGGGCTCCCCTGCGCACCGGGAAGATGCGGGAGCTCACGGCCATCACCAGCGCCTTGGAGTCCAGCTCGGTGGTGGATGCGATGTCCACGCCCGCGTGGGGCTGTCTTCCCGCATACTCGGCCTCGTCCAGGTAGTCGCAGTCGAGCATGGGGCTGTTGTTCGCCCCCCACGGCTCGGCCACGACGCTCAGGTCAAGGTCCATGCAGTCCAGGAGCCCCAGGTTCATGCCGAGGCCCGGGGTCTTCACGTCGATGGGCCACCTGAGCCTGCTCGTCCCGCCGTCAAAGGTGGTGGTGTTCGTGGTCCTGCCGGTCATGAGGACGCCGTCCACCCTGACGGTTCCGGGGAGCGAGGCCGCCCCTGCATTGACTGGCAATCCCAGGCAGGCAAGGAAACATGCCATGAAGGAGATCCATTCGAGGAATATCCGGCTGGTTGCCAATGTGCAGCGATATGTCAGATGCCTGCTGTGCAGGGCCTGGACGCTGTCCTGCATGCGGAAGGGCTCACGGCGAGATGATGCGTCCATCCTGACGGGTTACCACGAACCTTTTTTTTCAGGCAAGAAAAATCAGGGGGTGGAGTGGATCCAGTCCTTCAATCCTCAGGAGTCCCTGCGGAGCATACCGGGCACCCCTGCATAGACAAGGGTTTCTCAAGATGGCATTCATGAAGGAGCGCCTCATCCCGGAAGATGTCACAAGTCTGCCCGTCGGCCCATATCCGGCCCTGATGGAGCACGATGGTCCTGGCGCAGAGGTCAAGGACCAGGTCCAGATCATGGGTGGCGATGATCTTGGTGTGGGTGAACTCCCTCAGGATGGTGATGATCTGCCTTCTGCCGAGGGGATCGAGGCCGGTGGTGGGCTCGTCGAGCACCATGATGTCCGGGGTCATGGATAGGACCGTTGCGATGGCGGCGCGGCGCTTCTCTCCGGCGGAGAGCCTGAAGGGCGGCTTGTCCCTGAGATGGTTGATGCCCATGCGCTCGAGGGCATCAGCCACCCTCTGATCGACCTCGTCACGGGGCAGGCCGAGGTTGAACGGTCCGAAGGCCACGTCTTCCTGGATGGTGGACATAAAGAGCTGGTCGTCGGGGTCCTGGAAGATCATGCCCACGGTTCGTCTGACTTCCTGAAGGGTTTCCTTTGTGAGGGGGTAATCCCCGATGCGCACGCTGCCCGAGGATGGCTTCAGAAAACCGTTGAGGTGGAGGAGCAGTGTCGACTTACCCGCGCCGTTGGCCCCCACGACGGCAACGGACTCGCCGTGGGTTATACGGATGCTGATGTCCGAGAGCGCTTCTGTCCCGTCAGGATACACGTGAGACAGCCCCTTCAGTTCGACAATGTGATGGCTTATGGGAACACCTCCAGGAGGAACCGTCCCACAGCCTGTGGCATGTTGACAAGGCGCATGACAATGAAGGCCGAGGACCATGCGAGGGTGAATACGATGTCGGCGCTGCCCAGCCTCATCGGTCTCCTCAGGAAGAACTCCCCCCTGAAGCACCGGGAGAGCATGGCCATGTGGATGCGCTGGGCCCGGTGCCAGGTACGCAGCAGGAGGTGGCCGATCAGAGCGCTGAAGTCCCTCAGGCCCGTTCCGGCCCTGCCGACCGAGCGGAGCTCCCGGGCGCGGCTCATGCGGACACCCTCTGCCGTGAGTACGAACAGGTATCGATAGAGCATCATGAGTTGTACGCTGAAGGCTCTGGGTACGCCGAAGCGTTCCAGGGTCGCACAGATACCGTTGAAACCCGTCACGGCGACGAGCATGAGCGCTGCGACCACGGTGAGAACGAACCGCAGGAGGATGGAGGTGAAAGACACCATTCCTCCGCTCACGCCCAGGCCGGCCACGGAAAAGAGCACTGTCCGGTCAAAGATGGGGTTGAAGATCCCGATGAGCACGGCGATGGGGAGCACGAGCAGGACCTTCCGGGCGAGAAACCCCATCGGTATGCGTCCCAGGGGCAGGATGACCGCTGGAAAGAGAAAATAGGGGAGGAGGGCCGAAACCTCGTATTTCCGGAACGAGACCACGCACCCTGCGAAAACCACAAAGGTGATCACTTTGGCCCTGGGGTCGATGCGGTGGACAGGGCTGTCCTTTCCGGCCAGGGTGTCCATGGCATTCAGTTCATGGAGCGAACGCGCGATCTCGGACACGGTATGGTTCCATCAGCCATTCTTGACGGCGAATTTCTTCAGGATGAACCCCACCAGGAAGGCGAGGCACAGAACGACGGAGCCCCCGAGGATGCCCGACACCGATGTGCCGAGCCTGGACGACGCATCCCCCTGCAGAGACTCTGCGGCTTCGGCGGTGTTCCTGAATGAGTAATCCGGCAGGAATGCGATCTTGTCCTGCAGGGAAGCGAGCTGTGAGTGGATGCCGTCCGGGCTTTCGAGCTCCTCTTTTCCGGAGACCTTTGCTATGGACCATTCGAGTCCGTCGGGATGCGAGGATGCATACCAGGAGATGACCCCGCCGGTGATTACGGCCACAGCGAGGAGGGCTGCCAGGATAGCCTTCCGCGGCATCACGCCGGCAGGGGCCTTGCCCTGCAGTCCCCCGAGCATGTCCGGGTTCGCCTCCCAGACAAAGGAAACCACCGCTGCGGTGACGATGCCTTCCACGAGGCCGATGGCCAGGTGGATGGGTTGCATGAACATCACGAAGGTGGAGAACGGGAGTTCTGTAATGCCTGAGGCGAGGGTCTCGATGACCACGCCGAGGGCCCCGAGTTGAAGACTCGCCACGGCTGCCAGGGTGGAACCCATGACGAGTTTGGCCCTGGTGACATCGCCGGTGACGATCTTCCGGTAGATCAGTGGGTATCCGATGAAGGCAGGGAAGAAGCCCAGGTTGAAGATGTTGCAGCCCAGCGCCAGCAGGCCCCCGTCGGCAAAAAACAGGGCCTGCACCACCAGGACCGAGGCAATCACCAGGAAGGCCGCATGCGGCCCCAGCAGGATCGCCAGTAACATGCCCCCGCCCAGGTGGCCGCTGGAGCCGGTGCCGGGGATGGTGAAGTTGATCATCTGGGCTGCGAACACGAACGCCCCGAGCACCCCCATGAGGGGCACGGCCCGCTCGTCCAGATGCTCCTTCACCTTTTTCGAGCAGTACGCGATCCCGGTGGCTGAAGCTGCCCACATGACTCCACCCACCGTTGGGGATAATAACGCATCGGCCATATGCATAGGTGGAAACCTCCCGGGAATTTCAGATTGCAGTAACACAAAATGATAAAATGTGTCAAAATAAAATACGAATAATAGATTCGTGACACGATAACCCGGGTCTTACTCGATGGCCTTGCCGGTGCTGGTCATGCTGAGCGCGCCGTGCCGCACGCCCTTGACGGACCGCAGCGAATCTGCGAGCTCCTGCACCCCGCTGGCCCTGCCCCTGACCGCCACGATCTCCAGGCAGTTGTGGTGGTCGAGGTGGATGTGCTGGGTGGAGATGATGATGTCCTGGTGGTCGTGCTGGATGTCGGTGAGCCGGCTCGAGAGCCCCCGCTGGTGGTGGTCGTAGATGAAGGTGATGGTGCCCGCCACCTCCTGGTCGTTCTCCCACTCCTGCTTCACCAGTTCCTGGCGGATGAGGTCGCGCAGCGCCTCGGAGCGGGTGGCGTACCCGCGACTTTCTATGAGGTCATCGAACCGGTGGAGCAGGCCCTTTTCCAGGGAAACGCCGAACCGTACGAGTTCCGACATGTGGCACCTCCGATCTGATTCGTGCCACAGTCCCATGGTGCGTGTCAACGACAATGACTCTTGCAGGAGAGTGAAGAATGGAGGCGGCAACCGGATTTGAACCGGTGAATAACGGTTTTGCAGACCGTCGCCTTACCACTTGGCTATGCCGCCCTGTCCTGACCGGAGCCTCCTAGGTATACCGGGGAGCGCACGGAAAAGTCAAGATGTCAGATGCGGTCCGTCAGGGTTCATGCCCCGGTGCATCAGGAATTCCCTGAGTCCTTTCCCCTGCCTGATGATATCCCTCATGTCGGAGCGGTTCACCCAGCGGCTGTACAGCCAGAACCACTGGTGGGGGTGCTCGCGCACCATGGATTCCACCCATGACTGCATGCGTGCGCTCAGGTCCCGCACGGCCTCGTCTTTCGTGCCCCGTGCCGCGGCGTCGAAGGGTTCCGCGAACCTGATGCGGTAGGTGCCGCCGATCTTGTGGGCGCACACCGGCAGCACCAGGGCGCCCCCCTTGATGGCGATGAAGGCCGGGGCAGGGTTGGTGGGCGCTGGCATGCCGAACACGTCGCAGTACACTGCCTCCCTGGGGCCGGCCCGGCCGTCGGCGACGATGCCGATGGTGCGGCCCTTTCGCAGCTCCCGGATGAGCATGAGGGCCTTTCCCGTGGGCGGCAGGATGGTGGCGCCGCTCAGCGCGCGGACCTCGTTCACGATGGCCTCCAGCCGGGGGTCGTTGCGCCTGTCCGCCATGACGCAGAACTCTATGCCCAGGATGCGGGGCAGGTGCAGGAGGATCTCCCAGTTGCCCACGTGGCCGGTGAGCATCATGAGCCCCCTGCCCGAGGCCAGCGCCTTAGCGAGGTGCTCCCTGCCCTCCACCGTGACGCGCGCCCTGATCTCGTCATCGCTCAGGTAGGCGTACCGGATGGTGTCCACCAGGATGTCCGCCTGGTTCGTGAAGACCCTGAGCGTCAGCAGGGCCGCATTCTCGGCGGGCAGCGCGGAGCGGATCTGGGTGACGGCCACGTTGCGGTGGAAGGCATCGACCATCCAGGCAATGAGGGCCAGGCCCCTGAACAAAGCGAGCGCCGCCGGGTAGGGCAGCACCCGGATGAGGAGCAGGAAGGCCCTGGCACCGAGAGCCATGGCCCTGGAGGCCAGGTCTTTGATCCCTTCCTTCATGAAGCGCCCTCCTGCCGGGTCTGTCCGGCGAGGTCGATGACCGAAGCGCGGAAGTCCCTGCCGCTTTGGATGATCTTCGAGGCGGTCTTCCGCTTGACCCATCTGCTGTGCAGCCAGAACCACTGGTCCGGGTGCCGGCTCACCACCTCGGCCACCCAGGACTGCATGCGCTGGCTCAGTGCATGGATGGCCTCTGGCCCCCGGCCGAAGGCCGCTGCGTCCATGGCCGGGAAAAAGCGCACGAGGAACCCGGAGCGCTCCCTGAGGGCGCACACCGGCAGCACGAGGGCGCCCCCCTTGATGGCGATGAGGGCGGGTGCAGGGTTGGTGGGCGCGGGCATGCCGAGAAAGTCGCAGAAGATCCCTCCGGACCGGCTTCCCTTCTGGTCCACGACCATGCCGATGGTGTTTCCTTTCTTCAGTTCCCGGATGAGCATGAGGGCCTTGCCCTTGGGCGGCAGGATGGTGGCGCCACTCTTCGCGCGGATATCGTCGATGAGCGACTCGAGCCGTGCGTCCTTGCGCCTGTCCGCCATGACGCAGAACTGAATGCCCAGGAGCCGGGGCAGGTGGGAGAGGATTTCCCAGTTGCCGATGTGGCCGGTGATCATCATGACGCCCGCGCCCCTCCCGAGGGCCTCTTCCAGGTGCTCTTTGCCCTCCACCCTGATCCTGTTCCTGATCTCTGCGTCGTCCATGTACGCGTACCGCACGGTGTCCACCAGGATCTCGCCCTGGTTCATGAAGACCTTCAGGGCGAGCCGGAAGGTGTCCGGCGTGCCCAGGGCGGCCTCCATCTGCACCATTACGAGCTTCCTGCGCAGCGGCATGCAGGCGAACAGGAGGACCCCCACGAGGCGACCCAGGGCAATGGCGGCATGGTAGGGGGCGGTGCGGATGAGCCGTATCATGAAGCGCGTTCCCCAGTACTGGGCAGCGCTGAAGGCGCGTGCGATCACGTGCATGGCGTCCTGTTCTCCAGTATCCACTCCACCGCGTCCCGGAGGTCCAAGGCGGTGTACTCGGGGCCCGGCTCCAGCCGGACCTGCCTGTCTGTCAGGATGAGGACCCCGGTTCCTCCCACCCGGTGGATGGCCTGGATGTCCTCCGCCTTGTCCCCTACCAGACAACAGCGCCGCAGATCCAGGGAGAAATCGCGGGCCGCCTCCAGCAGCATGCCCGGCTCGGGCTTACGGCAGGAGCAGGCGACGCGGTACTGCTCGACAATGGCCTGGGGGTGGTGGGGACAGTAGTACAGGGCATCGATGCGCACGCCTCGGGCCCGGAACATTTTCAGCAGCCGTGCATGGATGACATGGAGGGTCTTCTCGTCCAGCAGGCCCCGGGCGATGGCCGACTGGTTGGTGACCACGATGGCCGGTATCCCCGCCTCGTTGAGCAGTCGCAAGCCCTCCACGGCCCCGGGGAGGATCTCGATGCCATCCGGGTCGCTCAGGTAGCCGGTGTCGCGGATGAGGGTGTCATCCCTGTCCAGGAACACGGCGCATTCGTGCGAGTTCTTCGATCCCATCTGCTATGTCCTCGAGCCCCGGCATGTCCAGGGATACTCTCACGGCCCTGACCCGCTCCGCAATCCCTGACAGCCAGGTCGGGTCGATCTTCACCAGGTCCTTTTCCGTGGTCACGATCAGGTCGGCCATTGACGCCCGATCCATGATTGCCGCTACATCCCCCCGGGTGTAGCGGTGGTGGTCGGGATAGGCGATGCGGTCCAGGCGGGAGCACATGCCTTTGAGCATGCCGAAGAAGTGCTCAGGCCTCCCGATGGCGCAGAAGGCGAGGATGCTCCTGCCCGCAAGGGTGTCGAGCGACGAGGTTCTGCCGTCCGTGCCCACCAGGCATTGGGGTCTGAGATCGGCCGCGAGCCCCGGGAACCCCGAGCCCTTCATGGCGACCACGTGATGGGCCCTCGCCAGGGCGCCCGCATGCTCCCGCAGCGGTCCTGCGGGCAGAAGCCGCTCCTTCGAGACGTCCCGGCTCACCAACACGATGTCCAGGTCGCGACGGATCCTGCGGTGCTGGAATCCGTCGTCAAGGACCACCACCTCGGCGCCGCAGCATACCCTTGCCAGCAGTGCACCCCTGATGCGGTCCGGGCTCTTGATGACCGGTACGCTCAGCGTCCTGGCCATGAGCAGGGCCTCGTCTCCCACTTCCTCGCTCGCGTGGTCCGGCCTCACCACCACCGGGCCAGAGAGTCTGCCCCGGTAGCCCCGGGTCACGACACAGGTGCGTATGCCCCGCGACGCGAGGATGGAGACCAGGGCCATGGTGAAGGGGGTCTTGCCGGTGCCGCCGGCCTCGATGTTGCCCACGCTCACCACCACGGACGGTACGGCCCGGACCGGGAGGGCGCCTATGTCGTACAGGGTATCCCGTACCCTGATGGCGGCGCCGTAGACGACCGCCAGGAGGTTACGAATTCCCGAACTGGAGGGCATGGAGCCTCGCATAATGGCCGCCGCCGGCCAGGAGTTCCCGGTGGGTCCCCTGTTCCACCACGCGGCCCTTGCTGAGCACGATGATCTTGTCCGCATTGACAATCGTGGAGAGCCTGTGGGCGATGACCAGGGTGGTCCTGCCCTGCATGAGGCGCTCCAGGGCGGCCTGGACCTCCCGCTCGCTTTCCGTGTCCAGGGACGAGGTGGCCTCGTCCAGGATGAGGATGGGCGCGTTCCTGACAATGGCCCGGGCAATGCAGATCCGCTGGCGTTGGCCGCCCGAGAGCCTCACCCCGCTCTCTCCCACCACCGTGTCGTACCCGTCGGGCAGCGCCGAGATGAAGTCGTGAGCATTGGCGGCCCTGGCCGCCTCCACGACCTCCTCGAAGGTGGCGGATCTCGTGCCGTAGGCGATGTTGTTCCGGATGGTGTCGTCGAACAGGATCATCTCCTGGGTTACCAGTGCCATGTTGTCGCGCAACGAGCGCAGGGTGACGTCCCTGATGTCGGTGCCCGAGACGAGGATCGCCCCCCTGCTCACGTCGAAGAAGCGGGGCATGAGGTTGGCCACCGTGGACTTGCCTGACCCCGACTCCCCCACGAGGGCAACGGTGGAGCCTTTATCCACGGAGAAGCTGATGTCCTGGAGGGCATAGGTTTCGTCATTCGTATAGCTGAACCATACGCCCTTGAGCTCGAAGTCCCCCGGGACCCGGCCCAGCTCGATGGCATTGGGCTTTTCCATGATCTCTGGCTGGGTGTCCATGAGCTCGAAGATCCTGCGTGATGCAGCGATGCCCTCCTGGATCTCGATGTTTACCTTGTTGAGCTTCCGGATGGGGGAGTAGAGCAGGGACAGGGCGGTTATGAAGGACAGGAAGTCGCCCGGGGACATGGCTCCTTCGATGACCCGCGAGCCCCCGTACCACAGGAGCAGGGCCGTTCCGAGGCCGCCGATGAGCTCCAGGAGGGGGCCCGACAGGGCCCGCACCGAGACCCGCTTCATCCAGTTCCGGTAGTAGTTCATGTTCTCCTTCGCGAAGCGGTCTGTCTCGTAGTCCTCCATGGAGTAGGCCTTGACGATCCTGATGCCGCTGATGGCCTCGTTCAGGATGCTCATGACGCTGCCCATGACCTTCATGCTCCGGGTGGAGTAACGTTTCAGGCGCTGGCCGAAGCGGTTGATGGGGTAGACGACCAGGGGGAACACGAGCATGGCCAGGAGCGCGAGCTGCCAGTCGCGGTAGAAGACCGCGCAGATCAGACCGATGAGCGTCAGCGTCTGCCGGATGAACTCGGTGACGCTCTCGGTCACCGAGAGCTGCACCAGGTTCACGTCGTTGGTGATGCGGCTCATGAGGATGCCCGTGGGGGTACGGATGAAGAAGGGCATGGACAGTGTCTGGATGTGGCCGTAGAGCCTGTCGCGGATGTCCCTGATCACGCTCTGGCCCACGTCGTTCATGAAGTAGAAGCTGAAGTAGTCGCACACCGTCTTGATGAGGTAGATGGCGACGATGGCACCGGCGATGAGCTTGAGCATGAACATGTCCCTGGCGATGAAGACGTCGTCCATCACGTTCTTCACGAGCAGGGCGATGGCCGGCATGGATGCCGCGATGATGGCGGTGAGGACGATGGAGGCCGCGAGCTTCGGGCGGTAGGGCTTCAGGTAGGTGAGCAGCCTGCGGTAGACGCCGAGGTCCCTCATGCGGCCTCCAGCAGTTCGCGGGCCCACCGGGCCACTTCGGTGGAGGCCTTCTTCGGTCCCAGGACATGGCGCAGCCCCGTGCATGCCTGCCGGGCCGTCTCGAAGCGGCCGCGGTCTTCCAGGTAGGCCAGCATGGTCTGGGCCAGGGACTCGCCGGTGAGGTCGGCCTGGATGAGCTCGGGCATGACGGTGCTGCCTGCGATGATGTTGGGCATGCCGATATGGTGGATCTTTACGAAGATCCTTGCAAGGAGATAATTCACCAGCGACGTCTTGTAGCAGATGACGCCCGGCGCCCCCCGGATCGCCACCTCCAGGGAGGAGGTGCCCGACTTCACCATGGCCAGATCCACCTCGGGCAGAGAATCCGCAAGCCGCACGTCCGGGTCGGTCAGGACGCGGACTGCTGCAGGGTCGATCCCGCGGGCCACGGGCAGGACCCAGTCGAGGCCCGGGTGTGTCAGAGCGATGCGCCGCTTGGCGTCCATCATGACGGGCAGGATCCGGCTGATCTCGTGGCGCCTGCTCCCGGGCAGCATGGCGATACGCCGGGGGGGCCACGAGGACATGGAGCCTGGTATCTGTCCGGCATCCTCCATGAAGGGGTGCCCCACGTACCGGGCGTTGACCCCGGATGCCCGGAAGAAGGCCTCCTCGAAGGGGAAGATGACGGCCAGGCCGTCGGTGATCCGGGCCAGGGTCCGGGCCCGGGAGCGCCTCCATGCCCACGCCTGGGGCGCGATGTAGTAGAGCACCCTGATGCCGAGGTCCCTGGCGTGCCGGCAGAGGCGCATGTTGAAATCCGGCAGGTCCACGGGGATGAAGAGCGACGGCCTCTGCGTCCCCATGAGCTCCTTGATGCCTGCAAAGACGCGGTAGATGTGCCTGATGCGCCGGGCCACATCCGTGAACCCCATCACCGAGAGCTCGTCCATGCCCCAGGCACACTCCATGCCCGCCTCTTGCATCCGGGGCCCGCCCATGCCGACGAACCTGCAGTGGGGCATCAGCGCCCGCAGCGCCCTGATCACCTGTGCGGCATGGGCGTCGGCGCTCGCCTCGCCCGCCACCATGAGGATCGTGCACTCGCTCATCGCTTGGGCACTATGAGGGAGTCCTTGATGGCATAGGCCATCTGGAGGGCCTTGAGCCCTGCTTCCCCGTCCACCACCACGGACCCTGCGTGCAGGGCCGCATCCACGAAGGAGCGGATCTCGCCGGCCAGGGCGTCGGACTCGGATATGGCCAGGTGCTTGTGGGTGATTTCCCTGGCCTTCGTCAGGGAGTACACGTCGGCCGTGGCCTTGGCGAAGTCCAGGGAGATGTAGGAGTCCTTCTGGAAGATCCTGATCTTGCGCATGACGTCCGCGCTCACCCGGCTGGCAGTGATATTCGCGATGCAGCCGTTTTCGAAGCGGAGCCGGGCGTTTGCGATGTCCACCCCGTCGGTGAGCACGGGCACGCCCACCGCCTCCATGGACGCCACGGGGGAGCCCACCAGGGCGAGGATGATGTCCAGGTCGTGGATCATGACGTCGAGGATCACGTCCACGTCCGTGCCCCGTGCCCTGAAGGGGCTGATGCGGTGGGCCTCGATGAACATGGGGTCGCGGATGCTCCCCTTGAGTTCCAGCAGGGCGGGGTTGAACCGTTCCAGATGCCCGATCTGGAGGATCGTACCCCCCTGCCGCATGGCGCTGATGATGGCCTCGGCCTCCGGGATGGTTCCCGCGATGGGCTTTTCCAGCAGCACCGGGATGCCGGCCTTCAGCAGGGGGATGGCCACCTCCGCGTGCAGGGTGGTGGGGACGGCCACGCTTGCCGCCTCGATCCTGTCCCTGAGGGGGTCCACAGACGTGAAGGCCCCCGTGCCCACCTCCCGGGCGACCTCCTCGGCCCGGGCCAGATCCGTGTCGACCACGCCCACCAGGTCGACATTGTCCATGGCTGCGTACTTCTGGGCATGGAAGCGCCCCAGGTAGCCCACCCCGATCACCGCCACCTTCAGCCGTCTCACCGCGCGATCCCCCTGCGGGTGGTCTTCAGGAAGTCGAGGAGCCGGCCTATCTCCGGGGCATGGGCGAAATCCTGTTCCAGGAGGACAAGGGCGTCCTTGAGGAGGAGCCCCTGCTTGAACAGGATACGGTAGGCCTTCTCGATGTTCGAGATCTGCTCTTTGGTGAACCCGCCCCGCTTCAGCCCGATGGTGTTCACCCCGTAGAGCGAGGCCCGGTCCCCCGAGGCCTTGGCATAGGGCACCACGTCCAGGCTCACCATGGACCCTCCACCCACGATGGCGTAGGCGCCCACCCGCGTGAACTGATGCATTGCGGAGAGCCCTCCGATGATGGCGTTGCTCTGCACCTCCACGTGGCCGGCCAGGGTCGCCTGGTTGCCCATGACCACGCGGTCTCCCACCACGCAGTCGTGGGCCACGTGGCAGTAGGCCATGATGAGGTTGTTGCTGCCGATGGTGGTCAGGGCCTTGTCCTTGGCCGTGCCGCGGTTCACGGTGACGAACTCGCGGAACGTGTTGTTGTCGCCAATGGACAGGCGCGTGTCCTCCCCGCGGTAGGAATGGTCCTGGGGCGGGGTGCCGATGCTCGCATACCCCGTGAAGGTGCATCCCCTGCCGATGTCGGTGGGGCCCTCGATGAGGCAGAAGGGGCCCACAGCGGTGTCTTCGCCGATGCTCACGCCGTGTGATATCACGCTGTAGGGCCCTATGGTGACGCCCGGGGCAAGGGACGCGGCGTCCGACACCCGTGCGGTGGGATCAATCCGTGGCAAGGTCCTTCACCTTCCTTTCCAGTTCCCGGACCCTCTTGAGGAGTTCGGGCAGGGTCTTGTAGACGGCCTGCACCCGCAGCCAGTGGCCGTGGTCCATGGAGGGGAACCCCGCGATCACCTTTCCCGCGGGGACGTCCGTGGCGATACCCGTCCTGGCCGCGGCGGTGACCCTGTCGCCGATGGTGATGTGTCCCGCAACACCGCACTGGCCTGCCAGGACCACCCCGGCACCGATGTGCGCGCTGCCCGAGATGCCGGTCTGGGCCACGAGGATGGTGTGGTCCCCCACCACGACGTTGTGGCCGATCTGGACGAGGTTGTCCATCTTCACGCCCGATCCGATCCGGGTGCTCGTGAGCGCTGCCCGGTCGATGGTGCAGTTGGCGCCGATCTCCACGTGGTCTCCGATGATGACGATACCCTTCTGGGGCACCTTGACGTGGCGCTTGCCGTCCCAGGCGAACCCGAACCCGTCGGAGCCGATGACGACGCCCGCGTGCAGGATGCAGTGGGAGCCCACCATGCACCCGTCGTAGACCACCACGTTGGGGTGCATGACGGTGTGATCTCCCACGCTGGCCCCGTCCCCGATGAAGCACCCCGGGTGGACGATGCAGCCCTCGGATACGCATGCGCCCTTTCCCACGTATACGTGGGGGTGGATGCAGGCACTCTCATGCACCCTGGCCTCGGGGTGCACACAGGCCATGCTCGAGACGCCCTGCTGCACCGGCTTGTCGGGATAGAGGAGCGCGAGCGCCCGGGCGAACCAGAGGTAGGGGTTGTCCGCACGGATCTGCGGTATGTCCCGGGGGAGCAGTTCCTGCACGATGATGGCCCCCGCACCGGTCGCCATGGCCTTGTCGCGATACCTGGGATTCGCCAGGAAGGAGATGTCCGTGGCGGAGGCCTCCTCCAGGGTGGAGGCCCCGGTGATCTCCCGGTCCTGGCCCTGAAGGGTCCCGCCGAGGATCTCAGTCAGCCTGGACAGCAGCATGGTCTTCCCTTACTTGGATTTCTTCTGCTGGTAGTGTTTGTCGAAGAGTTCCACGATGGCCGCGGTGATGTCGATCCTGTCCGATGCATAGACCACCACCGGGTTTGTCTTGTCCAGGATGAGATCGATCTTGTTCTTCTTGCCGTAGTCCTTGATGATGTCCTCGAGGTCCTTGGTCCAGGGTTTCAGGATCTTCATCTCCTCGGACCTCAGGTCCTCCTGGGCCTCCTTGTAGGCTCGGTTGAAGTCCTTTACCTCTCTCTCGTACTGCTTCTGGAGGTCATCCTTGGCTTCGGGTTTCATGGTGGCGGACTTGGCCTGGAGCTGGTCCGAAAGGCCCTTGATCTTGGTTTCCTTCTTCTTGAGATCTGCCTCCTTGGATTCGCTCATGGACTTCAGCTTCGCAAAGGCTTCCTTGCCAACCATGGAATCCGCCAGGACCTTCTGGGAATCGATGTACACGATCTTGAGCTCCTGGGCCGGGACGGCTCCTGCAAAGAAGACCACCATCAGTGCGGCGCACGCGACAGTCATGCATCTGGTCATATCTGCTCCTCTCATATGGTTTCCGTTTATCTAGAAGAAGGTGCCGATGGAGAAGTCCCACCGTGACGGGGACTCGTACTCTTCCGGATTGATGACCCGGGCGTATTCCAGCCGCAGAGGCCCCATGGGCGTCACCCACCTGATGCCCGCGCCATAGGACTTTTTCAGGTTTGTCAGGTCGATGCGTTTTTCGTAGCTGTTCCCCTCGTCGTGAAACACGACCCCGTACAGTCCCGGAATCGGGCCCAGGGGAAAGGTGAGCTCGGCGTTCATGACGAGCATCCGTTCTCCACCGATGAAGTTGCCCAGGCTGTCCTGTGGCCCCATCTCGCCGTACTTGAATCCGCGGACACTATTCAACCCCCCCAGGTCGAACCGCTCGTACTCGGGGATCGTATCGCCCCGGGCGGCATTCACTGTACCCCATCTCATTTTCAACATCAAGGCGAGTTTGTCGCTCCAGACCGGGAAGAACTGGGCCGCGGAAGCGGTGGCCCGGGTGAAGTGGAAGTCACCGCCGAGGCCTGCGTACTCGATGGACGCACTGAGCTCCGAGCCCCGGGTGGGCCGGAAGTAGTCGTTGGTGGTGGTGCGGTAGATCGAATTGGTGATGCTGCTCGTTATCCCCCCGTTGATCTCGTCCTCGCTCAGTGAGGGCCTGTAGAGGGGGTCGATGTCCTCGAGCTCGTACACGTGGGCGTAGGAATAGATGATGCTGTGCCTGAACCGCTCCCAGAGGGGGTAGCCGAGCCGTATGTTTCCCCCTCGGGCCTTCTTGGTGTAGTAGGTGTACTCCTTTTCCAGGTTGTAGACGCGCATGCCCAGTGACAGGTTATGGTCGAGGAGCCATGGCTCCTCCCCGTCGATGGAGAAGTTCTTCTTCTCCGGGCCGTATTCGACGCTCCCCTTGAGCTTGAGGCCGCGGCCGAGCAGGTTGATCTCGCTCAGGCTCGTGGTGGCCATGGGGCCGTCCTCGGAGGAGTAGGCGAAGCCGAAGGAGAAGCTGCCCGTGGTGGTCTCCTCCACGTCCACCAGGAGTGACATGGTGGAGTCGTCCCTGGGGACCGGGTCGATGGTGGCCGAGCTGAAGTAGCCGAGCCTGCCGAGGCTGTCCTTGCTGTAGCTGATGGCGCTCGACGAGAAGGTAGAGCCCTCCTCGATCTCGAGCTCGCGCCGGATGACCTTGTCCCTGGTCTTGGTGTTCCCCCTGATCTGGATGGTGTCGATGGTGACCTGCTTGCCCTGGGTGATGCGGAAGGTGAGCCCGATCCGGTTCTGGTCCTCCTCGGTGCTCTCGGGCTTGATCTGGACATAGGCGTACCCCTTGTCCGTGTAGATGGACCGCACGCTCCCCATGGCCTTCTGAATGTTCGCCCTGCTCATGACGTCGCCCGGAGCGATGTCGATGGCCTTCAGGAGTTCCTCTTCGGGCACGATGAGGTCCCCGGCCACTGCCACGGTGCCCACGGTGAAGAGCGGCCCTTCAAAGACCGGGATGGTGATGTAGATGCCGTCATCCTCCCGGATATCGACCCTCGGCCTGCCCACCTTTGCCTGCATGTACCCGTTGTCGCCGTAGTACTGCTCGATGCGGAGCAGGTCCGTGTCCAGCGCCGCGTCACGGTAGGCACCCTCGTGGCCGAAGATGCCGAGCGGCCAGCGGGTCTTGGTCTCCATGGCGTCCTTGAGCTTGCCAGACGCTATGTTCACGTTCCCGTCGAAGGAGATCTTCTCGATGTAGAGCTGCTCGTTCTCGGTGATGGTGAAGGTGAGGACGATCCCGCCCTCGGTGGGGCGTGTATCCGTGGCCACCTCCACGTTGTAGTATCCCCGCTGGCGGTAGGAGTCCTTGATGCGGTCGGTGCTGGTCTTGAGGAGGCGGGTGTTCAGGATGTCGAACTTCTTGAGGCCGATGGTTTCCAGCAGCTCCTTCTCCTTGATCTCCTCGTTGCCCTTTACCTCGATGGACATGATGACCGGGTATTCCCTGACCACGAACGCCACGGCGTTGTCCTCGAAGGTGGCGTCGCACTTCTCGAAGTATCCCATGGCATAGACCTGCTCGATGTCCCTCTTGATCTCGTTCTTGTGCAGGATGTCGCCCTTGGCGGTCTTGATGCGGAAGCGGATCGCCTCGGGGCTGATGCGGACATGGCCCGTCACGGTCACGTCCCTGACCACGCAGACCCCCTTGAGGCGTAGGTATCCGTCCACGGCCTCTCCCAGGCTCGACGCGCTGTAGCCTGTGCCCGAGGCATCGGATACCCGGACGATGGACTCGCCCCGTTCCACCACGAGTTCGGTGGGGGCAGACGCAGACAGGGTCACGCAGGGGATGTCAGATAGGTGGTCCGAGACCGCCGGGTCCGTCGTCTTCAGGACGAACTGATCCGCATTTGCCAGGGCCGGTATGGCGGCGATGAGGACCAGGAGCAGGATGCCCTTACGGCACGGTCGGTTCAAGGTGTCCCCCTTTCAGCACGAGCACGGTGTCCATGGTCCGGGCCAGCTCCATGTTGTGGGTGGCGATGACGCAGGTGACGTCGAGGCGCTGCCTCAGCCCGGTGAAGAGCTCGATGATCTTCTGGCCTGTTTCGGGGTCGAGGTCGCCCGTGGGCTCGTCGGCGAGCATGATCCCGGGGGACATCATGAGGGAGCGGGCGATGGCCACGCGCTGCTGCTCCCCGCCGGATAGCTCGCCGGGCTTGTGGAACCTCCGGTGGCCGAGCCCCACCATGTCCAGGAGTTCCTCGGCGCGTCTGGCCGCGTCCAAGGTACTCCCGGCACAGAGCAGAGACGGCACCATGACGTTTTCCAGGGCCGTGAACTCGGGCAGCAGGTAGTGGAACTGGAACACGAACCCGATCCGGGTGTTCCTGAACCGGGCTTTTGCCTTCTCGTCCATGTCCGAGATGTCGCTGCCGCCGTAGACGATGCTCCCCGCGTCCGGCCTTTCCAGGCCCCCCAGCAGGTGCAGGAGGGTGCTCTTTCCCGAGCCGGACGCGCCAACGATGGCGATACCCTCCGCTGCGTGCGCCTCGAGGTCAACCCCCTTGAGCACCTCGATGAACTCCGGGCCCTTGCGGAAGGATTTGTGGAGGTCGCGCACGGTGAGAACCCGCTCATCCCTCATACCGGATCACCTCCACGGGATCCTGCCGGGCGGCCTGCCTGGCAGGGTAGATGGTGGCGAAGAAACACAGCAGCAGCGAGGCCACGGTGATGCATGCCACCTCGACGGCGTCCACCTTGGTGGGCAGCCCGGTGATGTAGTACACGTCCTTTGGCATGACCTGGATCTTGAATATGAACTCCACGGCGGTCACCACGGCGTTGAGGTTGTAGGCGAGGAGCAGGCCCAGGACGAGCCCGGCGAGCGTCCCGCTGATGCCGATGGCCATGCCCACCGTGATGAAGATCCTGAGGATCTGCTCCGTGGTGGCGCCCATGGACTTGAGGATTGCGATCTCCTTGCGCTTTTCCATGACCATCATGATGAGCGTGCTGATGATGCTGAACGCCGCCACCAGGATGATGAAGAGCAGGATGATGAACATGATGGTCTTCTCGAGCCTCAGGGCCGAGAACAGGCTCTTGTTCATGTCCTTCCACGTCTTGGCCCAGTAGCCTTCGCCGAGGCGCTTTGTGGCGCTCTTGGCGATGGCGTCGGCCCGGTAGATGTCCTGCACCTTGACCTCCACCCCGGACGGCGTGTCCCGCTGGAACATCTTCTTCGCCGCTCCCAGGGAGATGTAGACCATGTTGCTGTCGAACTCGTACATGCCCGTGGAGAAGATGCCGCGCACGATGAAGGTGCGGGACGCGGGAATCATGCCCAGCGGGGTGATGGTCCCGGTGGGGGAGATGAGCGTCACCGCGTCCCCCACCAGGATGCCCGACAGGGAGGCGAGCTCGGAGCCCACCAGGATGCCCGCATCGTCCAGGCTGCCAGTGCCGTGGGTGATGATCTCGTTGAGCCGGATGACCTTTGTGGCGCTCGCCGGGTCGATCCCCCTGATCACGGCGCCCGAGATGCCGCCGGGCGACGAGACCAGGCCCTGGGCAAGGATGAACGGGGTGGACGCGATGACGCCCTCTTCCCTTGCCACGACATCCATCACGAGCCCGGGATCGCTCAGCCCCCCCTGGTAGTGGGAGATCACGATGTGGGACTGGGTGCCCAGGAGCTTGGTCTTGATGTCGTCCTCAAACCCGTTCATGACGGACAGGACCACGATCAGCGCCATGACCCCGATGGCTATCCCCGCCACGGAGAGCCCTGAGGTGAAGCTGATGAAGCGCTGGCTCTTCTTTGCGCGGAGGTATTTTCTGGCGACGAGCAGCTCGAATTTCAGGACGGTTCTCCTTTGCGCAGCAGGGGGAACAGGATCACGTCCCGTATGGACGGGCTGTCCGTCAGGAGCATGACGAGCCGGTCGATCCCGATGCCCTCGCCTGCGGCCGGGGGCATGCCGTATTCCAGGGCCCGGAGGTAGTCCTCGTCCACCTCGGAAGGGCCCTCCTTCTTCCGGACCTGCTCCTCGAACCGCCTCCTCTGGTCGAAGGGATCGTTCAGCTCGCTGAATGCATTCGCGATCTCGCGGCCCGCGATGTAGAGCTCGAACCGGTCCACGATGGACGGGTCGTCGTTGCTGGGCCGCGAAAGGGGGGAGACGTCCGTGGGGTACGCGGTGATGAACACGGGTCCGGTGAGCCTATCCTCCGCGGTGGCCTCGAAGATGAGCAGCTGGAGGTCGCCCTGCGTCTCGTCTCCGGCGAGCTCCAGGCCCCGGTCCCTGCAGAAGGCCTTCGCCTTTTCCGGGTCGTCCATGACATCGCTTGGCACGCCCCCCACCTCGCATGCTGCCTCCCTGAGGGTGAGGCGCTTCCAGGGAGGGGTGAGGTCGATGACGGCCCCCTGGTAGGTGATCGTGGCCGTTCCCAGGACCTCCCGGGCGACCTGGGCGATCATCTCTTCGGTGAAGACCATGAGGTCCTCGTAGTCGGCATAGGCCTGGTAGAATTCCATCATGGTGAATTCCGGGTTGTGCCGGGTGGAGATGCCCTCGTTCCTGAAGTTGCGGTTGATCTCGTAGACCCGTTCGAAGCCGCCCACCAGGAGCCGCTTGAGATAGAGCTCGGGTGCGATCCTCAGGTAGAGGTCCATGTCCAGGGCGTTGTGGTGGGTGAGGAAGGGTTTTGCCGTGGCACCGCCGGGGATGCTCTGCATCATGGGGGTCTCCACCTCGAGAAACCCCTTCGCGTCCATGTAACGCCTGAGCGCCGATATGATGCGGGTCCGTGCGACAAAGGTCCGGGCCACCTCGGGGGAGCAGATGAGGTCCACGTACCGCTGGCGGTAGCGGGTCTCCACGTCCTTGAGGCCGTGCCACTTCTCGGGCAGGGGCCGAAACGACTTGGTCAACAGCTCGAAGCCCTGGACATAGACGGAGAGCTCCCCGGTCCTGGTCTTGATGGGCGTGCCCCACAGGCCGATGATGTCCCCGATGTCGAGCTTCTTGAACAGGTCGTAGGCGTCGCTGCCGAGCTTCGCCTGCTCGAAGAAGGCCTGGAGCTTGCCGCTTGTGTCCTGGAAATGGATGAACGAGGCCTTGCCGAACTTGCGGGAGGCGATGATCCTGCCTGCGAGGCGGTGGACCGTGGAGACTGCCTGGAGCTCCTCGGCGCAGCCTTGGCCGTAGGCTTCGATGAAGGCAGCGATGTCGGTGTCTTTCCGGAAGGTGTTGGGAAAGTGCCGGACGCCCGATTCAGCCTTGAGCTGTTCGAATTTCTCGATCCGCTGCCGGATCAGAGGGTTCAGATCATCCACGAGTGCATCTCCCTATGCTTCAAATTGAGCGCATTTATAGATAATTTCCCGGGTGGAGTCAACAAACCATCCTGCCGCCGGGTCCCGGACAATCCCCTGGCGGGGTTGGGTCGTTTCGGTTACAATCGCGCCCGGAGGAAACACCATGGTGCTGACAGAGCACGAAAAAGGCGAGCTCATCCGGCAGGCGCGCGCCGCGGTGCGGGATTTTCTGGAACAGGGCATCCTCGAGGACCTGCCGGACCCCGGGCTGTCCCCGGCGCTCAGGGAGGAAAAGGGGGTCTTCGTCACCATCTCCTGCGGGCAGGATCGCACCTGGTGCGTGGGCACGACGCTCGCTCTGCTCCCACTGTGGGAGGCATGCCGGGTCTTCGCGCGCAATGCCGTGTACAAGGACCCCCGATCCGCGCCCATGGAGGTGCGGGACCTCCCCCGTGCCAGGTTCTCCATCTGCATCGTGGGAGAGTGCCGGCCGCTGCGTGACATCTCGCAGCTCACGGGCAGGTGCCGGGGGATCGCGCTGCGCAAGGGGTTGCGCCGGGAGGTTTTCCTGCCGGACCTGATCCCCGACAAGCCCTGCGACCTGGACGGACTCCTGAGGACCCTGCGGCTCAGGGCCTCCATTGATGCCGATGGATCCGAGGCCCCGGAGGAGTGGGAGGTGTTCGACGCCGAGACAGTGGCGGAGTGAGTACCTACGGGATCTCACGTGATCTCGTCGAGGGAATCCACCACCACGTCCATGTACCCTTCCAGGTCCTTCCGGGTTGTGATGCCGGGTATCCCCACGGAGAGCATGACGCCGGAATTCCTGCCGAGCAGGGCATCCATCACGGTGTCTCCGACGAGCAGGGACGATGACGGATTCATCGAGAAATGCCCGCAGATCTTTTCCACCATGTCCGGGGCGGGCTTGGAATGCTCCACGTTGTCGGCGCCCACCACCGCATCGATGTATGGCGCCGCGCCGATGGCGAACATGTCGTCAAGGGCGTCGGCTGCCCGGTCGTTCGTGGCCACGGCGAGGGTGAGCCCCTTTTCCTTCAGCCTTTTCAGCAGCTCGAGGGCGCCTTGGGCCGGCCTGATGCACCGCGCCCTGACCTCCGAGCGGAACACCTCGTCGCCGAGGGTGCGCACTATGGTCTGGGCCTCGTCCCATCGGAGGCCTTCCCGGTAGAGGCAGTAGGTGAGCAGGGCATCGCACTCGGTGAAGGTGCCCATGGCCAGGGGGCCCCTCGGGTCGACGGTGCGCAGCTGGACCGATATGCCCAGGGCCCTTTCCACCCGGCCGCGCAGGGCATCTCCCACTGGGATATGCCTGGTCATGGCCTCGAGCAGGGCATGGATGATGGCGGCCCATGTCTCGGGAAAGTCGATGAGCGTGCCGTCCTTGTCGAAGATGACGAGATCCGGCTCGTATGTCTTGCCTGCAATGTCCACCTTTGCCACGGAGTGCCTCCTGCATCACGCTGTGTGTGGAACTTTTCCGATTGATTGGATAGCACAGTTCCGTGATATATACTACGGACTTTGCACGCGGGAGGGGTCGACGGAGAGCCATGGGGAGCGCACATCACCGGGTCCTGCACGGGTTCCTTGCCCTGTGCCTGATTGTCCTCCTGCAGGCTTCCTGCAGCGAGGGCAGGAAGGGCAGGGGGGCCGACATCCCTCTGACCCCGGGTGGTGACCCTGTGAAGATAGGGATCTGCATGACCTCGTACGGTTCCCTTGCGGAACATGCCGGTCGTCAGATGGCCGGCCTGAAGCTGGCGCACGACATGATGAGAAGCGCCACGGCAAGGCGGGTCGACCTGGCCGTAAAGGACCCTGCCGCATCGCCCCGGGACTACGCGCGCTCCGTCCGGGAACTCATCGAGCAGGATCAGGTCGCGGGCATCGTCTCCTGTGCATCGCCGGATGCCATCGCCGCGGTGCGGGAGATTCTGGAGGCCCGTCCGGTGCCGTTCGTCGTGACCTCGCCGTGCGGGCCGGAACGGATGGCGAGGGACGCACCCCCGGGCCTGATCAGGTTCTGCGTCCCCCGGCGGGATCAGGCGTTCGCGTGCGCCCGGTTTCTTTCCCAGGTGATAAAGGCCCGCAGGGTCGGGGTCGTGGTGGATGTCGGCGATGCGGATGCGGTCCTCCGTGCCAGCCTGTTCTCCGCGGAGGTGATCAGGGCAAAAGGCAGAATCATGGACATCATGTACGTGCAGAAGGGCCAGGACCCGGCAGCAGGGGTTGTCCACCTCCTGGCCGAAAGGCCCGATGCCGTGTACATCCCGTTTTCCGGGAGACAGTCCCTTGCGGTGGCGGTGAAAATCCGTACCCTCCAGGCGGCCGAGCCGGTGCTGCTGAGCGGTCCGGACGCAGAGGAGACGCTGCTCACAGAGAAGGACAGGAGGCTCGACGGGGTCTACGTCCTGACGGATTTCGCAGGGGAGGCGGTCACCTCAACCAGGGGCAGGGATTTCGTGCAGTTCCACCGCAAAAACTCGGGACGGACGCAATACCTGGGATCAGCCCTTGCCACAGGGGCGGAGGCCTACTTCTTCATGCTCGACCTGCTCTCGGGCGCCCAGAAGACGAGCGTGGAAGACGCCGTGAAAACGGCCGCGTCCTGGAAGGGATCGCTGCTGGGGATCGCCGGTTCGACGCCGCGGGGCGCGATTCACCCCCGGCTTTCCTTCGGGAGGGTGGAGACTGGATTCCTGCGCGGCGCTGCCCTGAGGCACGCCGCATCCATCACGGTGGACCGCTCAGATCCGGTCGCTGATGTTGTGACTCAGTAGCTTGTCAGCAACGACGGTGAGGTCTGCCTTGTAGATGCCCTTGTCGATCCGTGCCTCGACGTCTCTGACCTTGTCCATTCGGATATCCGGCGCATCGGCCACTGCCTTGTGTATGTCCTGCATGAGCTTCACGGTGCTGGAGATGTCCACCTTGTCTGAAGATGGCATCTGCGGGTTCTTCGTGCTGTTCAACTGCTCCTGATATGGCTGTACTCGTGGAAGAGACTGGGCGTTATAGGCCTTGAGCGCTTCCGGGGTGGGAGTGTTACTTACCTTCATTTACCACGACCTCGTTCAGTCCTTTCTGCAGACTGTTTTCCATGATATCCCTGAAGAGCCGTTTGCTCGCCCCTTCGGATATCGTGACCGTGTCTTCCCCATGATCCCCGCCGGATCTGCCGGCATCGTTCCTGACGATACCCGCGTTCATTGCATGCTGCTTCTCATAGGTCCTCATGATGAGGTTCATGAAGATGCTCTTGACCTCCATACACACTCCTTGTGTTTGATAAACCGTCCGTACCCTTGTATATCGGATTTCCCCCGAAATCCTTTAGCGGTTTTTCATGTTCATGATTTCACCCGCAGAGCGTGTTCCACCGGGATCAGGACCCGAGGTATCGCCCGTTTCCGGGTGTCTTGGGGCCGGATGCGGTCACGGGCAACACCGGCAGGGTTGTGCAGGGCCGTCCCCCACGGGTCGGGAAAATTTTTCCCGTCCGGAACAACCGGACCCTGGATTTGTGCGGTCTTGCCGGTCATGGCACCACCTTTGCTGAAAGAAAGCCGGAAAAGGAGGGCGTATGGACCAGGGAATGTACACGGCGGCTGCAGGGGCCATTGCCATGGAGGAGAGGCTCAATGTCATCTCCAACAATATCGCAAATCTCAACACCATCGGGTTCAAGAAGGACCAGGTGAGATTCGAGCAGTTCTCCAAGGTGCTCGACGCCTCCATGCTTTCCCCGGGGCAGTACCGGGTGGTTCCCATCGATGTCGTCGCCCTGAATCCCTCCATCGACACCACCCCGGGCGTACCCATCCAGACCGGAAACCCCCTGGATGTGGCCATGAACGGGGAGGGTTTCTTCGTTGTGAACACCGACGACGGTCCGCGGTACACCCGGGCCGGCTCGTTCCAGATCAACACCGAGAACATCATCGTGACCCCCCAGGGGTACCGGGTCCAGGGCCAGGGGGGTGACATCTCCATCGACCTCACCACCGGCAACGGCGTGGTGGGTATCGATATGAACGGAAAGATCAGCTACGACAACACCGATGTGGATACCCTGCAGGTGGTGAACATCCCGGCCGAGGCGCTCGTCCGGAAGGGGAACAACCTTTTCGATGTCAAGCCCGGCTTCACCCCGGAGCCCGTGGAGAAACCGAGGGTCCAGCAGGCCTATCTGGAGTCTGCCAATGTCGATCCGGTGCGGGAGATGGTGGAGCTCATCGCCACGCAGCGTGCCTACGACTCCTTCCAGAGGATGATCAGGTCCATCGACCAAGCCTATTCGCAGTCCATGCGCAACGTCGGGACACTTGCATAGGAGATAAGGAGGATACGGTATGATACGAGCCATGTGGACATCGGCCACGGGCATGACCGCCCAGGAGATGATGGTCAACACCATTGCCAACAACCTCGCCAACGTGAACACCACGAGCTTCAAGAAAAGCAGGGTGGATTTCGAGGACCTCTTCTACGCCACCTACAGCGGCAAGGGCGCTGAGACGCCTGCCGGCGGCACCGTGCCGGTGGGCATCGAGGTGGGCCTGGGCGTGCGCCCCATTTCCATCCAGAAGATCTTTTCCCAGGGTGACTACCTCAAGACGGACAACAACCTGGACCTCGCCATCGAGGGGAACGGGTTCTTTCTCATCGATTCCGACGGCGAGGACGTCTATACCCGGGACGGCGCGTTCAAGATCGACAGCGAGGGCTACATCGTGAATTCGCGTGGTGAGCGGCTCCAGCCGGAATTCAACGTACCCCAGGACACGGCCACCATCACGGTGTCAAAGTCCGGGGTCATCAGCTGCCTGGCCAACAACGGGGATACGCTGGCCACCGGGAACATCCCGCTGTACATCTTCCCCAATCCGGCCGGCCTGCACTCGCTGGGCATGAACCAGTACACCGTCACGCCCGCGTCCGGTGATGCTGTGGAGGGCACGCCCGGAACGGACAACTTCGGCACCATCTCCTCGGGATTCCTGGAGATGTCCAACGTGGACGCCGTCACCGAGATGGTGAACCTGATAGCCGCCCAGAGGGCCTACGAACTCAACTCCAAGGCCATCACGGCATCCGACGAGATGCTCCAGACCGTCAACGGCCTGGTGAGGTAGCCTTGAGGGTGCGACCCGCCATTCTCTTGCTGGTCCTGTGCTGTGCCCTGTCCGGAACCGCGGCCGCCGGGGGGGGCAACAGGGTCGAGCTGAAGGCCGAGGCAGCCTGTACCGGCAAGAGCCTGCTGCTCGGATGCATCGCCGAAGTCAGCGGCCCGGATGCGGACGTGCTTTCCCGTATCCCCGTCGCATCGTTGCCGGGTGGGTCGAAGAGCGTCTATGTCACCGGGGCCGCCATCGAGGCCAGGGTCCGCGCGCGCTTTCTCGGTCATGTGGTCTTTTCCGGGGCTGACAGGGTCCGCGTGGCACCCTGCACGGTGGAGGTGTCCGGGGAGGCCCTGAAAAAGGCCTTCGTGGAAGAGGTCCTGGCACACAGCCCCTGGAAGGATACCGGGTCAATGGAGGTGACCGAGGTCAGGGTTTCCCGTCTGCCCCGTCTCCTCCCGGCAGATTCTCTTCCCGTACGGGCAAAATTTGCCCGGAGGGAGGATTTTCTGGGATTCATCAACGCGACCCTGCTGGTGGGGCCCGATCCGTCTCCCGAGAAGGTCACCGTGACCGCACGCATCAGGCTCATGGTGGAGGCACCCCTGGTCCGGGCGAAGATAGGGGCAGGCCGCATCATCGAACCCGGAGATCTGGTGATGCGAACGATCGACCTGTCCCGCTTTCCCGACGCGTACGTGCGCCCTGAAGACTGTGTGGGCAAGCGGGCCCGGGTGACGCTGCGGGAAGGCAAGCCCATCCTGACCGGACAGGTGGAGCGAAAGCCGGACGTGTGTTCCGGTGACACGGTCATCATACGCGCCGGGGACCGGAACATCGCGGTGGAGGTGAAAGGCGTGGCGGAGAAGGATGGATACCGGGGGGAGAAGATCCCGGTGAAGAACGCGTCCTCGGGCAGACAGCTGATTGGCACCATTATTGCTCCTTCAGTGGTACAGGTTCAGCTATAGGAGGCACAGATGAAGACACGAACGGTTCTCATGCTCCTGGGTACGCTTGCAGCCCTGGCCGCATGCTCGCATACGGCCGACCGGGAGGGGGACTTCGCGGAAGACGAGCTCTCTCCGCCGGTCATGGACCAGCCCGACTTCCGTCAGAGCCCCGGGTCTTTATGGTCGCCGGGCGCCAAATTTTACGACATGTACAGCGACCGCAAGGCCCGCCAGGTGGGAGACCTCGTGATAGTGCAGATCGTGGAGAGTTCCTCGGCCAACAAGGAGGCCTCCACCGAGGCGTCCCGTGAAAGTTCCATGGACCACTCCGTGACGAATTTCCTGGGCCTGCCCCTGGACCGGTCCTCCATCTTCGGCTACGGGCTGGAGCCTTCCATACAGGCCAGCAGCACCTCGGAGTTCTCCGGCGACGGCAAGACCACCCGGAAGGGGACCCTGTCCGCAGTGGTCACGGCACGCATCATGAGGGTGCTGCCCGAGGGCAACTTCGTCATCAAGGGCAAGAAGCAGATCCGGGTGAACGACGAATCCCAGTACATCACGGTTTCGGGCATCATCAGGCCCGATGACATCCTGTGGAACAATGCCGTGTTGTCCTCCGCCATAGCGGACCTGAGGGTGGACTACTACGGTGCCGGCATCCTCGGTGACCAGCAGAACAAGGGTTTCCTGGCCCGGGCCATGGACAAGATATGGCCGTTCTAAGGGGTGAACCATGAAGAAGATCTTCCTCGCAGCCGTCATCGTGTTCCTGTCGGTTTCGTCCGTGTGGGCCGTCAGGGTCAAGGACCTCGTGCAGATCCAGGGGGTCAGGGAGAACAAGCTTTCTGGCTACGGCCTCGTCGTGGGTCTCAACGGCACGGGGGACAAGGCCGGCACCGGAACCCAGTACACCCTCAATGCGGTGGCGAACATGCTCAGGAACATGGGTGTCCAGGTGAACGCGGATGACCTGAAGACCAAGAACGTGGCCGCGGTCATCGTCACCTCGTCCCTGCCGCCCTTTGCAAAGAGCACCCAGAAGCTCGACTGCACGGTCTCTTCCATGGGCGACGCCACCTCCCTGGCGGGCGGTACCCTCATCTCCACACCGCTGTACGGCCCGGACGGAAAGGTCTACGCGCTGGCCCAGGGCCCGCTGTCCGTGGGCGGGTTTGCCGTGAGCGGCGCATCCGGCTCGGGGGTCACCAAGAATTTCCCCACCGTGGGGACCATCCCGGGCGGGGCGGTGGTGGAGCGCTCCCTGGACCTGAACCTGGGGCAGCAGATGACGCTGGTGATGAACAGCCCCGACTTCACCACTGCGGGCAGGCTGGTGAGATCCATCAACACCAGGCTGGGCTCGGCGGTGGCG
>JAKPQL010000035.1 GCA_029547045.1 Deltaproteobacteria bacterium | reverse complement strand
GCTGTTCCCCCCTGCGGTGGCCGCAGCGGCAAAGGCGAAGGTGGAGGTGATGAGCACCACGAAGAATGCCACGATCACGGTCTGGATTGTCCTTTTCATTATCTTTCCCTCCCTTGAGTTCAGTGTGTGATACCTCCCTCTAGGCAGAAAACGTGCCAACACGGGACGGGCCCCTGATAATACTTCCAACAGATTGATTTATCTCATTATTATATGAATATTCCATGCGCGCCGCACGCAACCCAGGGAACTGTCAGGCCTCCTGTGTTGAAACAATCGTTGAAGCCGCCTCGACAGAATGTCGAATGGGAGGTGCATCCGGCAGGAAGCGATGGTACAATCCGTTCAGACCACCGGGGGGGCACCACCCCGGTACATACGCGGGAAAGGAGCATGCCGACCATGAAGAGGATCCAGAAGGTACTCGTCCTGCTGGGCAGCCCCAGGAAGAAAGGGAACAGCGCCGTCCTGGCCGGGATGATCGCCAAAGGCGCACGTTCGGCAGGGGCCACGGTGGAGACGGTGTACCTCCATGGCCTGGACATCAGGCCCTGCACCGGCTGCCTCAAGTGCCAGAGGCCCGGGGCCCGGGGATGCGTCATCAAAGACGACATGCAGTCGCTCTACAAGGCCATGCACGAGGCCCATGCATGGGTGATCGCGAGCCCGGTGTACTGGTTCACCATGTCCGCCCAGATCAAGACCTGGATGGACCGGTCCCTGGCCTTTACGACCTACGCGAAGGACGCCTTCAAGGGGAAAAAGATCGCCGTGGCCATGAGCTACGGCGGGGACGACCCCTTCGATTCCGGGTGCGTGAACGCCCTTAGGACCTTCCAGGATGCATTCTCCTATGTGGGGTCCGAGCTGGTGGGCATGGTCTACGGGAGCGCCATGAAGGCGGGTGAGATCGGGGCGAACGAAACGCTCATGCAGGCCGCAGAGGCCCTTGGCAAAAGGCTCGCTGCAGATGATTCGTGAAGGACTGCAAAGCGCGGCTTCAGGCAACGCTCACTGCAGCCTCACCGCGCCGGGAAGCCTTCGGGCCAGGATGTCCCTTGCCTCGGCCACCATCTCCTCCACCACCTGCCGTGCAGGCTTGATCTCGCTGATGATGCCCGAGATCTGCCCGGCAAACCCGCCCACATAGTCGTCCCTGCGGGCCTCCATGAAGCTCCCCATCAGGGCGGACGAGACGAGGACCTGCATGGGGAAAGGCAGCGGGTCGAGACCCGAGGCGTTCCAGAGGTCGTGGAATCTGCTGTAGCTCGTCCGGGAGGTCTTGCCCGTTATGGCGAGGCTCACCCGGGTGTCTTCGTCGGTGGACGAGAGGATGCGCTGCTTGTTCACCTCCAGTGCGCCCCCCTCGCGGGTGGCGAGGAACCGTGTGCCGACCCAGACTCCGGCGCACCCCATGGCAAGTGCTGCGGCGAGACCCCTGCCGTCTCCGATACCCCCCGCGGCCAGCACCGGCACGTCGCCTGCCGCATCGAGCACCCCCGGGAGCAGGGCCATGGTCCCCACCCTTCCCGTGTGGCCCCCGCCCTCGAACCCCTGGGCAACGATGAGGTCCACGCCGGATTCCACCATGCGCCCGGCGTTCTTCACATTCCCCGTGATGCCGAGCACCATGATTCCGCTGGCATGGGCCTCGGGCACCATGAATCCCGGGTTCCCGAGCCCTGCGCAGAAGAGGGGCACCTTCTCCTCGATACAGACCTGCACCGCCTCTTTGGGCCGCATGGTGGTGGTGTTCAACCGCACCATGAGCTCCGCATCGGGGAGGCCCAGCTCATCCTTCACCTTCCTGATCCATTCCTGGTAAGGCTTGGGGAGCGTCATCACCGCGGCGCTGAGCGGCACCTCGGTGATGCCCCCGTAATCCACCGGCTTGCCCTGCACCACATTCTTGGGGAGCAGGAGGTCCACCCCGAAGGGTTTTGCAGTCCGCGACCGGATCTCGCGGATGGCCTGCCGCAGCTCATCCACGGTGAACCCGCTGCCGCCGAGCACGCCGAGCCCCCCGGCCTCGGACACGGCCACGACCAGCTCCACCGGAGACCCTGCCTGCTCCCCGATGAGCACAGGCCCCATGCCCGCGCACAGGATGGGGTACTCGATGCCGAGCATGTCACACAGCTTCGTCCTCAGAACTGTCCTTGCCATGGAACCTCCTATCCACCTCCGGCGGCATGGATACCCGGCGGTGCATCGTGTGCATCGCTGCGATCCGTATCTCTTCCCCGCAGGCCCAGGATCGCCTGCACAGGGCATGATCAGGATATGAACAGGTCCTTGGTGGCGAAGTTCGGGTCGCTGGTGACGTTCAGACCCAGCTTGCGGAGGCCCGCCTCGTCGCCCGGGGTGGGAATGTGGGTGATGTGCACCTCGCAGCCGCGAAGCTCCTTGATCTTTTCCATGGCCAGGCGGGCCGCCGGGTTGGTGGTGGCGGAGATGCTCAGCGCCACCAGGGTTTCTTCCAGGTCCAGGCTCACGCTCTTCTCGTTCAGGATCTCGGTCTTGAAGTTGCGCACCGACTCGGTGATGACCGGCGGCAGTAGGTCGAGCCTGGCCGGGATCTCGGCGAGCGATTTCACCGCCTTGAGGACAAGGCTGGAAGCGGCATGCATGAAGGGCGAGTTGCAGCCGGTGATTATGGTGCCGTCTTTGAGCTCCAGGGATGCGCCGCAGTAGATGCCCTCGTTTCCCTTTTCCGGGTTGTCCACGGCCTTTGCGGCCGCATCCCTGGCGGGACCAACCACGTTGCGGTCCTCGGGCTTGAGATCGAATTCCCGCACGAGGAGCTCCACGCGCTGGAGCGTCCCCTTGTCCGCGAAGCCCAGGGCATACTCGCACTGGTAGCGGAAGTAGCGGCGGATGATCTCCTGCTTGGCCGCCTCCTGGACCACGGCGTCATCCACCACGGCGAACCCGGCCCGGTTCACCCCCATGTCGGTGGGCGACCGGTAGAAGGCCTCCATGCCCGTGATACGCTCCAGGATGCGCCGGAGCACGGGAAAGGCCTCCACGTCACGGTTGTAGTTCACGGATTTCTCGCCGTAGGCATCCAGGTGGAACGGATCGATGAGGTTGAAGTCACCGATGTCGGCCGTGGCCGCCTCGTAGGCCACGTTCACCGGGTGCTTCAACGGCAGGTTCCAGATGGGGAAGGTCTCGAACTTGGCATAGCCCGAGTTCATGCCCCGCCTGTGGTCGTGGTAAAACTGCGACAGGCAGGTGGCGAGCTTGCCGCTTCCCGGGCCGGGGCCGGTGACGATGACCAGCGGCTTGTCCGTCTCTATGTACTCGTTGGCGCCGTAGCCCTCCTCGCTCACGATGAGGTCCACGTCCGTGGGGTAGCCCTTGGTGTAGCGGTGGGTGTAGACGCGGATGCCTCTTCGCTCGAGCTTGTTCTTGAACAGGACCGCCGAGGGCTGGCCCTCGAACCGGGTGATCACCACGCCCACCACCTCGATGCCCCATCCCTTGAGGTCGTCGATGAGCTTCATGGCGTCCGAATCGTAGGTGATGCCGAAGTCGGCCCGGATCTTCTTGCGCTCTATGTCGCCCGCAAAGATGCACAGGATGATGTTGGCCTTGTCCCGCAGGCCGTGCAGGAGCCGCATCTTCACATTAGGGTCATAGCCGGGCAGGACCCGGGCGGCGTGGTAGTCGTACATGAGCTTTCCCCCGAATTCGAGGTAGAGCTTGTTGTCGAACCGCTGGACCCGGTCGAGGATGCAGCGGGTCTGTTCCTGCAGATAGCGCTCGTTGTCAAAGCCGATCCCTGAAGCCATGGTACCCCCGTATGCACGACCTGTCCGGCATTCCACCAGTCTGGATACAGGAGATACACCATGCACTCCCGGGGCGACAAGTACAAATTCCCACCGAACCCGAGGTGTTCTTCCCCTGATCGTGCATCGGCAGGAGGATGGACGCCCGGACAGGGATCTTTTGTGTTGTTTTTTTTCTCTCTATGTATAATAGTAAGTCAATCATACGAAAGAGGCCGGCCCATCCATGGAGACAGGGAACAGGTTCATCTCTCCCATCAAGAAATCGCCTGGGATCCCCACACTGGTGGCGGAGCAGGTGATCGACCTCATTGCCAAGGGCAGGCTCAAGCCGGGGCAAAAGCTGCCCTCCGAGCACGAGATGACGAGGCGTTTCCGTATCAGCCGGATCTCGCTGCGGGAGGCCATGAAGCTCCTCGAGGCAAAGGGCTACGTGGAATCGAGGCACCGCAAGGGCAAGTACGTCACCTGCCCGTCGGCTGCCGTGAAATCGTCCATCGAGGACATCATCCAGGTGGACCACTCAAAGATCTGGGAGCTTCTGTGCGTGCGGCGCATCCTGGATGCCGAGGCAGGCCGCCTCGCCTGCGCGCACGCCACGAAAAAGGACCTCGACCGGCTGCGTCGCGTCTACGACCGGGCACTCGCCGTAGGCGAGGACAGGGTGCTGCACGACGTGCAGGAGGGCGGGAAGCTCTATACCGAGTTCTTCAACGCCCTGCTCGCCTCCACGAAAAACACCCTGTTCGTGCACATCCGCAAGTCCATAAACTCCATCCTCATCGGGGCCCTGCCCTACACCCGGAAGAAGCTGTCCACCATCGAGGGGAGCTCGCGGACCATCGTGAACCAGCTCCACGGCATCTACCGGGCCATCGAATCCAGGGATGCCAACAGGGCCAGCTCGGCCATCGTGGAGCACATCGACTACCTGAAGAAATCTCTGAAGCGGGCTCTTACGGTCTCCTGAGCCCTCAGCCCTCCTGTACCAAGGGCCGCAGCGACGACTGCCGCTGCGGCCCTTGGCTATGAGTCCGTGCAGGGATCTCCTTACGAATCGTGGAACTTCCTCCCCCTGGCGGCCATGTCCACGAGGATGCCAGCGGGCGTGTACAGGGGGCCGAATTTCTGCTCCAGGGCCTTCATCCTGTCCACGATGGCCCTGGCTCCCACGGCGTCGATGTACCGGAAGGGGCCGCCGGTAAAGGGCGGGAACCCCAGGCCGAACACCGCCCCGATATCGCCGTCACGGGCGCAGGAGAGGATGCCCTCCTCCAGGCAGAGCGCGGCCTCGTTGATCATGGCGAGCGCCAGCCGGTCCTGGATCTCCCCGGCGGCAAAGGGCTTACGCTGCCCGCCCAGGATCTCGTACACCTCCGGATTCACGGGCTTTCCTCCCTTCTTCTTCCCGAACGGGAGTATGCCCTTCCTCTTGGGCTCCTCGTAGAGGTAGAAGCCCTTCTTGTTCTTCCTGCCCTTGTAGCCCTTTTCGAAGAGCTTCGTGTATCCGTCGGAGGCCTTGAGCCCGCGCGCCTCGAAGAGCTTCTTCACCTCGCCCCTGGCCACGTGGGCCGCCACGTCGATGCCGAGCTCGTCCACCAGGGTGACCGGGCCCACCGGGTAGCCGAACTGCTTCATGGCCGTGTCGATGGCCTTGATCTCCGCCCCTTCCTCGATGAGCCGCATGGCCTCGTTCAGCATGGGGATGAGGATGCGCGTGGTGTAGAAGCCGGGGCAGTCTTTCACCACGATGCAGGTCTTGCCCTGCTGGATGCCGAACTCCAGGGCCGTTGCCTTGACCCATTCCTCGGTGGCCTCCGTGGTGATGATCTCCAGCAGCGGCATCTTGGGCACGGGCGAGAAGTAGTGCATGCCGATGACGTTTCCGGGCCGTCTGCAGCCTTCGGCGATGAGCGTGATGGGCAGTGCCGAGGTGTTGGATGCGAAGATGGTGCCCTCAGAGGTCGCGGCCTCCACCTCGGAGAGGATCCTCCGCTTGAGGCCCAGGTCCTCGAACACGGCCTCGATGACGAGGTCGGTGGTTCCGAACAGGCTGTAGTCGTCGCAGGCCATGATCCGGCCGTACTGGACGTCGCGGTCGAACCGCGTGATGGCCCCGGAGCGGGCACGCTTGTCGAGGCCCCTGTAGACCTCCTTCATGCCCTTGGCCACGGCATCGAGCGACACGTCCTTGAGCAGGACGGTCTCGGTCACTCCGGTGGACACAGAGACGATGCCGTGTCCCATGAGGCCCGCACCCAGAACGGCGAGTTTCTTCACCGGCCTCGCCCTGTCCTTGAGGGGGTTCTTCTTGAGCGCGGTCATGCCGTCGAACAGGCTGCGCAGTCCCTTGGACTTCTGGTCCATGACCAGTTCGCCGAAGATCCGGATGTCGTTCTCGAGTCCCTTTTTCATCCCATGGTCGAGCCCGAACTCCACGGACGAGATGATGGCGAGCGCGGCCGGGTACAGGCCCATGGTCTGCCGGAGCACCTGGGAACGGGCCTGGGAGAACACGATGCGCCGGCCCATGGGCGTCTCGTCGAGGAAGCGCTTGACGGTGGCATCCATGATCCTGGCCTGTAGCGGCTGCTTCTTTTTCCTCTGCGGCGCTGCCTTTCCCCCTGCCAGGTCGGCTGCCTTCCGGACGGCGATGTCCCTCATGCCCTGGGCCATGACCACCTCGTCCACGAGCCCGATCTTCAGGGCCTTCTTCGGTCTGAGGTTCCTGCCCGTGAGCATGAGCGGCAGGGCGTTCTGCAGCCCAATGAGCCGGGGCAGCCGCTGGGTGCCGCCCGCCGCAGGGATGAGGCCGAGCTGCACCTCGGGCAGACCGAGCGAGGTCTTGGGCGAGTCGGTGGCGATGCGGTAGTCGGCCACCAGCGCCAGTTCGAGGCCGCCGCCCAGGCAGTTGCCGTTGATGCCGCACACCACCGGGAAGGGCAGCGACTCGATGCGCCTGAGCACGTCGTGGGCCTTGCTGATGTAGGTGATGACCTCGTCCTTGCTCTTCATGGCGTTCAGCTCGTCCACGTCCGCACCCACCACGAAGTTGTCGTCCTTGCCGCTCAGGATGACCATGGCCCTGACATCCTTGTCCTTCTCCATGTCGTCGAGCAGCCCGGAGATCTCCGCGAGCAGGGCGCTCGATACCTTGTTCACCTTGGAGTCCGGGCAGTCGATGGTGACGACCGCCACGCCGTCCTTTGTCTTTTCCATTGCGAGATTCTTCATGGCGTTCTCTCTCCTCATGTCATGCTGTTGCGTTCTCAAGGATGATGGCATTTCCCAGGGCTCCGGCGCCGCAGCCCGCCACCACGCCGTATCGCTGCCCCTCGTCGATCATGCGGTTCACGCAGGTGGTGATGAGCCTGCCGCCCGTGGCGCCGAAGGGGTGGCCGAGCGAGAGCGAGCCGCCGTAGCGGTTGACCCTGTCGTAGTCGAGCTCGCCCACCGCCTCGTCACGTCCGAGCTTTTCTTTCGCGAACTCCCTGGATGCCAGGCACTTCACGTTGCCGATCATCTGGGAGGCAAAGGCCTCGTGGATCTCGAAGACCCCGATGTCTTTGAGTTTCAGGCCGGCCCTGTCCAGTGCCTTTGGGATGGAGAAAGCAGGCCCCAGGAGGAGCTCGTCCACCAGGTCCTGTCCGGTGAAGGCATAGGACACGAGGTACGCCTTGGGCGTGAGCCCCAGCTCTTTCGCCTTTTCCTCGCTCATGACGAGCACGGCTGCCCCGCCGTCGGTGAGGAAGGAGGAGTTGGCGGCCGTAACGGTGCCGTACTTCCTGTCAAAGGAGCCTCTCAGCCTGGAGACCTTGTCCATGGTGGTCTCCTGCTTGGGCCCGTTGTCCATGGTGATGGCCTTGTCCTTGCCGGGCACCACCACGGGGACGATCTCCTTTCTGAAGGCCCCGTCGGCCTGTGCCTTGAGCGCCCGCTGGTGGGACATGACCGCGTACTCGTCCTGCTCCTGACGGGAGATGCTCAAGCGTTTGGCCAGGATCTCAGCGGTCTGCCCCATGAGCAGGCCCGTGGAGTACTCGGACACGGCGGGACGCTCCGGCATGAGAAAGTCCAGGGGTTTCATGCCCCTGAGGTGCCTGAGGGTGTCCTTGAAGCTCTTGGGTTTGTGGTACATGGTCATGTCCAGGATGAACCTGCGGAACCGCTTGGACACCTTGATGTCCGCGTCCGAGAAACTCTCCACCCCGCCGGCGATGACGATGTCGGCATTGCCCGTGGCGATGAGGTTCGCGCCGTTGACGAAGGCGGCGTTCGCCGAGACGCAGGCGATGGTGCAGGTGTGCGCAGGCACCTCCCTGGGGATACCTGCGCCCAGGGCCACCTCCCGGGCCACGTTCGTGGTGGCGATGTCCGTGGCCACGCACCCCATGAGGACATGGTCGATGGCATCCGGCGAAACGCCGGTTTTCGCCAGGAGCCCCTTCACCGCGTACCGGCCCAGTTCCCAGGCCATGATGTCGTAGTAGCCCGTGCCGGACCGCTGGAACGGAACGCGGCACCCGTCGATGACGGCTATCCTTCTGCCCTGTTCAGCCTTGAGTGCTTTCTTTGCCATACTCCCTCCACAGTCTCATGATCTTGGTGTACTTCCCTCTCCATGCATCATTGCTTCAGGGCCTGCTGCCGGGCGCCCGCCCCATGCACCGCCGCGGGCGCCTGGACAGCCCCAAAGCTCGACGCGGGCCCCTCGAGGCGAGAGACCCGCCACACCTGTCTCGGATCTAGAGCCCGAGCTGCCGGGCTATGATGAGCAGCATGATCTCGGAGGTGCCCGCGTAGATGGTCTGCACCCTCGCGTCCCGGAAGATGCGGGCGATGGGGTATTCCTCCATGTACCCGTAGCCGCCGTGGAACTGCACGCACTGGGCCACAACCCGGTTGAGCATCTCGCAGATCCAGTACTTGGCCATGGAGGCCTTCTTCACGTCCTTCCTGCCCTCCAGGTGGTCGATGAGCAGGCTCTCCAGGAAGGCACGGCCCACCTCCACCTCGCATGCCATCTTGGCGAGCTCGAAGGAGATGTACTGGAACCGGCTGATGGGCCTGCCGAAGGCCTCCCGGGTCCTGGTGAACTCGATGGTCAGCCTGAGCGCCTCTTCTGCCCCCACCTGGGAGCCCATGGCGCAGACCAGGCGCTCCTGCTGGAGCTTGTCCATGAGGAAGTAGAACCCGTGCCCCTCCGGGCCCAGGAGGTTCGCCACTGGCACCCGGCAGTCCACGAAGGCCATCTCGGCGGTGTCCTGGGAGTGCAGTCCGATCTTCTCGAGCTTGCGCCCCTTCTCGAAGCCCGGCGTGCCGTCCTCCACGACGATGAGCGACATGCCCTCGTAGGGGGAGGCTGCGTTCGGGTTCGTCCTGGCCGCCACGATGACCAGGTCGCAGTTGATGCCGTTACTGATGAAGGTCTTCTGGCCGTTGATGATGTACGAGTCTCCGTCCTTCACCGCGGTGGTGCGGATGGCGGCCAGGTCGGACCCGGTGCCCGGCTCGGTCATGGCGAGCGCCGTAATGCACTCGCCGGTCACGCATCCGGGCAGCCACTTCCTCTTCTGCTCGTCGTTCCCGTAGGTGTAGAGGTAGGGCACGATGATATCCGAGTGGAGCGGGAAGAAGAACCCGCCGCAGTGGGTCCGGGCCAGCTCCTCGGTGAGGATGAAGGAGTAGAGGAAATCCGCTCCGGACCCGCCGTACTCTTCCGGCAGCCACGGGCAGAGGAAGCCCTGGGCCCCGAACTTTCTCCACGCCTCCCTGGGCACGATGCCGTCCTTCTCCCACTTGTCCGCGTTCGGCGTCACCTCCTTCTCGAAGTAGCGCCGCACAGACTCCCGGAATATCTGGTGTTCCTCGGTGAAGTATTTGTCGAGCAGTGACATATGGCCTCCCTCCCCCCTGCTAGAGCGACTTCAGCTGGCCGTCGGCGTAGAGACGCCTGAGCTCGCGCTTGTTGAACTTGCCCACACTGGTCTTGGGGAGCTCGGCGAGCAGGACGATCTCGTCCGGTATCCACCAGGAGGCCTTGACCTTGTCCTTGAGGAAGTCCTTGATCTCGTCTGCACTCAGGCTCGTGCCTGGCGCGCAGGTCACGCAGGCCAGCGGCCGCTCCTGCCACTTGGGGTGCGGCACGCCGATAATGGCCGCCTCCATGACCTTGGGGTGAGCCATGATGAGGTTCTCCAGGTCCACGGACGAGATCCACTCGCCCGCGCTCTTCACCAGGTCCTTCTTGCGGTCCACGAGCCGGACGTACCCCTCCTCGTCGATGGTGCCCACGTCGCCGGTGTGGTACCAGCCGTCGCCGAAGGTCTCCTTCGAGCGCTCGGGGTCCTTGTAGTACTCGTTCGCGATCCAGGGGCCCCGCAGGCAGATCTCCCCCCACTCCTTGCCGTCCATCTTCACTTCGGCCCCGGCGTCGTTCACGATCTTCATCTCGAGGCCCATGGCGATGATGCCGATGCTCGTCTTGTAGTCGTAGAGCTTTTCTGCGGGCCAGTCCGCCATGTAACTCTTGGGGATGGCGGCCGTGGCGAGCGGGGTGGTCTCGGTGGAGCCGTAGGCCTGCTTGATGGGGAAGTGGTACTTCTCGTTCATGTCTATGTAGAGCTGCCTGGGGATGGCCGCCCCGCCGCTGGCAATGGTCTTGAGCGAGCTGAAGTCGTGCCAGCCGCCCTTTTCCAGGTAGTCGTACAGGAGCATCCAGATGGTGGGCACTCCCGCTGTGAAGGTGACCTTCTCCTCGGCGATGGTTCGGCAGAGCTTCTCCATGTTGATGACCTCCCTGCCGGGAAGGACCTGCTTGCACCCCGCTCCCACCGCTGCGAAGGGCCCGCACCAGGCGTTCGCGTGGAACATGGGCACGATGTGCAGGACGCAGTCCGCCTCACTGGCCCCGAAGGTGACGGCCACGGCATAGGTGTGGAGCACCAGGGCCCGGTGGGAGTACACCACGCCCTTGGGGTCTCCCGTGGTGGCCGAGGTGTAGCAGATCATGGCAGGGTCCCACTCGGAGAGGTCAACGGGGAAGTCGTACTCTTCGGGGAACTGGCTGATGAGCTCGTCGTACATGATGAGGCCAGGCAGGTTCGAGGCCGGCTTCTTGCCCGTGTGGGAGAGCACCACGATGTGCTCCACGGTCTTGAGCTGGTCGCGCACGAGCTCCACGAAGAAGAGCAGGTCCTCGTCCACGAAGATCACCCTGTCCTCGGCGTGGTTGATGATGTAGCTCAGGTGGTGCTGAGGCAGCCTGAAGTTCGCGGTGTGCAGCACCGCTCCGTAGCAGGGCACGCCAAAGTAGAGCTCCAGGTGCCGGTGGTCGTTGAGCGCCACACTGGCCACCTTGTCGCCCCGCTTGACGCCGAGCGACTTGAGCGCGTGCGCGAGCTGGCACACCCGCTTGTAGTAGTCGGCATAGGTATAGCGGTGCACGAACTCGGGGAAGACGGAAACGATCTCCTTCCTGGGGAAATACTTGGCAGACCGCAACAGGAACGTCCTCAGCAACAGGGGGAAATCCATCATGGCTACGACCTCCGGTTATTTGTATGATTGTATTACAATACTAATATAAGCACATTTCTCTCATCCTGACAAGGATGATTTTATTCTGCGAGGAGACACATCGCCCTCATTCTCAAGCGAGACCCGGCGGCCTTGATCGTAACCGGGTTCAGGATTATTATGTGCGAATACCCTACTCAGGTGCAGGGCACGAGATCAGGCAGCCGCATGCCACCCTGCCCAGACAGACGAATCCAAAGGAGGTTATCATGGGTCTCTTCGATCAGGTCGTGGGTGGACTGGCCGGCCAACT
>JAKPQL010000028.1 GCA_029547045.1 Deltaproteobacteria bacterium | reverse complement strand
CAACCGGGCCTACCTGCTCAAAGAAGGCAGGATAGAGGGCTTCTACGACAAGGTGCACCTCGTGCCCTTCGGCGAGTACCTCCCCTTTGCATCACTGCTGCGGAACCACTTCGAGAACCTCACCGCCGAGGTGGGGAACTTCAGCGCAGGCACCGTGGTGGAGCCCGTGGCGGACCTGGGCGTCCTCATCTGCTTCGAGAGCATCTTCCCGGGCATCTCGCGAAGACTCTGCACAAAGGGGGCGCGGATCCTGGTGAACATGTCCAACGACGCGTGGTTCAAGACCTGGTCCACGCCCTGGCAGCACCTCCAGTTCGCCTGCTTCCGGTCCATCGAGACGAGGCGGTACCTGGTGCGTTCAGTGAACCACGGGATCTCCGCCGTGGTGGACCCCTACGGGAGGGTTGTCTCTCAGATCGGGCTGCTCCGGGAGGGCATGGTTGTGCACCCCATTGCCCGGATCGACTACCTGAGCTTCTATGTGCGGTACGGTCCCGTCATTGCCCTGGCCTGGGCCGTGCTGTCCGTTATCGCAGCATTGACATCGGCAAGGGCCGGTGCTAAAGCCAAGGACCGATGATAGCGGACCTCCAGCAGCAGATCACGTCCATCGGCGAGCGGCTCGTCGCCATGAGGGGGTTTCTTTGAAATCCCTGTGCGTGAGAAGCGCCTCGCCGAGATAGACTCGCTGCTTGCCCAGCCGGACATCTGGAAGGACCCGGCCAGGACCAGGGATCTCCAGTCGGAAAAGTCGAGGATCTCCACCATCCTTGCCCAGTGGCAGACCGTGTCCACCCTGTGGGACGACCTCCAGATTTTCCTGGACCTGGCAAAAGAGGATGAGCAGGGGGTGGCCGCAGACATCACGGATACCGTTGCCAGGCTCGAGCGCCACTGCCACGACATCGAGAAGGCCCACGTGCTCTCGGGACGGGACGATCCCAAGGGCGCCTTCCTGGAGATCCACGCCGGTGCGGGCGGGCTGGAAGCCCAGGACTGGGCCGAGATGCTGCTGCGCATGTACCTGCGCTGGGCCGAGATGAACGGGTACATTGCCCGGATCATAGACATCTCCTCCGACGAGGAGGCGGGAATCAAACACGCCACCGTGGAGATCTCGGGCCAGTGGGCCTTCGGCTATCTCAAGGGCGAGACCGGGGTGCACCGGCTGGTGCGCATCTCTCCCTACGACGCCAACAAGCGCAGGCACACATCGTTCGCCTCGGTGCTGGCCACCCCCGAGGTGGACCAGAACATCGACATCGCCATCGACGAGAAGGACCTGCGCATCGACACCTACCGGGCATCCGGCCACGGCGGCCAGCACGTGAACAAGACCGACTCGGCGGTGAGGATCACGCACCTCCCCACTGGCATCGTGGTGCAGTGCCAGAACGAGCGTTCCCAGCACAAGAACAAGGCCTTCGCCATGAAGCTCCTGGCGAGCAAGCTCTACGAGCTGGAGGAAACGAAGCAGAAGGAGCGCATGAACGAGTTCAGCAAGGGCAAGAAGGAGATCGCCTGGGGATCCCAGATCCGGTCGTACGTCCTGCAGCCGTACCAGCTCGTCAAGGACCACCGAACCAACTTCGAGATGGGCAACGTGAACGCCGTGCTGGACGGAGACATCACACCCTTCATCGACGCGTACCTCATGCAGGCCGCCTCCCCGGGAGGCGCGGGTGCTTGACCTCATCAGGACGCGCAGGAGCGTCAGGTCCTTTGTCGGCACAGAGGTGGGCGACGAGATGGTCGAGAAGGTCCTGGAGGCGGGCAGGTGGGCGCCCTCGGGCATGAATAACCAGCCCTGGCGCTTCGCCGTGATCCGGGACAGGGACCTGAAGGACCGGGTGGGCCGCCTGACCCGGTACCGCAGGATCGTGCATGCCGCGGACACCCTCATCGCGGTGTTCCTGGATACAACGGCCGGCTACCACCGCACCAAGGACATCCAGGCCATGGGCGCATGCATCCAGAACATGCTCCTGGCCATCCACGGCCTGGGCCTGGGAGGGGTCTGGCTGGGAGAAATCCTTAAGAGCGGGGGGGAGCTGCGGGCCCTACTGGACGCCCCGGACCATTACGAGCTCATGGCCGTTATCGCCCTGGGATATCCTGCCGAAAAGTCGGTGCAGCAGCCGGAGAGGAAGGACCTGGCCTCACTGGTCTTTTTCAGAAAATGAGCCACGGGCTCCAGGGTCAGACAGAAGGAAGAGAGAACCGATGCCCATTGAGAAGATACGCCTGGGAAACAGGGAGATCACCATGGTGGGCACTGCCCACGTGTCCAGGAGTTCCATCGACGAGGTGGTGAGCGCCATCCGACAGGCATCTCCCGGCGCAGTGGCCGTGGAGCTGTGCCAGACTCGGTACGATGTCATGAAGAACCCCGCCCTGTGGCAGAACATGGACATCTTCAAGATCATAAAGGAGAAGAGGGCGTCCTTTCTCCTGGCAAACCTGGTCATGTCGTCGTTCCAGCGCCGCATCGGGCAGAAGCTCGGGGTGAAGCCCGGGGATGAGATGCGCGCCGCCATCGGTGAGGCCGAGGCATCTGGCATCGACGTGGTGCTCGTGGACAGGAACGTCCAGGTGACCCTGGCCCGTGCCTGGCGGAGGCTCTCCTTCTGGGAGAAGATGAAGATGATCTATGCCTCGCTCGTCGCCGTCTTCGAGGCGGAGGATATCGACGAGCAGGACATCGAGCGGCTCAAGGAAAAGGACATGCTCACCACCGCGGTGGAGGAGATGGCGCGCCACGCCCCCACCATCAAGGAGGTGCTCATCGACGAGCGCGACGCCTACATGGCGAGGAAGATCGCGGACATCCCGTCCGACAAGGTGGTTGCCGTGGTGGGCGCCGGCCACATGAAGGGGATCCACAGGCAGATGGAGAACCCCGTGGACGACCTGTCCGGGCTCGAGGAGGTTCCCCCTGGCGCGGGCGGGTTCTGGGCATGGGTGCTGCCGCTGCTCGTCATGGGGTTCCTGGTCTCGGGGTTCTTCTTCGGCGGCCCTGAGCGCGGCTATGACATGCTCAAGTGGTGGGCCGTCAGCACCATGGTGTGCACCGCCCTGGCAACCATCATCGTCTTCGCCCACCCGGTGACCATCCTCGTGGCAACCCTGTCCGCCCCCCTGACCACGCTCCACCCCGCGCTCGCCTCGGGGTGGTTCGCCGGCCTGAGCGAGGCGTACATGAAGAAGCCCAGGGTGGTGGACTTCGAGCGCATTCACGACGACATCATGACGCTTCGCGGCTGGTGGAGCAACCCCGTCACCCGCATCCTGCTGGTCTTCTTCATGTCAAATCTGGGCAGCAGCATCGGCGTGTTCATCGCGGCGCCCGTCCTGGCTCGGATGGCGCTGGGCTGATCAGGTGAGGTCCTGAACCATCCCACACGAGCCACATTCCGGTGTCGAAAAACGCGCCCAGCACGATGAGCCCGTCCTTCTCCACGCGCCGGTGCAGGTGACCGCAGACGACCAGGTCCACGCCACGCTCCGCAGCGATGTTCTCGCGGATGGTCGCAGACGAGGGCCGCACAACCGCCGAAGATTTCACCAGCACCCGGGCGCACCGGTCCTTGGCATTCACCGGCAGCCGTGCGTCGATGAGCCTGAGCAGGGGCCAGCCGTAGCGGTGGAGCAGCCTGAATCCCGCGTCTGCCTCGGTGAGGGTGTGCCCGTGGGCGATGAGCACCTTCTTGTCGCCCATGGTCAGGACCAGTTCCTCGGGGTGGACGACGTCGATGCCCTGCAGGCGGGAATCCCTCAGGAGGAAGTCCCGGTTTCCGGGCATGATGTGGACCTTCGGCGACCCGAGGGCCTTCATGACGCTTGGATACCGGTCTTCGAGCCCGGTATACCAGTAGTCGAAGAGGTCGCCCAGGATATATACGGCCTCCGCCTCCTGCCGTGCCCGGGAGAGCCAGGAGGCGAACCTGTCGCACATGCCCCGTTCCCCGGGCCTCAGGTGGACGTCTGCAACGAAGATATGCACGCACCCATAAAGGCAAAACTTGCTTGATATTGCAACAAATTCCTTTTATAAAGCCCGTAACCATGGGTTTGTCATACAAGGGGGGGTTCCCGTACCTGGGGAGGAAGAGGAGGAACCCGAGCAAAATCATATACTTGACCCTATTCGTGGCAGTGGGGGCCATCTTCTGCGCATTCCTCGGGCCGGGCTCGGACCGTGTGGCCCATGCACCCGTTTTCGCCCCTGAGGCCACGCAGTCGCTGCCTGGGCCTCCACAGGCTCACACCAGGGTGGATATCACCGTGAGCCGGGGGGACACCTTTCCGGGCATCCTGAAGGAGAATGGCGTGCCCCTGCGGCAGGCCCAGGACATCCAGGCCACGGTGGAAGAGCTGTGCGACCTGTCGGAACTCGTACCCGGGAACAGGCTCACCCTTCTCTTTGACCGCGGAAACCAGAACCTCCTGGGCATGGAGTACGTGATCTCCTGTTCGAGCATGCTCTCGGTGAGCGTGGAGAACGGCGCCATCGAAGCCAGGACCGAGAGAATCGACCAGATCGTGGAACCGCAGATCGCAGAGTCCATGAGGATGAAGGAAGTTGCGGTCCGCAGGGGGGATTCCATCTTCACCCTCCTGAAGGGGTGCGGGATCGATGCCACGCAGATCCATGCCCTGTTCACCTGCGCCAGGGACACCTACAACCTGGCCGGCATCTCTCCGGGCCACTCCCTGAAGATATGGGTCAAGGGCGAGGCCCCGGACACGCTTGCCAGGCTCACCTATGACATCGACCCCGGGAGATACCTGGAGATTACCTCCCAGGGGGATGCCTTCACGGCGCAGGCGCACGAACGGGCCATGGAGGTCACCTATGAGCGGGCCCACGGGACCGTGCAGGGCTCCCTGTACGAATCCGCCGTGCAGGCAGGCGTGCAGCCCGAGATCGTCATGGACCTCACGGACATCTTCGGATGGGACATCAACTTCTTCACGGATCTCCACAACGGAGACACGTACACGGTCCTGTACGAGCGGTACGCCATAGAGGGCGAACCCGGGGGCTGCGGCCGTGTCCTGGCGGCGAGGTTCGTGCTCCAGGGCAAGGAGCACCTGGCTGTGTACTACGACAACGGCAGAGGCACCTCTGGGTATTACGACGAGCACGGGAAACCCATCCGGAAGCTCTTCCTCAAGGCGCCGCTGAACTACCGCCGCATATCCTCGGGGTTCTCGCTGAGCCGCATCCACCCCATCTTCCACGTCCGCAGGCCCCATCTCGGGGTGGATTACGCCGCCCCCTCGGGGACGCCGGTGGTGGCCCTGGGTGACGGGCGGGTCACTTCCTGCGGATGGTCCAGGGGCTTCGGCAAGACCATCACCGTCAGGCACCCCGCAGGGTATATGAGCCACTACGGCCACCTGTCACGGTTCGCCAAGGGCATCAAGAAAGGAAGGAAGATCGCCCAGGGTGAGGTGATCGGGTACGTGGGGGCAACGGGCTATGCCACGGGGCCGCACCTCGACTTCAGGGTCCAGCACAAGGGGCGGTACGTGAATCCGTTGCGGCTCAGGCAGGTGAACGGGCCGGCGCTCGGCGGCAGGGCCCTGGCCGGCTTCAGGCAGGAGAGCCTCAAGCGGCTCACCATGCTGGACGACCAGACCCTTGACAGGCCGCTCAGGGTCAGCGCAGTACAGTAGGATCTCACACATTAACCGCGTTCAGGAGGTGTTCTATGGGCGGGTACGTACTCATCACCATCGTCGTCCTGACGGTGTTTTTTCTCGTTTCAGCAGTCAAGATCCTCAACGAATACGAGCGGGCAGTGGTGTTCCGGCTCGGGAGGGTGCTGGGCGATCCCAAGGGCCCTGGGCTGATCATCATCATCCCCTTCGTGGACCGGTTCATCCGGATCAGCCTGAGGACCATCGTGCAGGACGTGCCGCCCCAGGATGTTATCACCAAGGACAACGTCACGGTCAAGGTGAATGCGGTGGTGTATTTCCGGGTCATCGACCCGCTGAAGGCCATCATCGAGGTGGAGAACTACCTCTATGCCACGAGCCAGCTCAGCCAGACCACGCTCCGGTCTGTGTGCGGGCAGGCAGAGCTGGACGAGCTCCTCTCCAAGCGCGAGGAGGTGAGCGCGCACATCCAGGGTATCCTGGACCGGCAGACCGACCCCTGGGGGATCAAGGTCTCGGCCGTGGAGCTCAAGCACATCGACCTGCCCGAGGAGATGCAGCGGGCCATGGCGAAGCAGGCCGAGGCCGAGCGTGAGCGCCGCGCCAAGGTCATCAATTCCGAGGGCGAGTTCCAGGCCGCGCAGAAGCTCTACGAGGCCGCCGTGGTCATCGCCAAGGAGCCCATCGCGGTGCAGCTCAGATTCCTGCAGACCATCCGCGAGATATCCTCGGAGGGGTCCACGAACACCATCATCCCGCTGCCCATAGACCTGCTGGCGCCTTTCACCAAGAAATAACGCCATCTCAAGGACCATATGGGCGTCATCACGAGCAGGCACAACCCCCTGTACAGAGCCCTCCTTGACCTCCGGAAGGACAGGGGGGTCATGTTGCTGGAGGGCAGGAGGCTCGTGGCCGACGCCCTGTCGCGGGGGTGCGTACCGCGACTCGTGGCGGTAACCGGGGACTTTCTCGGTGATTCCGATGTCCCGGTGCAGCCGGACATGGTGCTCTCAGCCCCCCTCTTCGCCGGAGTGGCGCAGACGGAAACGCCCCAGGGCATTCTGGCCTTCTTCGAGGTGCCGTGGGCGGCGATGGACGAGGTGGTGGACATGGAGCGGGTGGTCATCCTGGACGGCCTGCAGGACCCGGGGAATGTGGGCGCCATCGTGCGCTCCGCAGAGGCCTTCGGCTTCGGCGGCATGGTGGTCCTTGAGGGTACGGCCAGCCCCTTTTCGCCAAAGGCGGTGAGGGCGTCCATGGGCTCCTGCCTGGGCATCCGCATAAGCCGGGGCACACCCGCCGACCTGAAGCGGCTGCCTCACCGCCTGCTGGCCCTGAGCGTCCAGGGGAGCGCGAGGCTCTCCCCCTCCCTGTTCCTGGGGAAGACCGCGGTCTGCCTGGGTCAGGAGGCCTCGGGAATCCGGGAGGAAGTTCTCGCCCTGTGCCATGACACCGTGGCCATCCCCATGACCGGCAGGACCGAGTCGCTGAACGTGGCCGTGGCCGCGGGCATTGTCATGGCCTGCGCCGCAGGGGTTGGCGCTGCGGGCTGAGCATGACCCGGGCGGGATCACGGTGTTCTTCGCAACACGTTCGTGAGCATGATCACCACGTTGGTGCTGGCCCGGGCCCGGCCGCGCTTGCGGTCGATGATGGATCCCGGTTTGAGGTAGCGCTTGGTCCTGAGGCACAGGTTGTCGTAGTCCATCTCCACGATGCCGTGCTTGAGCACCGCCACGCTGCCCCTTGGGTGGACCGGGATGTCCTGGCCTTTGGCATAGCGCAGGGTTGCGATGATCTCGGGCGCTGCCGCCGAAGGATCGGCCTCCTCGAGGTCTTCGGTGACCTTCTTCATGATGCGCTCGCTGTAGACGCTCTCCAGGACCTGTCTCAGACAGAGGTGGAATTCCTGCAGATCCTGCAGCGGCCCTGCGGGGATCCTGAGCAGGGTGCTGTCCTCCAGGGTCTTCACCGTGGCGGTCCGCACGCCCCGGGAGAAGAATCCGATCTCGCCGAAGACGTCGCCTGCCTTGAGCATTGAAAGCCTCCTGTCGTCCCTGAGGATCTCGCATGAGCCTGCAAGGATGACGAAGACATCGTTTCCTGCATCGAAACGCCTCAGCACGGTCTTCCCCTTGGGGATCCGCACCACGTCCATGACCTCGAGGAGGGCCACGAAGGCTTCATCGTCCAGAGCGGAAAAGAAGCCCAGTCGATCCCTGTGCAGGGTTGCGGCCGCGTGTTCCAGTTCGGATCGGGCATCGCCCTCAAGCCCTGCTTCCCGATAGGCGCGGATGATGAGCGAGCTGACCTTGGGCAACGGTCCGAGCAGGGTCTTTGCCTTCCTTGACACGGCAATGGCCTTGAATGGCAGCCTTTTCCTGAGGTATTCACCGACGCATGCACCGAAGAGCGCGAGGGCCCTCTCGGAGTCCCTGGCAGCTGCGGCCTGTTCCGCCCCGGCCAGCAGGTCGCGCACCCCGGCAGGTCCACGGGTAGTGGTGTTCATGATTCCTCCTTTTTCCATCTCAGTACATATGCATGGGGTGGATCCGGACTCGGAAGGGAAAATCGGGAAGCAGGGGATCCGTTCTTCAGTTATACACGCCTTTGACGAATTCGGCTATAGCGGAGCTTGCCCTCCCGTTGCCGAACGGGTTCTCTTCGAGAACGACGCGTCTGCCCATCATGGCCTGGGCCGCATGGTACAGGGCCTCGGGCTCTGAAGCGCTCAGGCGGTTGGCCCCGGCCTGCACCGTCTCGGGCCATTCGGTGACATCGCGTACGGTGACACAGGGTGAGCCCAGCAGGAAGGCCTCCTTCTGGACGCCGCCCGAATCGGTGATCACCAGGGACGCGTCCCTGATCATGGCGAGCATGGTGAAATAGCTCACGGGCTCGATGACGCGGATGCCCGGGGGTGACTCGCGCAGGAGCTCTCCAAACGCGCTTCGTGTCCGTGGGTGCACGGGGAAGAGCATGGGCAACTCCTTGGCAATGAGCCTGAGCCCTTCCCAGATGGCATGGAACCTCTCCTGCGCATCGGTGTTCTCCGCCCGGTGGATGGTCACGATGCCGAAGGGGGTCGTGTACGGGTGCGAAAGGTCTTCCGGCGGGGTCTGCAGGAGTGCATCGTACATGACGTCACCGGTGAGCGTGCCCGTGATCCCCTCGTGCTGCAGGAGTGCTAGCGCATTTGCCGTGGGGCAGAAGTGGTGGTCGCTCACGTGGTCCGCCACCAGGCGGTTGATCTCCTCGGGCATACCCTTGTCGAAGCTTCTCACGCCGGCCTCCACATGGCCCACCGGTACCTTGAGCTTTGCCGCACTCAGGGCGCCCGCCAGGGTGGAGTTCGTGTCGCCGTACACCAGGATACAGGAGGGTTTCTCGGCCACCAGGACGGTTTCGATGCCTTCGAGCATGCGGGCGGTCTGCCGCGCGTGGCTCCCTGACCCGATACCCAGGTGGAAGTCGGGGTCGGCGAGCCCCAGGGAGGAGAAGTGGAGGTCCGACATGGTGTAGTCGTAGTGCTGACCCGTGTGCAGGACCTTGTACGGGAGGGACAGGTCACGGAAGGCCCGCACCACCGGAGCGAGCTTGATGAACTGGGGCCGCGCCCCAACGATGTGCAGGATGATGGCCTCTCCTCCTCGCGTGCATGAGGCCGTGCACGCAGCTGCGTGCACGGCCTACATCTTGACTACAATGCAGGTGCGCCCGAGCTTGTCGGAGAGCTTGGCGCACTGCCTGTCCGCAGCCTCCCTGGTGGTGAACGACCCCCACCGGACACAGCTCAGCTTTCCGTCCGTATCGATGCGGAAGGTCACCTTGGCGCGTTCCTTCATGTCCCGGGCGAGCTCCTTGGCCTGCTCCCTTGATCTGAACGCCCCGATCTGGACGCTGTAGTGTTCTTCAGGGGAATCCTCGCCCCCCTTCTGGGCCAGGATGTCGTAGAAGGTATAGTCGAAACCGCCCACGTCGCTCGAGGCGCGCTCCGGCTGTTCTGCAGGGGCTTGGGCCTCGGCCTTGTCCTGGGGAGAGACGATGCCGTCCCAGGTCTTCTGGATGGGGTCCAGGGACAGATCGGAGTGGTTGCCCAGGTAGGAGAACAGCAGACTGGCACCGGTGAGCAGGCCCAGCGACAGGAAGAGCAGCGCCACATTCTTCACCGTGGAAGACTGTTTGCGCTCGGGGCTTCTACGCCTCTTCCTCTTGGCCTTTTCCCTCATACCCGCCTACATGCTCTCCGGTGCATCGATACCCATGATGGCCAGCGCGTTGGCGATGACCTGACGCGTCGCGCTCACGAGGACGAGCCTCGCGGCGGTCTGTGCCTGATCATCGGATATCACCCGGTTCCTATTATAGAACCGGTGGAAAGCCGTTGCAACATCCAAGAGGTAGAAGGCGATCCGGTGGGGTTCCAGATCCGAGGCCGCGGAGACCACGATGTCCGGGAAGCCGGCCAGAATCCTGATGAGGTCGAGGTCGTCCCCCAAGGCGAGCAGGTGCAGGTCCGTGCCCTCCAGGGTCGGGGACAGCCCCGTCTCTGCGGCATTCTTCAGGATGGAGCAGATCCTAGCGTGTGCGTATTGGATGTAGAACACCGGGTTTTCGTCGCTCTTCTTCTTCGCCAGGTCCAAGTCGAACACGAGTTGTGCGTCGCACCTGCGCATCATGAAGAAGTAGCGGGCCACATCCTTGCCCACCTCGTCGATGATCTCCCTCAGGGTCACGAATTCGCCCGCGCGGGTGGACATCTGGACCGGCCTGCCGTCGCGAATGAGGGACACGAGCTGGATGAGCAGGGCGTGGAAGCAGTCCGGGCCAGCACCCAGGGCGGCGATGGCAGCCTTCATGCGGGGCACGTACCCGTGGTGGTCAGCGCCCCAGATGTCGATGATCCACTCGAAGCCCCTGTCCAGCTTGTCCTTGTGGTAGGCGATATCCGGGGCGAAGTAGGTGAGCGATCCGTCCTGCTTCCTGAGCACCCGGTCCTTCTCGTCGCCGAAGGCCGACGTCCTGAACCACAGCGCGCCATCGTCCTCGTAGCTGAGGTCCTTTGTCTTCAGGTATTCCAGAGCGTTCTGCACCTTGTGGTCGCGGTAGAGGCTCGATTCGCTGAACCATCGGTCGAAGCGGACGTTGAAGCTGCTTAAGTCTTCACGGATCCCCCGCATGATGGCCTCGGCCGCGAACTCCCTGCATACGGCAACGGCTTCTTCCTGTCCCATCTGCAGGAGCCCTTTCCCGTGGACCCTTGCCAGGTCCCCTGCGATATCCCGGATGTAGTCGCCCTTGTACCCTGTCTGTGGGAAGGGCTCGCTCTCGCCGTGGAGTTCCCTGTACCGTGCGAGCACGGACAGGCCCAGGTTGTTCATCTGGTTCCCGATGTCGTTGATGTAGTATTCCGCCTGTACGTCGAACCCCGCGGCGGCCAGGGTGCGCACCAGGGTGTCCCCCACGGCGGCCCCTCTCCCGTGGCCGATGTGCAGGGGTCCGGTGGGGTTTGCGCTCACGAACTCCACCTGAACCTTCCTGCCTGCGCCGAAATCCGTCCTTCCGAAATCCCTTCCTTTGGCCACGATTTCCCGGAGGACCTCCGACCACAGGAAGGGGTGCAGGTAGAGGTTGATGAAGCCGGGACCCGCCACTTCCACCCTGTGCAGCATATCGGTGTTGTCCATGAGGGTCTTCTGCAGGGCCTGTGCCACGTCCCGGGGGGACTTCTTCGCCTTCTTGGCCACCACCATGGCGATGTTCGTGGCGAAGTCGCCGAACTCCTTGTTCGGCGGGGTGGTCACGCTCGCGGTGCCGAGATCGAACTCGGGCAGGAAGCCTTCGGCGATGAGCCGGGAGAGAGCGGTTCTGAGCAGCGTTTCAACCTTGTCCTTCATGGGATGCCCCTTTTCCTGTCTCGACGGCGCCGCCCCTGAGGGACGGCTCAGGTGCCTCTTTAATATCAAAACGCCCGGTTGTCCAGCGAGGAAAAATCTGTCCTTGGCCCCTGGCGTCATCCCGAAGGAACGTCTTCCGTGGACCGGCGCGCAAAGGCTTACATGGCGCCGTCCGAAGGGTCTGCGGGGTGCATCCTCAGATGGGGGAAGGTTGAATATTGACATCGGGGGGGAGAGATTCTATAAGAGCCCTGTTAGCAGATCAGGGAGACGAGTGCTAAGGGACGAAGCGATGCCCGAGCTAACCGATCGAGATAAAAGCATTTTGAATGCCATCATCCGTGAATATGTTGAGACCGGTGAGCCGGTGGGATCCCGGATCATCTCCCGCAAGTACCTCTACACCCTCTCCCCGGCGACGGTCCGCAACGTCATGGCGGACCTCGAGGACATGGGGCTGCTCTACCAGCCCCACGTCTCCGCCGGCAGGATACCCACCCCCGAGGGGTTCCGGCGATACCTGAGCGACATGGAGGTCAAGGCCCTGCCCAAGGTGGAGAAGACCATGATCTCCCGCCAGATGTCCCACGGCACGGGTGACGTGCACGATACCCTGCGGAAGGCGTCCCTGCTCCTCTCGAAGATCTCCCAGAATGCATCCATCATCATCCTCCCGCGCATCGACCCGTTCTTCTTCAAGCGGATCGATTTCGTGCGGCTCGATGATACCCGCATCATGGTGGTACTGGTGAGCCGTGCCGGCATGGTCTACAACAACATCGTCTCCGGAGAGGACATGCCACAGAACAAGCTCGACCAGTATGCGAACTACCTGAACGAGCGGTATGCCGACCTCACCATCCACGAGATGCGCGACCGCCTCATCAGGGAGATGTCCTCCGAGAAGGCGCGGTTCGACTCCATAGTGGGGCAGGCCCTCGACCTCGGCATGACGGCGCTGAACGCGGTGCAGGACGTGTCGGACATCGTCATTCAGGGCAAGGAGACGGTCTTCAACAAACCCGATGTCGCCGACCTTGACAGGCTGCGCGACATCGTGAACGCCTTCGAGGACAAGGGCAGGATCATCCGGATCCTCAACCGGGTCCTCGAGATGCCGGGGGTGTCGGTGCTGCTCGGGGAGGAGATGGAGCACATCGGCATGGACAATTTCAGCATGGTGGCGAGCGGCTACTGCCGCCGCAACATCCCGGTGGGATCACTTGGGGTGATCGGGCCGATCCGCATGGACTATTCACGGATGATCCCCCTGGTGGGGTACATGGCACGCGTCCTGAGCGAGTTTCTGGAGGATATGTGAGATGCCTGATGACACGAACAGCATGGATGAGATGACCCGCGATGTGGCGGACGAGGTGCGCGGGGAAGGGGTGGAATCCGCCGTCTCCCCCGAGCAGGTCATGCCGGCCCCGGAGCCCGGCGTGGAAGAGCTCAAGGCCCAGGTTGAGGAGCTCAGGGACAAGTACCTGCGGGCCCTGGCCGAGATGGACAACATGAAGAAACGCCAGCAGCGCCAGCACGCCGACATTGTCAAGTACGGCAAGGAGGCGGTGCTGCGGGACTTTCTCCTGGTCTACGATTCCCTCGAGAAGTCCATCATGTCTGCCCAGGAGCTCTATCCCGATGACGAGCCCTTCATCACGGGGCTCCAGATGATCGAGCGGCTGCTCCTGGAGACCTTGAAAAAACACGGGGTCGAACCTATACAAACATCGAACATGCCGTTCGATCCGAACATTCATGACGCCATGATGCAGGTGACACGGCCCGATCTGGAGCCGGGCATGGTGGCGGACGAGATCGAAAAGGGTTTCCTGTTGAACGACAGGGTTCTGCGGCCTGCGAAGGTCACCGTTGCCGCATAAGGAGAACAGAAAAGGGAGGAGTGCACACATGGGAAAGATACTAGGAATTGACCTGGGCACCACCAATTCCTGCATGGCCATCATGGAGGCGGGTGAACCGAAGGTCATCCCCAACGCAGAAGGGGCTCGGACCACCCCGTCGGTGGTGGCGTTCACGGCCAGCGGGGAGCGCCTTGTCGGTCAGGTGGCCCGGCGCCAGGCCATCACCAACTCCGAGAAGACCCTGTATGCCATCAAGCGTCTCATCGGCCGCAAGTTCGAGGACAACGAGGTCCAGAAGGACATCAAGGTGATGCCGTTCAAGATCGTCAAGGCAGACAATGCCGATGCCGCAATCCAGATCGAGGAGAGACGCTATGCGCCGCCTGAGATCTCGGCCATGGTGCTGCAGAAGCTCAAGATGGACGCCGAGGCGTACCTGGGAGAGAAGATAGACGAGGCCGTCATCACGGTGCCCGCCTATTTCAACGACTCCCAGCGGCAGGCCACCAAGGATGCCGGCAAGATAGCCGGATTCGACGTGAAGCGTATCATCAACGAGCCCACCGCTGCTGCTCTTGCCTACGGGCTCGATCGCAAGAAGGAAGAAAAAGTGGCGGTCTTCGACCTGGGCGGCGGCACCTTCGACATCTCCATCCTGGAGATCGGCGACGGCGTGTTCGAGGTGAAGTCCACCAACGGTGACACTCACCTGGGCGGCGAGGACATCGACATCCGCATCATCGACTACTTGGTCAGCGAATTCAGGAAGGAGACCGGCGTTGACCTGAGCAAGGACCGCATGGCTCTTCAGAGGCTCAAGGAAGGCGCGGAGAGGGCCAAGCACGAGCTGAGCTCCATGATGGAGACCGAGATCAACCTGCCCTTCATCACTGCTGACCAGAGCGGGCCCAAGCACCTCAACATGAAGCTCACCCGGGCCAAGCTGGAGAACCTGGTGGAGGACATCATCGCGAACCTCGAGGGACCCTGCCGCAAGGCCATGGCAGATGCGGGGCTCACGCCCAAGGACATCGACGAGGTCATCCTCGTGGGCGGCCAGACCCGCATGCCGAGGGTCGTGCAGAAGGTCAAGGAGATCTTCAGCAAGGAACCCCACAAGGGGGTGAACCCCGACGAGGTGGTGGCCATCGGCGCGGCCATCCAGGGCGGCGTGCTCGGCGGCGAGGTGAAGGACGTGCTCCTGCTGGACGTCACCCCGCTCTCCCTTGGCATCGAAACCCTGGGGGGGGTGTTCACCAAGATCATCGAGCGCAACACCACCATCCCCACCAAGAAGACCCAGGTCTTCTCCACGGCGGAGGACAACCAGAACGCGGTGACTATCCGCGTGTTCCAGGGCGAGCGCCCCATGGCGAACGACAACAAGCTCCTGGGCCAGTTCGACCTTATGGGAATCCCGCCGGCGCCCCGGGGCATACCGCAGATCGAGGTGAGCTTCGACATCGACGCCAACGGCATCCTCCACGTCTCGGCCAAGGACAAGGCCACGGGCAAGGAGCAGTCCATCCGCATCACCAGTTCCTCGGGCCTGAACGAGGACGACATCAACCGCATGATCCGGGAGGCCGAGGAGCACGAATCCGAGGACCGCAGGCGCAAGGATCTCGTGGAGGCGAAGAACACCGCGGACAGCATGCTCTACACCACGGAGAAGACCCTGAAGGAGCACGGCGACAAGGTGGACTCCATGACCAGGGCCAGCATCGAGAACGCCCTGGCGGACCTTAAGGAGGCAGTGAAGACGGATGACACCGATCAGATCAGGAAGAAGATCGATGCGCTCACCACGGTGTCCCACAAGCTTGCCGAGGTGATCTACTCCTCCGCGGCCCAGGGCCAGGCCGGTGCCCAGGCAGGGCCGGGGGCCGGCGCAGGAGCAGGACCCGGCGGGTCCAGGCCTGCAGACGACGTGGTAGATGCTGAGTTCGAAGAGGTCAAGGGAGACAAGAGATAGGACGTACAGGGGGGATGCGGCGGCACGTCCGTCGCATCCCCCCACATGATCGCCATGCCCATCTATGAGTATCGCTGCAGGGCCTGCAGCCATGTCACCACCGTTCTCGTCCAGGGGTACAACGCTCCGACCGACCTTTCCTGTGAAGAGTGCGGGTCTGGAGACCTCAAGAGGATCATCTCGCAGACCAACTACCATTCGTCACCTGCCGACAGGCTTTCCTCCTACGATCCGAAGGCGCGGCAGACGGAGGGCTTCTACAGGGACAGCAGGAACATCGGCGTGCATGCCGAGCACATGCTGAACCAGGCGGGCGTCAAACCGACCGAGGAGTTCAGGAACAAGCTGGAAAAGCTCAGGACCGACCCGTCGAGCGTGATCAAGGACAGCGACGACTGATCATGCTTTCTCCCGTGCCCCGTGATCCATCCGCACGGGTAATCATTCTCTGAGGATATTCCGAAAAGACGTACATCACGCATCCCCCTTCTGAGATGTGTGGAAGGGATGACATGTCAGAGCACATCCGTCGAGAGGAAACAGACAGTGACATGAAGCGGCTCAGGGAGGAACTGGCCCGCCTGCAGGAGACGGAACAGGACCTCCGGCGGCGCGAGGAGTTGTACAGGACCGTCTTCGAGACGGCAGGTACTGCGATCATCGTTTTCGATGCCGCCACCGTCATCCTCCTGGCCAACTCGAACTTCCAGAGGCTCTCGGGATATTCCCGGGAGGAGCTCGAGGGAAGGATGAGCTGGACCGTGTTTATCGACGAGCAGGACCTGGAGCGGATGAAGGCGTACCATGCGCAGCGCAGGATCGACCCTGCTTCGGTGCCGAGCGAGTATGAATTCCGTTTCATCACCAGGACCGGGGAGAAGAGGGATATGCTCCTGAACGTCGCCCTGATCCCGGGGACGGACCAGAGCGTTGCATCCTGCATGGATATCACGGCCCGCACCCGGACGGAGGAAGCGCTCCGCAGGAGCGAGGAGAACTACCGCAACATCATCGACACCATCCAGGAGGCCTACTACGAGGTGGACCTCAAGGGGAACTTCACCTTCTTCAACCCCATGGCCTGGAAGGCCCTGGGCTATTCCGAGGACCAGCTCAGGAACATGAACTTCCGTGACTACATGGACGAGGCTGATGCGGCGAGGGTCTTCGATGCCTACCACCGGGTCTTCGTCACCGGCGAGCCCATCAGCGCCATGGAGTTCGACGCCATCCGGGCGGATGGGAGCAGGCTCAGCGCCGAGGCGTCGGTGTCGCTCCGCACGGACGCCTCGGGGACCGTCCTGGGGTTCAAGGGGGTGGTCCGCGACATCAGCGGCCGCAAGGCCTCTGAAGAGGCCCTGCGCCGGAGCGAGGAGCGGTACCGGCTCCTGGCCGAGAACTCCTCCGACGTCATCTGGACGCTCTCCCTGGACGGGATCATCACCTACATGAGCCCGACCATCAAGACCCTTTCCGGGTACAACCCCGAGGAACTCGTCGGGAGGGGGCCCGACATCATGCTCACTCCCGGTTCCCTGGCCTACATCATGAACGTGCTCAACAGCGAACTGGCGAAATCCACGGAGAAACAGGGACAGGCAGGGACCTTTGAGCTGAAACTCCTCTGCAGGGACGGATCGGAAAAGGACATCGAGATCTCCACGAGCTGGATCAAGGACGAGCACGGTGAGCCAGTAGGGCTCCAGGGGAGCGCACGCGACATCACGCTGCGCAAACAGGCCGAAGAGGCCCTGCGCAGGAGCGAGGAGCGTTTCCGTGACCTGGCCGAGCTCCTGCCGGAAACGGTCTACGAGGCCGGGCTCGACGGCACGATCACCTTCGTGAATAAAAGCGGTCTGGAACGGTTCGGGTATACCGAGCAGGACATCGGGCGCGGGCTCAACGTCCAGGATGTGATCTCCCCCCGGGAGCTCCCCAGACTGCGGGAAAACCTTGCCAAGGTGTTCCGCGGCGAGAAGACAGGCCTGAGCGAGTACCTGTTCGTTCGCAAGGACTCGGGCACCTTCCCTGGTTTTTCCCATTCGTCGCCCATCGTGCGCAACGGAAGGGTGGAAGGCGTCCGGGGCTTCGTCGTGGACGTGACAGAGAAGAAGAACCTCGAGGCCAGGCTCCTGCACGCCCAGCGCATGGAGTCCGTGGGAACGCTGGCAGGGGGCATCGCCCACGACTTCAACAACCTGCTCATGGGAATCCTGGGCAATGTCTCGCTGGCCATGATGGATGCTGAGGAGGGGAGCCTCCTCCAGGAGCGCCTCAAGAACATGGAGAGCTACGTCAGGCATGCCAGCGATCTCACCCGGCAGCTCCTCGGGTTCGCCCGGGGGGGCAAGTACGAGGTGAAGAAAACGGACATCGGCGCCTTCATCCGCAGGAGCACCGACATGTTCGCCCGCACGCGCAGGGAGGTGCGGGTGCATACCCTGGCGGACCCCGGCGTGTGGTCCGCAGAGATCGACCGTCCCCAGATGGAGCAGGTGATGCTGAATCTGTACATGAACGCGTGGCAGGCCATGTCCGGCGGAGGAGACCTGTACGTGGGGGCGGAAAACGTGGTGCTTTCCCAGGCAGAGGCAGCGGGGTTCGGCTTGAACGAGGGCAGGTACATCAGGATATCCGTCCGGGACACGGGCAGGGGCATGGACGCCGAAACCAAGGCACGGATCTTCGACCCCTTCTTCACCACCAGGGAACGGGGCCGCGGAACCGGCCTCGGCCTTGCCTCGGTGTACGGCATCGTGAACAACCACGGCGGATACGTGGGCGTGGAGAGCGAGCCCGGGGTGGGCACGGAGTTCATACTCTATCTGCCCGCATCGGACGGCAGGGTGGAATCCACTGAATCCGGGCATGCCGCCCCGGAAAGGGCCGTTACCTGCGTTCTCCTGGTGGATGACGAGGACATGATCCTCGATGTGGGTTCCGAGATGCTCTCGGCCCTGGGCTACCGCGTCGTGAAGGCCAGGGGCGGTAATGAGGCACTCGAGCGATACTCGGCCGACAAAGACTCTGTGGACTTGGTGATCCTGGACATGATCATGCCCGACCTCGGGGGCCGGGAGGTGTTCAGCCGCCTGAGGGAAATGGACCCCGGGGTGAAGGTTATCCTCTCCAGCGGGTACACCCTGGACGCCCAGGCCAAGGAGATCATGGCCAGGGGATGCAACGGGTTCATCCAGAAACCCTTCAGGCTCCAGGACATCTCACGGAAGATCCAGGAGGTCCTGGCACGGGGATAGGCTTCACGGGACGTTTCGGTAAGTCCATAAGAAATCATAGCGAGAGCTTCCCTATCGACAGAGAATCATTGGCAATTATTACTGGATGTGAATCCTTCATGCATACCCGGGTCGGGACGACGATGGGAGATCGTGCGGACACGATGACTTTCTATGGACGCCTTCACGGCGGATGTATTTGATTTTCCAAACCGAAAAGACGATACGACACTCGGAGGTTGAGGGATCTGATGGATACTCGGGGCCGTAAGAGTATTCTTATGCGGGTTCAGGAGATGTCCCTGAAGTGGAAGATCACCCTCATGGGCATCACCATCATCGTCGCCTTCTCCCTCATCATCTACTTCCTCATCCTGCCCTACATGGAAACGGAGAAGATAGAGGAGCGCCGTGGCAAGCTCAGGGCCGTGGTGAACTCCGTGGTGTCCCACATTGATTACTACGAGAGGGCCTTGCGGAGGAACGCCTCCGGGTTCGACCCCTCCATGCCCGGCACCATCGAGGACGCCAAGGCGCTCGTCATCAGGAACATCAGCGACATGCGCTACGACAAGACCGAGTACTTCTTCATCCTCGACGGAAACGGGACCATGATCATGCATCCCATGAAGCCCGAGCTCGTGGGGAAGAACATGCTCGACGTGAAGGACCCGAAGGGGGTGCTCCTGTTCCGGGACATGGTCATGAACTCCCAGAAAGACGGCGAGGCGTTCGTGCACTACATCTGGCAGTCCAAGTACAGTCCGGACATCCTTGAGCCCCAGATCACCTATGCGCGGTACTACTGGCCGTGGGACTGGGTGGTGTGCTCCAGCCTGTACACCCAGGACATCACGGACGCCATGTACGGCATCCGGGTACGCTCCGCCGTCTACATCCTGGCTGCCGCCTTCGCCATGCTGCCCGTGCTGCTGGGGCTGGTCTACCTGGGGCTGTCAAGGCCGATCGGCAGGATGCTGCGCGGCATCCAGGAGATCCACGACGGGAACCTCGACTACCGGATCCCCGTGCTCTCCCTGGACGAGATCGGGTACGTGTCTCAGGAGTTCAACCAGATGGTGTCCACCCTCCAGCAGAGCAGGGACGCCATCGTCAGGTCCGAGGAGAAGTACCGGCAGCTCTCGGACATGCTGCCGGACATCATCTACGAGACCGACACCGACCTGAACATCACCTACTTCAACAAGGCGGGGTACCGCCTCACCGGGTACAGCGAGGAGGATATACAGGGCGGGTTGGCCGTTGCAGACCTGGTGGAGGAGGGGGAGTACCGGAGGCTTCGGGCCATGCTGGATGTCGGGGAGGACGTAGCCATCATCACCACCCACAGGGTGATCAGGAAGGACGGGTCGGATTTCCACGGTGAGAACAACGCCTCCCTCATGCGGGAGCACGGACGGGTCGTGGGGCTGCGCGGGAGCATCAGGGACGTCACGGACCGGCGCCGCATGGAGGAGCAGCTGATCCAGGCCCAGAAGATGGACACCATCGGCACCCTGGCGGGAGGCCTTGCCCACGATTTCAACAATGTGCTGGGCGGCATCGTGAGCACGATATCCATCATGAAGTATGAAATGTACAAAGAGCAGGCTCTCAATCCGGAAAGCCTCAGGAAGCACATCGATATCATGGAACGCTCAGGCCAGCGCGCCGTGGACATGGTGCAGCAGCTCCTCACCCTGTCGCGCAAGCGCGATGCCGTATTCACCGCAGTGGACCTCGGCGCCGCCGTACAGAGTGTGGTAAAGATATGCGGCAACACCTTCGACAAGAGCATCGAGATCAAGGTTGACCTTCCCCGGGAAAGGTCTCTGGTGCAGGCCGATCCCACCCAGCTGGAGCAGATCCTCTTGAACCTGTGCGTGAATGCGAACCATGCCATGACCCTCATGAGGCCCGAAGGCCAGCCCATGGGGGGTATCCTGACCATCTCCCTGGCGCGGGTCAAATCCGACCGGCAGTTCTGCATCACCCACCCCGAGGCCATCGAGACGGACTACTGGAAGCTGTCCGTGGCCGACACCGGCGTGGGGATCGAGAAGCACAACCTGTCCAAGATATTCATCCCGTTCTTCACCACCAAGGACAAGGGCGCAGGCACTGGTCTCGGGCTGTCCATGGTGTACACCATCGTCCAGCAGCACCACGGATTCACTGACGTCTACTCCGAGAAGGGGATGGGTTCGAACTTCAACGTGTACCTGCCCGTCTTCGAGAGCGAGCAGGAATGCGAGGAGGCGAAGGATCTCTCCTCAATACCGCGCGGAGAGGGGCTTATCCTCGTGGTGGACGACGAAGAGGTGATGAGGCATACGGCGAGCACGATCCTGGGCAAATGCGGGTATCGGGTGATCACGGCCATGGACGGGGAGGAGGGGGTCAGGGTGTTCCGGGAGCGTCACCACGAGATCAACGCCGTGCTCCTCGACCTTGTCATGCCCAGGAAATCGGGGGAGCAGGCATACCTCGAGATGAAACGGATCGACCCGAACCTCAAGGTCATACTTACCTCGGGTTTTCGGAAGGACGAGCGGGTGGACATGGCGCTCAGCTGCGGCATCAACGGTTTCATCCAGAAGCCGTATTCCCTGGAGCGCCTGGCGCACGCCGTGTATGAGCTCGTTCGGGATACGGCGCAGGGGGCCGTGGAGGACGCATGAGGAAGCGGATCACATGCATCTGCGTGGCGTGTGCGCTGGTCCTGCTGCAGCCGCTGGAGTCCCCGGGACGAGGGGGAGACGAGGCGGTGCGGAAGTGGGCCTTTATCTTCGAGCCGTCGGTTCTCAGCCATAAGGAGCGCGTCCGTGAGCTTTCCTGGTTCCAGGAGGCGTCCAGGCCGCTCAAGGGGGTGCTTGTCAGATCGGTGGCCGAGAACATCGAGACCCACTACTGGGAGAGCCGGGTCCTTGCCAAGGCCTTCGAGGACATAACCGGCATCGTGGTGATCCATGAAATCATCCCCGAGGGCTACCTGGTGCCCCGGATCACCGAGCAGATCGAGCAGGGTAAGCTGCTGCACGACATCTACGTGAACGACGCGGACCTCATCGGGTACCACCTGCGAACCCGGGCGGTGGTGGACCTCACCGAGTACATGAACGGTGAAGGCAGGGCATTCACCAACCCGTACCTGGATCTGAAGGACTTCCTGAACCTGGAGTTCGGCCAGGACTATGACGGCCACCAGCTCCAGCTGCCCGACCAGCAGTTCGCCAACCTCTACTGGTTCCGGTACGACTGGTTCTCCCGGCCGGACATCAAGGCCCAGTTCAAAAAGCGGTACGGCTACGAGCTGGGCGTGCCGGTGAACTGGGCGGCCTACGAGGACATCGCCGAGTTCTTCACCACCACGAAGATCGACGGCAGGAAGGTGTACGGACACCTCGACTACGGCAAGCCATCGCCCTCGCTGGGGTGGCGATTCACCGACGCGTGGCTCTCCCTGGCAGGGGTGGGCGACAAGGGGCTGCCTAACGGCCTGCCCGTGGACGAGTGGGGCATCCGTGTGGAGAACCGCATCCCGGTGGGCTCGTCGGTGACCCACGGGGGGGAGATGAACGGCCCGGCGGCGGTCTATGCGCTCACCAAGTACATCGAGTGGATGCGGAACTACGCCCCCCCCGAGGCCCTTTCCTGGGAGTGGCACGATGCAGGTCCGCAGTGCGCCCGCGGTGACATCGCCCAGCACATCTTCCAGTACATCACCTGGCTCTCCGACATGCGGTTCCACACCCCTGGCAGCCCGGTGTGTGACAAGTTCGGCAAACCCCTGTGGCGGGTGGCGCCAACCCCGCACGGCGACTACTGGGACGAGGGCATGAAGCTCGGCTACCAGGACGCGGGCTGCTGGACGATCCCGGCCAATATAACGGGGCGGCAGCGTGCCGCCGCCTGGCTCTGGGCACAGTTCTGCGTGTCCAAGACCGTGGACCTGAAGAAGTTCGTCATCGGCGGCACCCCGGTGAGGAAGTCCACCATCTTCTCCGACTACCTCACCAGGCGCATGGACGACTACGGCGGCATCATCGAGTTCTACCGCTCCCCCGAGGAGGTCAAGTGGACGGGGAGCGGCAGGAACGTCCCCCACTATCCCAGGCTTTCAGTGGTGTGGTGGAAGAACATCGCCCGGGCCATCACGGGTGAACTCACGCCGCAACAGGCCATGGACGCCATCGCCCGGGACCAGGACGCCATCATGGGGGGGCTCCGCATGGCGCGCTACTCGCCGGTGCTGAGCCCGGAAAAGCCCGCCGAAGCCTGGCTTTCGAACCATCCCGCCGACGTATCGCCCAAACCCCCACGCCGAGGGGGAAAACCGGTGACGGTGCCCTACGAGGAACTCATCAGGCAGTGGAAGAGGTAGGCTGCGGGGCTTTTCAGAACCGTCCGAACAGCTTCTTTTTCTTCGGATCCTTGACATCGTCGCCCGCGATTTCGGCGAACTTCCGCAGGAGGTCCTCCTGCTCCTTGGTGAGCTTCTTCGGTATCTCCACCTTGATGCCGACATGGAGCACCCCCTGCCCGCTTCCGCGCAGGTGCTTGATGCCCTTGTCCTTGATGGTGTAGATCTCGTCCGGCTGGGTTCCGGGCCTGATGTCGAGGTCGGTTTCCCCGTCCAGGGTGGGGACCTTCAGGGTGGTCCCCAGGGCCGCCTGGACGAAGGAGATGGGCATCTCCAGGTACAGGTCGTCGCCCTGCCTTACAAAGGTGTCGTGCGGCGCCAGGGAAATGAAGACATACAGGTCACCCGGGGGCCCGCCGAGTTCCCCCAGTTCGCCCTCGCCAGAGACCCGCATGGTGGCGCCGGTATCCACGCCTGCCGGGATCTTCACCTTGAGCTGCCTGCGCTTGATCACGTGCCCCGAGCCCGAGCAGTGTTTGCATGGCTTCTTGATGACCTGGCCCGCGCCCCGGCAGGTGGGGCAGGTGGTGGATATGGTGAAGAATCCCTGGGAGCGGTACACCTGGCCCTTGCCGCCGCAGGTGTTGCACTTCTCGGGCGAGGTTCCCGGCTCGGCGCCGGTGCCGCCGCACTCCTCGCAGGGGATTGTCTTGGGGATCTCGAGTTCGATCTCCGTGCCCTTTGCCGCCTCCTCCAGGGTGATGGTGGCGTCGTACCTGAGGTCGGCGCCCTTGGAGGGCCTCCTGCGCCCGCCCCTGCGGCCGCCCGGGAACCCGAACATGTCGCCGAAGATGTCCGAGAAGCTGCTGAAGATGTCGTCGAAGCTCGTGAACTCGTGGAGCCCGGCGCGGGACAGGCCATCATGGCCGAACTGGTCGTAAATACGGCGCTTCTCGGGATCCCCAAGGACTTCGTAGGCCTCGGCACCCTCCTTGAACCGCGCCTCGGCCTCGGCATCCCCGGGATTGCGGTCCGGATGGTACTTCAGTGCGAGCTGGCGGTATGACTTCTTGATCTCGTCGGCTGATGCGGATTTGGATACCCCGAGGATCTCGTAGTAGTCCTTCTTCGTCATGACCGCTCGTGCAGCGTGACCTTACCCTCGGCGAGCTCTCTGAGCGCGGTGACCACGTACCGGTTGTCCTTGCGCCTGCTCAGGGCAAGCGCGCCCTTCATGAGCTGCTTGGTACGCTTGGAAGCGGCGATGGCCAGGGAAAAGCGATCGGGTACCTTCTCAAGACAGTCTTCTACGGTGACTCGTGCCATGGTTACCTTCCTCGGTTTTCAAGTGAGAGCCTCATGCCATATATTTCCGAAATCGTCAAGGGTATGAATGATAGGATATATGGCAATGAATTCCTGTGGTTGTTTTTATGAACCGTCCCTTCCGGGGGACATGCCCCCGGAAGGGACGGATGCCGCCCGTCAGTCGTCGTAATTGCCCGTTCCCGTCTCCTGCCGGTGAAGGGACTGCGCCTTCTTCAAAATCCCCTCCCGGGTCCACTCGGCGGGATCCTCGATGCGGTCCGCCTTGGGTCCCATGTCGTGGGAGCCCTTCTCCAGGATGGCCTCCACGGCGAGGTCAGCGGTGTCCTTGGCGTTGAACCAAGTCACCAGCAGGTCGTACACGAAGTCCTCCACGCCCTTGGCCATGCGTTCCCGGATGTGCCGGGGCTGGGCCATCAGCTTGTTCTCGAAGGGCAGGTTCAGGTTCTTGTAGTCGCCGGCCTTGAGGGCCTTGCCCTGGGCATAGGCCACCATTTCGGCCCACAGCTCGTCGGTCACCCCCTGGTCGGGGAGCTTGATGAAGTTCCTCTGGTCGTCCAGGATGGCGTTGCCGAACTCGTTCACCTTGACGCCCCAGGAGAGCATCTGCAGGGCCGTGGCCACGTTGGCCTTGGTGGTGCGGGTCTCCGTGGCAATGCGCTTGAGGCGCTCGTAGTGATTGCCCGAGGTGCCGTGCTGGGCGCCCGAGATGCCGTAGGGCGCGAGCGCCTCGTGGATGCGCCGGGTAAGCTCCACGTCGATGCCCGAGTCGGTCGCCTCGATGCCGTGGGTGGTGCCGTTGTTCAGCGCGATCCAGTCGGGGAAGATATTGTTCGCGTTGAGCCCCCGGATGAGGAACAGGGCCTCCTCCGGCGTGGAGAGACCCTCCTTGCCCTTGATCTCGCCCACCTCGGTCTCGTACCCGGACCAGGAGGGGATGTACTGGTTCAGCTCGATGTTGGCCAGGAGGTTCTCCTCGTCCACCATGTGGGAGGCGTCGATGGCGATGGAGGTGATGCCCGCGTCGAACATGGAGGGGATGTCCGTCTTGGCCTTGCCCACCTCGGGCTGCTTCTTGAGTCCGAAATGGTCCGCGTGGATGGCCACGGGCACGGTGATGCCGAGCTCGTTGCAGATGGTGTCCGCATACCGGGCCAGGTTCCACATGTTGATGAGACAGTAGGTGGCCTCGGACTTGGCGATTTCCAGGATGACCGCCGCGTTGGCCCGCTGCGCGGCCTGCAGCACGCCCCGGATCACGATGCTGTTGCGGGCGTTGGCCGCGATGGTCATGGCCTTGCCCTTCTTCACCATGGCGCGGTCGATGACCTTGCCGCTCACCAGGAGCGCCTTGGAGTGGGGGAAGAGCCTGGCTATCGTCGGTGGCCGACCGATCTCCAGGGCCTTGTTGAAATCCTTCTTGCTCGCCATCGTATGCCTCCTCATCGTATGAATTCTCGCGCAGAGCGCTGCAGCTAGTGATTCTTCTTCGCGAACTCCTCGTACTCCAGCACGTCGTCCTTTGATCCGATGATGAGCGGGACCCGCTGGTGTAGGCCCGTGGGCTTGATGTCCAGGATGGGCTCATACCCGGTGGACGCCAAGCCCCCCGCCTGCTCGGCGATGAAGGCCAGGGGATTGGCCTCGTAGAGGAGCCTGAGCTTTCCCGTGGGCTTCTTGGGGTCCTTGGTGTCCTCGGGGTAGAGGAAGATGCCGCCCTTCATGAGGTTCCGGTGGAAGTCGGCGACCAGGGACCCGATGTACCGGGAGGTGTAGGGCTCCTTGCGGACGTTCCGGTCGCTCTTGAGGTAGTCGATGTACTCGCGGGTGCCCTGCTTCCAGTACGGCTGGTTGCCCTCGTTGGTGCTGTAGATCTTGCCCCTTTTCGGTGTGGTGATGTTGGGATGGGAAAGGACGAACTCGCCCACGCTGGGGTCCAGGCTGAAGCCGTTGACCCCGTTGCCCGTGGAGTAGACGAGGATGGTGCTGGAGCTGTAGATGATGTATCCCGCCCCGAAAAGCTTTCTGCCAGGCTGCAGGCAGTCCTCCAGGGTGCCGTCCCCGCCGGCGGTGACCCTCCGGTAGATGCCGAAGATGGTGCCGATGGACACGTTCACGTCGATGTTGGTGGAGCCGTCCAGGGGGTCGAACATGACCACGTAGTCACCCCGTGGGTATTCTGCGGGGATCATGATCATGTCCTTCTCCTCCTCCGAGGCCATGACGCACACCTTGCCGATGTAGTTGAGCGCGTTGATGAAGAGCTTGTTGGCGTACACGTCGAGTTTCTGCACCTCCTCGCCCTGCACGTTGGTGCGGCCGACATTGCCGAGGATGTCCTCCACGATGCCGGCGTGTGCCACCTGGGCGGCCACGACCTTTGCGGCGAACACGATCTGGCTCAGGATGGCGCTGAACTCCCCCCTGCCTCCGTGACGGCGCTGCTCCTCCATGATGTGGCGGTCCAGGGAAATGATGGTGTCGTTCATACTACCCCCCTTGTGCGTGCGGATGATGGTGACGAAAAGTGGTGCGAACACTGAGCATGATATCGCCCGGGGGCCGAAAAATCAAGATGTTCCATGGCCGTGAAATATTTCTTGACAGCCCGGACATGTTTCTCTATACAGAAACATTATGAAGATCTCGACGCAGGACCAAAGGACAATCAGGTGGTGGTGGCGCGCCAAGGATACTGGTGTTTGGGGAGGTTTGCCTTAGGGTATAATTTCAGCCACACGTGAAAGCGGCAGGCCCCCCAGAGGGCTTGCCGCTTTTTTTTCAAAAGGGGAGTACACGATGCCGGATCAGATGAGGATCATCAGGGATGTGAACGACAATGGCGTGGTCGTGGTACAGGGACTGGCCTGCGACACCGTCACCCCGGTGGGCGCGTACAGCGCGCTCGTGGGGGATGCGAACGGATTCCTCCTGGAATCCGTGCCCGTGGCCTACAGCTTCGTGGGCAGGTTCGAACCGGGAGGCATCATCGAGATCGCCGAGGGAGAGGACGACCCTTGGACAAAGGTGCCCGTCATCCGCTCTCCGTTCACCTTCAGCACGAACTCCCTGCCGCCGTTCATCGGGGGATATGTGGGCTATATCGGCTACGACATGGTGCGCGGGGTGGAACTGCTCCCGCGACCCAGGGAAGCGTCCGGGTTTCCGGACGCCCTGCTGGGAAGGGTCGACACGCTGCTGGTGTTCGACCACCTGAAGCAGGAACTCAAACTCGTCCAGGCATTCCCGGAACAGGGCCTGTCGGACGGCGAGGCCCTTGCCAGGGGTCGCCGGGGCTTCGAGGAGGTGGACGAGGCGCTCCACTCGGGCCGTGTTATCAGCAGGGCACAGGCGCCCCGCATCACCGGCATCCAGGAGGTCTCGCCGGACGACGCCGCATTCACCAGTGCGGTGCTCAAGGCAAAGGACTACCTCTACCAGGGTGACATCATGCAGGTGGTCCTGTCCCGCAGGCTCAAGATCCACCTCGACGGCGACCCGTTCGACATCTACCGCAGGCTCCGCAGGATCAACCCCTCGCCGTACCTGTTTTACATCAGGATCGCGGACGTGACGCTCATCGGCTCGTCGCCCGAGGAGATGGTGCGGCTCCAGGGCGACACCATCACCACGGTCCCCATCGCCGGGACCAGGCCCCGGGGCAGGACGCCCGCCGAGGACGACGCCCTGGCGGGCGACCTCCTGGCGGACGAGAAGGAGCGGGCCGAACACCTCATGCTCCTGGACCTCGCCCGGAACGATGTTGGCAGGGTGTCGCTGCCGGGCACGGTGCGCGTGGTGCAGCGGGAGCAGGTCCGCCTGTATTCACATGTCATGCACATCGTCTCGTGCGTAGAGGGCACGCGCCGGGACGGGGTGAACGCCGTAGACGTCCTGAAAGCCTGCTTCCCAGCGGGCACGGTCTCCGGAGCGCCCAAGGTGAGGGCCATGGAGATCATCGACGAGCTGGAGGGCAGGTGCAGGGGGCCCTATGCCGGAGCCGTGGGGTACCTCTCCTACAACGGAAACATGGACACGGGAATCGTGATCCGGACCATCTTCTCCAGGGGCGGCAGGACCTATCTGCAGGCCGGCGCCGGCATCGTGTGGGACTCCACCCCCGAGCGGGAGATGAAGGAGATCGACAACAAGCTCAAGGCCCTGCATACATCGCTCGGAGGCAATCCATGACACTCGTGATCGACAACTTCGACTCGTTCACCTACAACCTGGTGCAGGCCGTGGCGGCCCGCGGCGAAGAGGTGGTGGTGAGGCGGAACAACGCTGTGGACATTGATGCCGTCCACGTCCTGAACCCCCGGGCCATCATCGTCTCACCGGGACCGGGCGACCCTGACGACGCCGGCGTCTCGGTGGAGATCATCCGGCACTTTGCCGGAAGGATCCCCATCCTGGGCGTGTGTCTCGGCCACCAGTGCCTGGCGTACGCCTTCGGCGGGAATATCGTGCCGGCGAAAAAGGTCATGCACGGCAAGCTCTCCCGCATATCCCACGACGGGACGGGCCTGTTCGAAGGCCTCCCCGAAGGCTTCTCCGCGGTGCGGTACCACTCCCTGGCTGTGGACGAGGAGAGCCTGCCCGGGTCATTCCGTGTGTGCGCCCGCACCGAGGACGACGGAGAGATCATGGCCATCACCGATGATGGCAGGGCGCTGTTCGGGGTTCAGTTCCACCCCGAGTCCATTGCCACCGAGTACGGCGAGCAGCTCCTGATGCACTTCATCGACCAGACAAGGAGGACCTCATGAAGGAGGCGTTCGAAAAACTCATTGCAAGGCAGGACCTGGACCGCTCCGAGATGGAGCGGTGCTTCGAGCTGATCATGTCGGGCCAGGTGAACGACGTGCAGATCGGCGGGTTCCTCACGGCGCTGCGCATCAAGGGGGAGACCCCCGCAGAGATCGAGACCGCGGCCCGGGTCATGCGCAGCCACGCGGTACCCGTGGACACGGGCTGCGACGTGGTGGTGGACACCTGCGGCACCGGCGGCGACGGGGCCTCCACCTTCAACATCTCCACGGCCGCCGCGTTTGTCATGGCAGGCGCCGGGTACCACGTGGCCAAGCACGGCAACCGCTCCGTGAGCTCGTCCTCCGGGAGCGCCGACTGCCTGGAGGCCCTGGGCGTACCCATCACCCTGGGACCCGGGGATGCGGCCCGGGCCGTCAGGGAAAAGGGGTTCTGTTTCCTCTTCGCCCCTGCCTACCACCCGAGCATGAAATACGCCATGCCCGCACGCAAGCAGTTGGGCATCAGGACCGTGTTCAACACGCTGGGGCCCCTGGCCAACCCTGCAGGGGCCACGCACCAGGTTATCGGTGTGTACTCGGCATCGCTCGTGGATCCCATCTGCGAGGCGCTCATGCACATGGGGGTCAGGGGGGCCATGGTGGTGCACGGCGGACTCGACGAGGTGTCCGTGTCCGGGCCCACCCGCTACGCCAGGCTTGCAGGCGGGGCCATCACCACAGGAGAGATCAGGCCCGAGGATGCGGGTCTCCAGGCCATGAGCGCGGACGAGCTCAGGGTGTCGACTCCCCAGGAGTCGGCTCGGAAGATCCAGGGGCTCTTCGAGGGAAGGCTGCAGGGGGCCTGCCTGAACAGCCTGCTCCTGAACGCCGGTGCCGCCTTCATGGCCGTCGATGGGGCCATGGGCATCAGGGAGGGCGTGGCCGTGGCCCGCGAGGTGATCCACAGCGGCAGGGCCCTGGATGCCCTGAACAGGGTCCGGACCTGATCATGGACTTCCTCGGGAAGATGTACGGGGCAGCTCTCCAGCGGGCGGTCCAGCTCGATGTGCCGCACGGTCCCGCGCCGGAGGTGCGGCCCTTCGGACAGATCCTTCGTGACATGGCGCTCATCGCCGAGGTGAAGTACGCAACCCCTGCGGACGGCTTCCTGGGCATCACGGATGCGCCGGAGGTCATTGCCCGCGAGTACGAGCGGCTCGGCGCGGCCGCCGTGTCCTGCCTCACCGAGCCTGATTACTTCGCCGGGTCGCTGGAGTACATCCCCCGGATACGGTCCGCCTGCAGCCTGCCCGTCATGATGAAGGACTTCATCGCCCACGAGCGGCAGCTGCGCGCCGGGCGGGCGCTCGGGGCGGACGCATGCCTCCTCATCACCGAGATGCTGGACCTGGGCGAGCTCAGGGCGCTGTACGCCTGCTGCCTCGACCTCGGCATGGACTGTCTCGTGGAGGTGCACGGCCCTGCGGGACTGGACAAGGCCTGTGCCGTCGGGGCACGGGTCATCGGGGTGAACTGCCGCGACCTCGCCACCCTGAAGGTGGACCCGTCCCGGCACGAGGAACTCATCGGACAGATGCCCGAAGGGGTGATAACGGTCGCTGAAAGCGGCATCACCTCGGGGGCACGGCTCAGGGAGCTCAGGGCTATGGGATACGACGCGGCGCTCATCGGCAGGGCCTTTGCCGGCAGGGAATGCAGGGAGGAGATCTTCCATGTGGGTCAAGATCTGCGGCATCACCCGGCATGAGGATGCGGTGACGGCCCGGGACCTGGGCGCGGACGCCCTGGGCTTCGTGTTCACGAAGAGCCCCAGGCGCATGGACAGGGCCACGGTGGAGCCCTGGATCGGCGGTGTGGGCGGGGTGGAAAAGGTGGCGGTGTTCACGGAAGAGGGTGTGGCTGAGATCCTGCGGACCTGCGAGGGGCTCGGCATCGACACCGTCCAGCTGCACGCAGCACCATCGCCGGAGCACGAAAGGCTTGCACGGCGCTTCCGCATCATCTACGCCATGCGCGAGTATGACCCCGGGCTCATGCCCGGATTCCCCTGCCGCATCCTCATCGACGCGAGCAGGGGCGCCGGGGTGTGTGCGCCCTGGGTGGAGCGGGACATCCCCTACATCCTCGCGGGAGGGCTGAATCCGGACAACGTGCGGGAGGCCATTCTGGCGGGCAGGCCCGCAGGGGTGGACGTGTCGTCCGGGGTGGAGAGCGCGCCCGGCATCAAGGACCCGCTCAAGGTGGAACGATTCATCAGGGAGGCAAAGACATGAAGGGATTGTTCGGTGATTTCGGTGGGCAGTATGTCCCGGAGACGCTGCTGCCTGCGCTGGAAGAGCTTGATGCTGCCATGGAAGAGGCCTTCGCCGAAAAGGCCTTCTGGGACGAGTTCTCCTCGTACATGGTCCACTACGTGGGAAGGCCCACGCCGCTGACCCATGCGAAGCGGCTCTCGGCCCACTACGGGTGCGATGTGTGGCTCAAGCGGGAGGATCTCAACCACACGGGGTCGCACAAGATCAACAACGCCATCGGCCAGATCCTGCTCGCCTCCCGTATGGGAAAGCGCCGGATCATCGCCGAGACCGGGGCGGGCCAGCACGGCGTGGCCACGGCCACGGTGTGCGCCCTGTTCGGGCTCGAGTGCCACGTGTACATGGGCACGGTCGACATCGCCAGGCAGCGCATGAACGTGGAGCGCATGAGGCTCCTGGGTGCCGAGGTGGTGCCCGTCGAGGGAGGCACCGCCACCCTGAAGGACGCCACCAGCGAGGCCATCCGCGACTGGATCGCGAACGTGGACACCACCTACTACCTCATCGGCTCGGCCATCGGCCCGCACCCCTACCCCACCATGGTGCGCGAGTTCCAGGCCGTGATCGGCCGCGAGGCGAAGCAGCAGATCGTGGAACTGAGCGGGTCCCTGCCCGACGCAGTCATCGCCTGCGTGGGGGGCGGCAGCAACGCCATCGGCATCTTCAGCGCCTTTCTCGACGAGGCACAGGTGGAGCTCATCGGCGTGGAGGCCTACGGCCGGGGCAACGGCCAGCACGGGGCGAGCATCAGCTTCGGGACCCCGGGGGTGCTCCACGGGACCCGGAGCTACCTGCTCCAGGACAAGGACGGCCAGGTGCTCGACACCCACTCCATTGCCGCAGGGCTGGACTACCCCGGGGTGGGTCCGGAGCACAGCTTCCTGGCCGCAAGCAGGAGGGCCCGCTACGGGCTGGTGACCGATGACCAGGCATTGACGGGATTCAGGCTGCTGAACAGGCTGGAAGGGATCGCACCCGCCCTGGAGAGCGCCCACGCCATCGGGTACCTCGAACAGTACAGCCGTGAGAAGCACGGAAGCAAGGTGGTGGTCAACCTCTCGGGCAGGGGCGACAAGGACCTCCACACCGTGATTGGAGACTGACCATGATAGCACAGGCCATCAGGAACCACCCTAGAGCGGTCATCCCATACGTGACGGCAGGCCTGCCGGACCTCGACTCCACGGGCCGGATCCTGTCCGCCCTGAAGGACGCGGGCGCCGCGGCCATCGAGATCGGCATCCCCTTCTCAGACCCCATGGCGGACGGGCCGGTGCTTCAGAAGGCATCGCACCTGGCGCTGCAGGCGGGCTTCCGGATGGACGATCTCTTCGGACGGCTCGGCCAGTGGAGCGCGAAGATCGATATCCCGCTCATCGTCATGTCCTACATCAACCCCCTCATGCGCAGGGGCCTGCACGACACTCTTGCCAGGCTGAAGGACGGCGGGGTAAAGGGGGTCATCATCCCGGACCTGCCCGTTGAGGCGAAGGGTATCCATGCCGACTGCGCCGCCGTCGGCATCGACCTCATACGCCTGGTGGCCCCCACCACGGTACCGGAGCGTACCAGGGAGATCCTCGCCCAGTGCGGCGGGTTTGTGTATGCCGTGGCGGTCAAGGGCGTGACAGGGCAGCGTGCGAGCCTGCCCGAGGGTCTGCAGGGCCAGGTGGCGTTCCTCAAGGCGAACACCGAGCTGCCGGTGTGCGTGGGCTTCGGCGTGTCGAAGGCCTCCCAGGTGGACGAACTGCTCGGCTTCGCCGACGGGGTCATCGTGGGGAGCTATCTCATGGACGAGGTCATGAAGGCCTCCGATCCGGCTGCGGCCGCCGGGAGGGCCCTCAGGATACTGGTGAACGGGGTGCCGCGGTCCGGGCAGGGGTGATGCCCTGATTTCTCCATTGACAGGATGTGGGGGATGGGGTGACATCGGCCCTGGATGATCCCATGACCAAGACGAGTTCCTGCCACGGTTCCGGGAAGGATGTGAAGGATACCCTGCCGATGTATACGGGCAGGTACGATGGATCCGCGAACCTGAAACGCCGCCTTATCCAGGGCGCACTGGTCCTGTGCGGGATCATGTGGGCGGGCGACTTTGTCTACAGGATCGTCACAGACATCTCCTATGTGAACCGCGAGAGGTGCGTTCTGTACAAGGCCTTCCCCCGGGCCTGGTTTCTCACCTTCGAATACTTTTTCGAGACAATGGTCATCGTGTTCATCGGGGTCTTCATCGCGGTGCTCCTCGGGAGGGCGTTCCTGCGGTTTGGGAGGTTCTTTCCCAGCAACCCCGTCACCGCCTTCCTCTATGCCTCGGTCATCCCTGTCTGTTCCTGCGCGGTGATCCCCCTTCTCTCCTCCATGAGGGCGCGCGCACGTTTTCCCACCACCATGGCCTTCGTTCTCGCATCCCCGCTGCTCAGCCCGTACATCCTGGTCCTCTCGTTCACCGTGCTCGGGTTCACCTACGGCATGCTGAGGATAGCCTGCTCTTTCATTCTGGTGATGGTCACGGTGGGGATCCTGAGAGTTGTGCTGAAAGGCGTGGATGGCCCGGAGCCGGCCATGGAAGGCCCGCGATGCGCGGCAGGGTGCGGTGGCGACGGGGCCGATGTCTACCTCGAGACCTTCACCGTGTTCAGGGGGATGCTCCCGCTCATCCTCGTGGGCGCCGCCCTTGGCGTCGGACTCGAGCTGCTCGGCCCCCGGAGCTACCTCATGAACAGCCTGACGGGAAAAGGCCTCGCAGGGGTGATTACCTGGATTGCCATCGGGGTGCCGCTCTATTTCTGCAACGGGGCCGAGGTCCTCTTTCTCAGACCGCTGGTGAGCCACGGGTTCCCCCTGGGCACCGCCGTCGGGTTCTCTCTGACCTCCACCGCCGTGTGCACCACGGCCATGGCCATGTTTCTCAGGATTATCGGGACGCGGCTCACCGTGATCCTGGGAGCGTGTGTATTCGTGGTGTCCTGCGTCCTGGCAGTACTCATCAATGCAGCATTCTGAGGTGTTTCAGAAGGTGTACACCCCCGTCAGGGTCCACCCGGTGGTCCGGTCCCTGGACTCGGTCTTCTCCCAGGCCTGAGGGCTCATGGCCTCCAGGTACCATTCCTGGAACCGGTATCCAAGCTGCACCACCAGGTTGTTGATGGGAAGGATGCTCACGTTCGCCTCGCCGTTGAAGGTATAGGAGTATTTGGGATAGATGTCGAACGTGGTGTTTTCCCTGTCCGTCATCTTCAGGTCGATGAGCGCAAGGCCCACGCCCCCCTGCACCCCGAGGACCGCCTTCTCGTGTACGGGGTATGTGAGGCCGAAGCCCACGGTGGGTATGTGCACCGATGCCTCCAGGTCGTAGTCGTAGGCCACTTCCCCCATGTCGGTGTTGTATCGCAGGGTCAGGTCATACTCCAGGGTCTGGTACTTGTACCCGGCATACACCCTGCAGTACCTGAGGAAGGGGGCCTTGTCCTGATACCGGGCAAGGGAATGGATGGCTGCCAGGTCGTAGTCCCTGCGGGTGGTGTCGATGCTGGTGTTGAGAGCCATGGTGTCAGCGTTCCCGTGCCAGTCCTGGGAAAAATGGCTGAACACCATGGGAGCGAAGCTGAAGGACCATGCCCCGTCGTCGGTCTGGTACCCGATGAGAGGTCCTGCCAGGTAGCCCGAGCCCTTGTCGATGTCTGACACCAGGGTCGCGCCAACCTCGGCGAACCCTGCGCCGATGTCCTTCTCGAACCAGTCGAGCACGGCCGAGTCCCACTGGGCATGCCAGTACTTGGCCCCGGTCAGGAAGGTCCCCGCCTTCGCGTCCGAGATAGGCAGAACGAGGAGCAATGCCGTTGCCGCAAGCGTCGCACACGATCTCTTCATATCAAAACCCTCCTTACCGTCATCCGGCCTCCCCCGGGCAGTCCTGGTGCATGAACGTGTCCCTACAGCGTTATGGGAATGGCCATGGCCAGTGTTTCAAGGTTCTTCCGTGCCCGCGCGTATGCCGGGTCATATGCAAGCGCTTCGGAAAACTTCTTCCGTGCCTCCTGCAGGAGGCGGACGGCGTCCTGGTTCCTCCCCGTCCTTTTCAGCTCCCGGGCCCGGGCGAGCGCCATCTCTCCGGAGTAGTTCATGAGCGAGGCATCCACGGATCGTGTCTCCACCGCTCCCTCGATCCGCACCAGGTCCTCCTCGTTCATCATGACCTCCAGGAAGTCGATGACCTTGATGAAAAGCTTCTTCTCCATGGTGAAGAAGGTGTCTGTCTCGCCCTGAATGGATGCCGCACCGAGCTGCACCCCCTTTTCCACTGAGAATACCTGTACCGCGATCCTCAGTTCGCCCTTCATCTCGGAGAAGGACCCGGTGAGGAGATAGTTCGCTGCAACGAGCCTTCCCAGCTTCACCGCGGTCTGACTGTCCACGAGATCCGAGACCTGCAGCTTGTGTTCATGCACGATATCCCGCAGCCGTTCCCGCTCGACGATGTTGAAGACCCCGAGCGCTTCGAGATCGGTGCTGAGCATGGTGGCGATGCCGTATTCCCAGGGCTGGAAGCGTGCAGCCTGCTCCTTCTCCGTGGTGTTCCTGAAGTTCAGCACCGCCAGGGCCGCCCGGTCGGAGCGGGGGAGACCTGCGCGGTCAACGGAGTCCGGATAATTCGCGCAGCCGCAGGTGCAGAGAAGGAACACGGCTGCCGCAATGGCCGCCGTCGCCGAGCGAAACCATGTCCGTGTGCTGCGGGGCGTCCTGTATCTCCCGGGGCAGATCTCTCGCCGAAGGTGACTCATGGCGTGGCCTAGCATGCTCACGGTGCCTGGAAATTCACCTTCGCCCTGTACCTGTTGGACAGTGGGATCTGGCGGTACGTATCGTAGTCGGTCCAGGATGAGCCGTCCGTGTTGTTCCGCGCCCAGGCATCGGCCTGGCTGATCGGATAGCTCCCGATGGCGAGCACGTAGGTGCCGCGGCCGATGTCCATGGACAGGTAGGGGCTCTGTCCGGTCCGGGTGTTGTGTGCCCCGGGCGCGCAGTCTCCGTCGTTGTCGCAGGCAGGGTAGGATCCTGTGCTGCTGCCCACGCAGGTTCCGGACTGGTTGAAGAGGTAGATGTTCGCCTTGAGCTTGTTGTTGTTTGCGCCGTCGTTGAAGAGGTCGGTGGGGATGGTGGGCTTGTTCCCGCAGCCCTCCCAGGCGTCCACGTCGATGACCAGTCGGCCTGCCTTGGGAATGGTTATCTCGAGGTGATCCACCTCGGACATGGAGGATATGGTACCCGCGAAGCTTTTGCTGAAGGACCCGGTCGGCTCGGAATCCCCGCCCCCGGTGTCGGAGCCCCCGCCCCCGGTGTCGGTACCCCCGCCGCCTGTGTCCGTGCCCCCGCCGCCTGTATCTGAGCCGCCGCCGTTGTCCGCGGTCCTGATCCCGCCCACGTGGCAGTCCTCGCAGCTCTGGCCCGGGTTGGCCCCTTTGGTCTCGTGGCAGTTGTAGCACTGGGTCATGATGCACCCGTGCTGTGCCACGGGGTCGCAGAGTTTTTCCACGTCCGATCCGGCGGTGTGGCACGAACGGCAGTACCAGTGGGTCTGCCCGGCAATGGTCTGGTGGTCGTGGCATTTGATGCACATGCCGTTGTACCGGGTTGAATGCTGCTCATGGTTGAATCTCACGTCAGACCAGGTGGCGCAGCTGAACAGGACCACCTTGTCGGACTCGGGGATAACGGCCTGGGTTCCGGGGCGATTGTTGGAGACATCGCAGTGGGTGAGCAGGGCACAGAGGATGCACGCAACGACTGTTCCGGCCAGATATCGTTTCATAACTCCCTCCGTATAGACCGTGCGAGCCTTCTGGCGACCTCCACGCACGGTTCACCGAAGCATTTGGTCAGTGGTAGCCAATCAGGAAGCATGACGATTGGGAGTATTATAATGCGTCGATGGAAAAATGCCAGAGGGAAGGGTTTGATCTCATGGCAGAAATGCGGCAGAGTGAAGACGAGGGAAGATCAACGGGGATAGGCCGGAGGGTGAGAACTGTGCCTGATTTGAGGCCTGGCGGCCCGGGATGGTCAGGTGTTCAGGAGGGGTTTCGTTCGTGTGGGGAAGTCACCGGTGCGCGATCTTCCGGTAGAGGGCTGCGTAGTGCCGGGTGGTGAGGTCCTGGGAATAGCATGTTCTGATCCGCTCCCGCGCCTTCAGGCCCCTCTCGGTCCGGAGCTGAGGCCCCAGGTCGGCAAGGGCCTGCCATGCCCTGCAGAGCTCCATTGGGGACTGCCTGGGCACGAGGATGCCCGTGTCGCCCATGAGGGCCCCGGTGTCCCCCGCATCGGTGGCCACGCAGGGGACCCCTGCTGCCATGGCCTCGCCGACGGCATTGGGGAAGCCCTCGCTCCTGGATGAGGAGGTAAAGATATCGAAGGAGGGATAGACCTTTTCGATGTCCTGGCGCTCACCGAGAAGGTGTATCTGGTTTATCCGGTTCCCGTCGGGCAGGATCTTCAGGATATCGGGGTTTGCCCTGTCCACCCCGCGGCCGGCCAGGACGAAGCGGGCATCGGGATAGAGGCTCAGGAATTCCCGGGCCGCCTGGAAGAAGGTCGCATGGTCTTTCATGGGATCGAAGCGCCCCACATGACCTATCACCAGGGCCTCACCCGGTATGCCGAGGGTGGCCCTGAGGGCCGAGCGCGCGGCCGGGTCCGGCCGGAAAGAATCGGCGTCGAACCCGTTGGGGATGACGACCCACTGCCTGGGGTGGTATCCGAGGCGTTCGTGGTAGATTCTGCCGATTGAGGAATTCACCACCACGCCCCTCGGGATGGAGGACAATCGGGCGCCCGCACGGACGGTGTACCGGTATACCGGTCCGTAGGCGGTGAGGTCCATGTCCGAGCAGCGGATGTTCCACAGCGTCCTTCGAGGTTGCGCAAGGGTCAGGCCCAGGAGATTCGCGTGGTACATCCAGCACTGGATGATGTCGGGCCGGTAGAGGTGCGCCATGAAGCGCAGCCTGAGCACCCCGCCGAGTCCCGGAGACCCCTTCCTCATCCCCAGGCTGTGCACCGGGATGCCTGCCTGCTCCATCCTGCGGCCCATGACGCCGGGAGCGGTCATGCATGCGACCTCGTTGACAAAGGTGTTCTTCTCCATCGAGGTGAGCAGCCTCAGGAGGTTCTGCTCCGCACCACCCACATCCAGGGTGGAGATGAGGTGGAGAACCCTGATCGGCCTGTCCTCGCTCTCAGCCACAGTACCTTCTCCTCCACATGAGGAAGACGAGCAGGAGCCAGATACGGTCCACCGCCACGGACCCGTCTCTGCCCTTGAACGCCGCCACGGCCCTCTGCGCCGTGGAGGGATCCACCTCGTTCTGGGCACGGAGGGCGTCCGGGTTCAGGTGCTCGTCCACGAGGTCCATGAGCTCGTTGTGCAGCCAGGAATAGATGGGCACGGCAAAGCCCTGTTTGGGCCTCTCGAAGAGATGTCCGGGAAGATACCTGGACAGGAGCCTTCTCAGGAGGTACTTCATGGTGCCGTCCCGTTTCTTGTACTCTATGGGCAGTCGCAGGGCGAACTCCACGATCCGGTGGTCCAGGAAGGGGTCCCGGCCCTCCAGGCCCACGGACATGGAGGCCCGGTCCACCTTGGTGAGGATGTCCTCGGGGAGGTAGTGTTTCATGTCCCAGAGCATCATGGATGCCAGCAGGGAGGCGTGCATGTCCCTGAGGCCCGGCCGGGGGTCCCGGTAAGAGCCGATAAGCGATTCGATCTCCCGGGGCAGCCAGTAGGCCACGGCATAGGGATAGGCCCCGGACGCATCCCCCTCCCAGTTGGCCAGGACCGCCTGGAATTTCCGCATGCGGTCCCTGATGGCCGGGAGCCTGAGGCTCGGGTGGGCCCCGGCGAGCTGCGCGGCTGCATCCGTGCCCACTGCGCCCAGTGCCCTGCCCATGAGCCTGGGGAGCGCTGCGGGCAACGGCGAGAGGAAGCGTTGGAGCCGCTCCATGACCCAGTAGCGGTGATACCCGCAGAACAGCTCGTCCCCCCCGTCCGCTGACAGCGATACCTTCACGTGATTCCTGGTCATCCGGGACACGATGGTGGTAGGGATGCCGGAGATGTCCCCGAAGGGCTCGTCGTAGATCTCGGGCCACAGGGGGAGGATGTCCCTGGCATGGTCCGGGGTGACAATCTCCTCGACATGCTCGGTTCCCAGGTGCTGCGCCACGGCCCGGGCCCAGCCCGACTCGTCGTAGCTTCTCTCCGCAAAGCCGATGGTGAAGGTCCTGATGGGAGTGTCCGTGTGCCGGGCCAGGACGGCGGTCACCAGCGACGAATCGATGCCTCCGGACAGAAACACCCCCACGGGCACGTCCGCGATGAGCCGCTTGAGGAAGGCGTCGGTGAGGAGTTCCTCGAGCCTGTCCGTGAGCGCCAGCTCGGGGTCGGAAAAGAGCGGCCGCCGCGAGAGGTCTGTCGGGTCCCAGTAGCGGTGGTGTTCGATCTGGAGCGATCCGTTCACCCGTATCCAGCAGCCGGGCTCGAGCTTCGCCGTGTGGGAGTAGATGCACCTGGGGCCTGCGATGTACCCGTAGTGCAGGAATTCGGCCAGGGATGCCCGGTCTATGGCGAGCCGTCCGGCAAGGCCTGCGTGCAGGGCCTTGAGTTCGGAGGCGAAGGCGAAGGTGCCGTCGTGAAGGTAATAGTAGAGGGGCTTTACGCCCATGCGGTCGCGGAAGAGGTGGAGGCACTGTTCCCGGCTGTCCCACACCGCATAGGCGAACATGCCGATGAGGCGCTCCACGCTGGCAGGACCCCAGGCGGCGAAGGCGTTGAGCACCACCTCCGTGTCCGAGGTCCCCCTGAAGCAAAACCCCAGGGCCTCGAGTTCCCTTCTGAGCTCCCGGAAGTTGTAGACCTCGCCGTTGTAGCAGATGGTGTATCTGCCGTCGCTGACGGTCATGGGCTGGTGGCCGGTCTCGGTGAGGTCGATGATGGTGAGGCGCCGGTGGCCCAGGGCGATCCCGGACGCGCCGTCCAGGAAGACCCCTTCGTCGTCGGGGCCGCCCGGGCGCATGGTGTCGCGCATGGAAGCACAGACTGCACTGATATCCTGTCTTGTGCTGGGAGTCCAGATGCCGGTGATTCTGCACATGAGGTATCTCTACGTCCGTGTGAATAAGGTTGCCAGAAGGTGTTCGGTCGTGCTTCGGACAAGGTGGGAGGTGCTGAAATTGTCTAGGATCCGTTTTCTGGCTTCCTGCCCCTTTGCCAGCCGATCCTCTGGGGAAAGGGAGAGCGCCGTGTTCCATGCGCCTGCCAGTGCATGATGATCACGGGGGGGGATGACGAATCCGGTTTCACCAACTATGAGTGATGAATCACCGACATCGGTGACAACACAGATCCTGCCGCATGCCATGGCCTCCCCGATGACATTGGAGAAGCCTTCGCCGAAGGATGAGGATGAGGCGAGTATGTCGATGCCGTTATAGACCGCCTTCATGTCCGTGCGAGGGCCGGTCCAGGTGAGAATCGGGCTGAGTCCGAGTTTCTCTGAGAGACCCTGCATCTCTTTCATGACAGACGGGTTGCCCTTTCCCACGCAGACAAAGCGTATGTCTCTTCTCTCCAGGGCAAGCAGGGCTGCGGCATGGAGGAATGTCGGATGATCCTTCATGGGGTCTATCCTTCCGACATGTCCGATCAGCAGTTCCCCTTCCTTGATGCCCAGGCCATTTCTGAAGGAGGCGCCGGCAGAAGGATCCGGGGTGAAGGCGTCTGTATTGATGCCGTTGTGTATGACTGCCGTTCTCGCGGGACGATACCCATGGCTCTGATAATGATCTCTGCCAGCGTATGAATTGAAGACGATGAGATCTGCGCAACTGGAGAGGAGGGCACCCAGCCTGAAGAGAAACCGTGATTTCCATCCATAGTGTGTCAGGTCCATGTCTGATGAACGGATACCCCAGACCACCTTTGCTCGGACGAGTCTGGCCATGACGAGGCAGAGTTCATTCGTGCCTCCCATGTATCCGTATATGATGTCAGGCCTGAGTTTCCTGAGTAGGGAGGACAACCTCGGGAGGAAGAGCGGGGTGTTCAGGGGGCCCTTCCTCGGTATGGTTACGATCCGGATATCCTTCTGGGATTCTATATCTGCGCGGAGATCCCCTCCCGGATGCAGTATGATGACGGTGATCGAGAACAGACGCCTGTCCAGTGACCCTGCAAGATCGATGAACTGGCGCTCGGCCCCTCCCTGGCCCAGTCTGTCAATGATCAGAACGAGCCTATACATGGGATTGCCGCCGTGCGCCATGAGATCGGAGATATGGATCCGGAGATTCTCCTCGTGAGCATGCAGGAGGTTCCTGACCGGTGTGGTCATCGATCATGCTGCATGCCCTTCAGACAGGCATCCACAGCAGTGAAGGGGCCGTATGCATCTCGTGCCCGGTAGTCGAGCTCTCCGGAAACGTCGGGTGATGTCATGCCGTCGAACAGCCCCGCCATGGCGTACAGGGCCACAACATCCCCAGTGCGCTGCCAGTAATCGATGATCATGTTCAGGTACATGACGGTCTCGACCGGGCCCTTCTGGTAGAAGCGGTTCTTCTCGGCAAGTGTTTTGAATTTCCAGAAGGCTTCGCTCGTCGTGTATTCAGGGTGATGCCAGCCCTCTATGGTGCCGGTATCCACGGTCGTATAGCCCCGTGCATGGAGCTGGCTGCTCATATACATGTCCACATTCTTGAAGCCGACCACCGGTTGGATCTGTATGGACCGCACGGGCTCGGTGCGGTACATCTTGATGCCCTTGATGATTCCCAGAATAGGGTCTTCGAGGGATGCCTCGGCCTCGGCACAATCAGGGAATCTCGACATAACGTGGAAGAGGCGCTCGAAACATGATGGATTCAGGACCATGTCACCATCGACGTTCACGTAGAATTCAGTGCTGACACGGGACAGTCCGGCCTCCCGTGCCAGTGAAACGGGAGATACGTTGTTGATGATCTCGATGGAAGAGGGAGGCAGAGACTGGTTCTTCACGGAGTCCACGCATCTCTTGAGGAGATGGTTGGGGTCAACGTTCAGGATGACGGCGGTTATCTGCAGGGAGGCCTTACCCCTGTGGAGAGAGGACCGGAACCGCCAGAACCTGATATGGTCCATGATGTTTGCGGACCTCTTTGTCTTTTCGAAAAGACGCAGCAGCGACGGGGTGGTGAGCACCCTCATCTGGAGTGCCTCACGGATGGATGCGAATGTTGCCCAGATCGATTTTTTCATCTCGCGTCCCTGACCCTGTAATACCCGAAGAGGTGCATCAGGGTGACCAGCTCGTCCCGAGGATTGTGTGCAAAGGGCCGGATAAGCCATGCCCTCATGATACTCCTGAGAGATCCCGCCCTGTCCCTGTTCTTCAGGGCGAGATCCGCCTCCTTGAGATAGCTCGACCGGTATGCCCGGTCTCTGATTCCCTGAAGGTCATCGTCATATGGGAATGACGAAAAAATGCCGTCCATGACCTGCCGATGTTCCCTGCAGATGTGCTTCCAGCCAGTGCGGGTCTTTGTATCTGCCCACTCCCTGTTCACCGAGAGAGCCTTATCTATCTCAATGAAGCTGTCTGCCGGATAGTGCAGGCTCAGACGTATCCAATACTCCCAGTCCATGGTGTAGTGCAGGTCTTCATTCAGGTAGCCGACCTCATCCAGTACCAGCCGGTTCAGGAACACCGAGGGTTGCAGCGGAACCCCACCGCAGGCCGACAGCATGGCATGTGCATCGAAGGAGGACGGGTTCTTTGTGGACATGAGAACGGAGCCCGAGGCGTCCCTGATCTCGCCGATGCCGCTGAAGACACGCGCCTGGTGGTTGCTGGAGAAGGCCTGCGCGACGGTTGAGAAAGCCCCCGGCAGGTAGAAATCATCCGCATTCAACCATGCGATGATATCGCCGGTGGCCTTCTTCCACCCCTTGTTGATGGCATGGGACTGGCCGCGGTCTGGTTCCGATACCCAGCCCGCCAGCCAGGGTTCGTAACGCCTTATGATCTCCACGCTGCCGTCCGTGCTCTTGCCATCCATGATGAAGTATTCGAGGTTTGAATACTCCTGGAGGAGGACCGACCGGATGGCGGCTTCGAGGAACGGCGCCTGATTGTATGACGGGGTCACGATGGTAATCCTGGGCGGTGATTCGATATTCCAGGTTTGCCGCCCTTCTCCTGTCCACGGCCATCCGGTTTTTCCTGCAGGCGGGAAAGGGAGCTGGTGTTCGGTGCCGCTCATGACCTGCCCTTCATCCGTTGGTAAATATCCAGGTATCTGCGGGCCTGGAGCTCTGGTGTGTAGTGCTTCAGAACCGTCTCGCGGCAGTTGCGGGACATGGCCTCCCGAAGGCCGTCCTGGGTTAAGATGGTCCGAATGGATGAACAGAGTCCGTCGATGTCCCCGGGCTCTGCGAGGATGCCGGTTTTCCCGTCAATCACCATCTCAGGGATGCCACCCGCTGCAAACCCTGCGATGGGCGTCCCGCATGCCATGGCCTCGAGCACCGTGTTCGGAAGGTTGTCCTGTCGCGAAGGGATGACGAAGCAGTCCGCTGCGCTGTAGATCGTGGCGAGCAGTCTGTCGTTGGCCACATTGCCGAGGTTGATGCAGCCGTTTTTGCGGGGCATGTCCCCTCCTGCCTTGCCCAGGGAAATCAGATACAGCTGGTGCACCGAACCGAGCCCGTCAAGTGCCTTCAGCAGTTCCCTGAAGCCCTTTCTCCGATTGCCGAGGGAGGCGGCGACAAAAAGCACGACACTGGCCTTCTCCGGAATGCCGAGGGCTGCACGGGCTGCAGTGCGGTCACGGGGTTCGAACACCTCTGTGTCGATGCAGTTGGGGATGTGGGTGACGGGGAATCCGCCCATGAGAGTGCTCTTTGCCACCTCGCCGGCCAGCCATGCACTGGGTGTGATTATGTGGAGGCTGTCCAGCGATCTGTTCGTATATGCAGAACGCTTCCGCTTCCAGATTCGGCGGGATGGATCGTCCTGGCGTGATGATCCGAGCTGGGGGCATCCGCCGCACTGGCTCATGAAACGGTCACAGCCGCCTGCGTAATGACAGCCCCCGGTGAACGGATTCATGTCGTGAAGGGTCCAGACGATGGGAGCGGTGGTGGCCCTGGAGAAGAAATCACGGTAGTCGATGAATCCGGCAATCCAGTGGAGGTTGACGACGTCGTGCCCGGGCAACTGCCTACGTGCGGCCTTGCCGCAAGGCGATCGGTCGTCGGTGAACACATCAAATGTCTCCCCGGATCTATCCTGGGCAGCGAGGATGGGATGGTTGAAAAACCTCCGGAGAAGCTGCCAGCGTATCCGGGAAAACTCGCCCGGCACCTTGAACCCGTGTATCCCCTCGATATCCGAACTTTGCCTGGTCTCGACGAACATCCGGGACTGCGCTCCCTGGCCCAGTAGGGCCATGTGGAGTCTCAGTGCCGCCCGGGCTGCGCCACCCGAAAGGTCGTGTGAGTTGATGTGGAGTATTCTCACGGTATATTTTTATCTCCCGCCCGGCAAAGAGAACAGATGAAGGAGGCGGATCGCCTTCTCAGGGAGGCAAGCACCCGGTCCATGTTTTTTCTCAAGGGTTTCAGTACGATATGGACAGGGGTGAGCACCTCCAGGAGGCGTCTGCCCAGGGCATAGCGTCCGGAGACGAGAAGCGCGTCTATATCGTCGGTGCGGCGCAGAACCTCAACCGTTTTCCCCGCCGCAAGGTCCGCTCGCATGGTCTTGATCTGTTCCGGGTGATCCCCCTTGAACCTGTCGAGCCAGCTGGGGTAATCGTATACATTGTGGACCCGATAGGGCCGTTTGAGCCCTTCGAACACATCCCGGGCCCACGCCTCTGCTCCAGAACGGTGTGACCAGGATGCGTTTCCGTAATAGGAGCACTTCTCCCTGACCTGCTTGGGAAAAAGCAGAGAATAGTGATAGAGGTAGATCCCTCGATCCGCCATGGCATCTCCTGATATCCAGGTGATGGTGCGCAGGTCCCTCCCTCTTTCATCCACAACGGTCGGCGGGCGGTGGGAGGTGTAGCGGAACCCCTCGCTCCAGCGGAAGAGTCGGTGGTAGATCTGCGCGCCTGCCCTGAGATACCACCCGTCCACAATATAGTCGAACCCCCCCCAGAAGGTGATCTGCTTGAATGAGACCGCGGTAATATCACGCTGTTGCTCAAGGAGCTTCATTATACGTTCTATATCCTCGGTCCGGTAGAACTCGTCGATGTCAACCTGCCAGAGGAAGTCCCCTGTTGCGCGTTTTGCATAGGCCCTGCTCTGCTCGTCCTTTTCGCCGGGCCAGAAGCCGCTGGTATGTCCCTCATCCTCGGCCGTGACGATGATGAGCTTGTGGTCAGGGTCTTCTGTCCGTTGAAAGTCCCTCAGGACCTGGAGGGTCCCGTCCGTGGAATGGCCGTCCGGGGTCGCTATGGCGAAGGCTGACGGAGCTGCGCCTTCCACCACGATGATCTGGTGCGCATACGGGTAAACCTGTCGCAGGCAGTACCGGGTGAACGGCTCGCCGTTGAGAACGATGATGCCGAAGGAGATCTTAGGGATCATGGCGAATGGATACTTACTAATAAGTGCATAATTGTATAGACTTATCGTGTTAGATCCAGTATACAGTATTCATGGAGAAGAAGACAGACCTGAGGCGTTTGAAGCATTCGGAACTGACGGTATTTCGTGAGCAGGCCATGAAGCGGATACAATCTGGCGTGACCGTTGAGGAAGTATGCAAGGGGATGGGTGTGTCACGGGCTGCCCTTTTTGGATGGCTTGCCCGGTACCGGAATGGAGGATGGGGAGCACTCGATGCCCGCAAGAGGGGAGGACGCAAGCCGAAGCTGGACGGGGACAAGCTGAAGTGGATATATGCGACCGTGGTTGACAAAGACCCGAGCCAGATGAAGTTCCCCTTTGCCTTGTGGACGGCAGTTCTGGTGGCGGAGGTGATACGGAGGGAATTCGGGATCAAGTTGAGCCGGTGGAGCGTGATGCGTCTGCTCAGGCAGCTTGGCCTGTCTCCCCAGAAGCCGTTGCAGCGTGCGTATCAGCAGAACCCCGAGGCGGTAGAGCAATGGAAGTCGGAAGTATATCCCAGGATTGCCGCTGAGGCGAAGAAGTTGGGTGCCACGGTGTATTTCGGGGACGAGTCGTCGATACGTTCGGATTATCATACGGGCACGACGTGGGCACCGAAAGGGAAGACACCCGTGGTCAGGACCACCGGGGCCAGGTTCTCGGTGAATATGATTGCAGCTATTTCCGCCCGGGGTGTCATACGGTTCATGACATACAAGGGGACCATGAATGCCGACTTGCTCAAGGACTTTCTTTCCCGTCTCCTGAAAGACAGTGATGGACCGGTATTTCTTGTTCTTGACGGTCATCCTGTGCACCGGAGTGCTGATGTCCGCAAGTATGTCGAGAGCACCGAGGGAAAGCTTCGGCTCTTCTTCCTGCCGGGATACTCTCCCGAGCTCAATCCTGTCGAGCAGACCTGGAACTTCACGAAGCGTCATAATATCGGGAAGCGCACCATCAAGGGTCCTGACCATCTCAAGCGGCTTGCCATCGGAGCATTACGGAAACTCCAGAAACTGCCGGAAATCATCCGGGGCTTCTTTCGACATCCTGAGTGTGCTTATGCGGCAGTATAGGTCTATTCTAATATGCACTTATTAGTAAATGCCTTCATTTTGTTTCCAAGAGAGTTCATTGGCAGGCCATTTATAGGAGGGTGGCCCCTGAATACCACGTGGAAGTGTCTTTATATATTTACCAAACGTACAAAGCTCATCATCTGAAAACCTACTTCTGTGTCCCCTGCTGACTTTTAGAAAGTCCATATACCTTGGTAGGCTTATCGCTTGATTACCGTAGTAAACAAATTCCTTGGCAACCAGCACGTATTGGCCCTTCAGATCATGATCTTTTTGCTCTAACGAATGTATAGATCGTAACTGATGGAACTCTCCATTTACTTGGGGTTCGTATATATTGTCCCCACGTTTATCTATGACCCTGGCTGTGTCATAACGCGGCCTTTTTGAATTAAAAACGGGATCATTCCAATAGTCAGAAAATGTGGTTTTCTTATCTATGTGCATCGCAAATATCAATTTATTGCCAGATAATTTTCGGGAGAGTCCCACTACCCAATCACCGGGATGAGCGCATCTTCTAATAGTTGGTTTACAACATGCCAAGGTGCAATATCCCCAAAAAGGATTGGGTGCAAAACCTGTGTCATGTGTAACAATATATGAAAAAAGTTTCATGACATCACTCTTTCATGATTAAAAATTCTTAGCCACTAAACCCGGATTGTGCTTTTCAAACCATCGCATAAAACGTTCGGGGCTAAGGAAATGAGGTAATCGAGCGCTTCGTTGCAGGTAACCATCCTTGACACTCAATCCACCCCACTCTTCAAGAAGATCTTGACGAACACGATAGGATTTATTTCGAAACTCCCCAATCGGGATAGCTTTGACTAATTTCCCCGATCTCTTCTTTACCGCTCTAACAACAATATCCGAATCATAATCTTTCCTTCTCGTGTGTGCATTCTCATGCCAGCGGTTTTCAGGGATATCTATTGCGTGAACAACTTCTGATACCCGGTAAAACCCTATTATTGCATATACAAGCTCTCTATCTGCTTTATTCATTGACCTGAGTCCTGCATAAAAGACAATGAAGTCATCTTTACCCATCTTTAGTAAAGGTGCGGATCGTGGCCAAACATCACCATAGGTAAGCATTTCAAAATCGGGGTCAAGGTGCATCGGTCTAGCCTTAAGGTGTTCTGGTAGGTTCATTCCTATATGAGTAAGGAGAGAACTGACTTCGTCATAACTTCTAATCAAGTGTGGATGTAATCGTTTAAGATTATCCGGGATAGGGACATAAACGAAATGACCAGATTGAGGATCGTATGGACCATTCCATTCACCACAAGAATGATCGATTCCAACACGAATTAATAAGCCTTTCATTGAAACTCCCATTCAAATCGAATGTTTTATTAAAATCATATCGAATATTTGAGTATTGTCTTAAGTAAAAAGATATCCGATAAATGAAGTGCAATCAATCAATTTAAATAGGGAGGTTATTATGTCTTGGACTTTAGGATCAACCCCAAAGGTATGTGCAAACTGTGAGTTCTGGTCAGGAGCAAGAGAATTAGTATCTATGCGAACTCGGGTGACAGTTAATCATTCAACTGACAAAGGTCGATGTTTAGGACGTACCCATAACAAGGTTCAGAAGTCAGCAGCAACAAGTGCCTGCAGGGATTATCAGAAATGGGCAGTGATGAAGTAGCTTATGGAGTAGGCCCTTCAATCCTATCCTCAAAAAAAATCAGGACCATCTGCGGTCCTGATAAATGAGGAGGTTCTACGGGGAATGAATCTTGAAGAACCTACCATTCTGATCGACACAACCGGGATCTTCATGAGCATGTTTCCTATATCAAATTTCTGAGGGTATCGGGGAGCATCCACTCGACACAACACGAGATCATACTCACATGAAATTCCTGGTTTGGATCGTAGTGCCCCCCTAAAAGCAAGACGCCATTAAGCGGCTTTTTGTGTGACATAAGAAGCCGCGACCTCGTTGGGGGTTTTATAGCCCAAGGCTGAATGGATACGCTCCTGATTGTAGTAATCGATGTATCGTTCCATGGCCTCATGGGCCTCCAGGAAGGTCTCGTAGCTGTTCAGCCAGACTTCCTCTTCCTTGATGGTCCGGATCACCCGCTCGACATAGGCGTTGTCATCCGGCGCATCATACCCAGTGTACTGGCCTGTGATACCGCACGTGCCCAGGTACTCCATAAACCTCCTCGAACACGGCTGGGATCCGTTGTCCGACCGGAGCGTGAGACCGGAACACTGCTCCTTCGTGAAGAGACCCTCTGACTCAAGCCCCATGCGCACCGCCGACACCCACTCGCTTGCCCTGCATCGCCGGGAGAGCGTCCAACCAACTATCTTGCGGGAAAAACAGTCGATCACTTTCGACCAGAAACAC
>JAKPQL010000148.1 GCA_029547045.1 Deltaproteobacteria bacterium | reverse complement strand
CTCACCATCGTGTCCCTGAAGCATCGCTACCCGAGGCTGTACCTCAGCGAGGCGGTGGGTTCCTTCGCCCTGTACGCAGTGCTCGTTGCCCTGTTCACCGCGCCGGTGATCGAGGCTGTGAAGACTCTTGTGAGCTAAGGACATATACGGACCGACAACACCCGCCCTGTCCCGGACAGGGCGGATCCTGCAGGAAGGAGGGGGCTGACATGGAAAACAGGGAGACAAGAAAGAACGATCTCGGCAATCTCAACGAACTGATCATGCTGAGCGCATGGGGAGCCGTCCTGGTCATCGCCTCGTTCCTGTTCCTCTTCGCCGGGGTGAAGATGGATGCACTGCTCGGCACGGGTCCCTTCTTCATGCTCGGCATGCTCATCCTGGCGGTCTTCCTCATCATGGGCAGGCTCTACATCGAGTTCAAGAAGACCAGCGACCGGATGGGCCCGGTGAAGAGGCGGCACGTCTAGACGACGAACGATCCACAGGGGGCTTTTAGAACTACACACCCTTTGACAGGCACCGGCCCCCTTATCTCCCATACGCGGGGGAGCGGCACAACGCCGCTCCCCCGTTGCATCTTCAGACCACCAGGGGATTCATGAAAATCGACGAACGGCGAGCACATCGATGCGTTCCGCTTTCAGCACCATGGCCGCTACGCCGCCTTCCGGAACTGGGCGATCTGCCGCGAGATGGCCACGAGCTCGCCGCCCTCGTCCCACAGCTCGCCGTCCTCCTCCACGAGCCCGCAGGTGATGAAGCGGGTGCGGAACACGCCCCTGAGCCACCTGGATTCCGGGATGTTCCGGATGTTCACGGTGAGCTCGATGGTGGGCACCCAGGCGAGCATGCCCTGGCTCGCCAGGATGGCTGGCGGGAAGGAGTCCACGGCGAGCAGCACCGAGTACAGGTCGTGGGGCCGCTCGTCGTGGAAGGCGATCCATCCCCGCTGCTCGGAGGTCTCCACGAGGCGGTCCTGCAGCCACCCGGCGCACGCCGGGTCCAGCAGGACGTCCATGTGCTCGAACAGGGTGTAGCCCGGGAGCGCGGGGATCCGCACGCACTCGCTGCGCGGCGCCACCTCAGGCGGCTCCGCCCCGTACTTCCGGATGAAGCACTCGTCGAGTTCGCGGGAAAAGGTGCCGAGCATGCGGATCCGCTCCCTGCCATCCTGCACGAGCCTGGCCTCCAGCCGGCTGAACTGGGTGGACTGGACGATCTCCTCCACCAGAACCTCGGCGGGACCCGGCACGGACCGCGAAACGTAGTTGGCCGTGAACACGGGCGTGGCCTTCTTCGCGCTCACCCTGGCCATGGCCGCTGCCACGACGGCCATGAGATACCCACCGTCCGGGTTGTTGTTCACTGACCACCGGGACGATATATCGCCCGTGAAGAGGCGTCCGTCCGTCTCCATCATGGAAAGGTCCTCGTCGAAAGCGTGCATGCGTTCCCTCCTGTGCGTCATTCATGCCGGTCGAACCCGGTATGCAGTATACCATGCCCGTGCCCATGGGGAAACGGTCCCGGCACCGTAACCCCTTCCCCTCCCGCAGCAGGGGCTTATTCTAAGGGAGAGGTACCGTTGCTGCATGAACATTACAGGAGGTGAACCATGTACGATTTTCTGCTCAACCCCGAGGAACGGGCATTGCGGGACGAGGTCAGGCGGTATGTCCGCGAGGAGATCGAGAGCGATTTCCTCAGGAAAATGGACCGGGACGAGGTCGTCTACCCCCGGGAGTTCGTGGAGAGGCTCGCCCAGCTCAACCTCAGGGGCATCCGGTTCCCGAAGGAGTACGGCGGACGCGGCATGAGCTGGGTGGCCGAGGTGGCGGCCGAGGAGGAGATCGGGTGCCTGGGCATGGCGCTCGGTTGCGCCTTCGTCATGCCTTCCATCGTGGGTGAGGCGCTGAACCGCTTCGGCACCGCCGACCAGAAGGAACGTTTCCTCAAGCCCTATCTCGAGGGGAAGCTCGTGGCCGCCGAGGCGCTGACAGAGCCCCGGGGCGGATCGGACTTCTTCGGCGCCACCAGCAGGGCGGTCCTCACGGGCGACCACTTCGTCGTGAACGGCCAGAAGCGCTTCGTGGTGGGGGCCGAGGGGTCTGACTTCTTCCTGGTCTACTGCCGCACCAACTTCGAGCCGGACGCCCACAAGTACCAGCGCATCAGCCTGCTCCTCGTCGAGAACGGCCCCGGGGTGGAAACAGAGTACCACTACGGCCTGCTGGGATGCCGGGGCGGCGGGACGGGAAGGCTCGTGTTCCGCGACGTGAAGGTGCCCAGGGAGAACCTCATCGGCGAGCTCCACGGCGGGGCCCTGTGCTTCCACCAGATGATGATCCCGGAGCGCATGACGTCGGCCGCCGGGTGCCTGGGTGTGTGGGGCGCCCTGGACCTGGCCGTGCGCTACTCCCACCGGAGAGCCGCCTTCGGCAGGCTCATCAGCAGGTACCAGGCCATCCAGTTCATGGTGGCGGACTCCATCATGCAGCTGGATGCGGCCAGGGCCATCACCTACATGGCTGCCAGGGCGGTGGATGCGGGCTACCCCAACATGCGTCGCATCGTGAGCGAGGCCAAGCGGTTCTCCACCGAGGCGGCCTGGACCGTGGTGAACAACGCCATGCAGATCATGGGCGGCATCGGCTACACCGACGTGTACCCCGTGGAGCGGGCGCTCCGCGACGTGCGGCTGGCACTCATCTGGACCGGCACGAGCCAGATCATGAACCTCATGATCCAGCACGAGTACTTCGACGAGATCATGAACCAGCCGTACGACCGGCGCCATATGGACAGGGACGCCATGCACCCGGACGAGAGCGAGCGGTGCTTCACGGACGAGGACATGTGGGCAGTGCACGAGGGGAGGAAAGGCCCGTCATGAGGGCGTATCCCGGCGAACCCGACAGGGTCGGGAAACCGCAGCCGTGCCTGTACAACGGACGGGCATCTGCGGTATAACCCCGGGTCAGTCCTTTCAGGCAGGGGGGGGTCTGTGGAGCCGTTCAGGATCGACGTGGCATACCTCATGATCACGGCGGTGGTCTCGCTGGTGGCCACCGTGGCCATCGTGGTCATGGTCGACCTCGTGCAGCCGGGGCTCATCGTGTCAAGGATCGGCACCGGCCTCTTCGTGTACATCGGGGTCTTCGCGGCCAACCTGCTCATCGAGTCCATCCGCGGCCGGCTCCACCGGTCACAGGACAGGTAGGCCGGGCCGGTTCCCGGCCTGCACGCACGCCCCTTGAAAACCACACCCATTAGTGCCATACTTTCCATCCATCCCAATACAGAGATCGAGAGGAACGTCCATGCGAAGCGACCAGACCAAGAAGGCCATCGAGAAGGCGCCCCACCGGAGCCTCCTCAAGGCGAACGGCTTCACCGACGAGGAGATCGGCAGGCCCTTTGTGGGCATCGTGAACTCGGCCAACGAGATCATCCCTGGCCACATCCACCTGCAGAGCGTGGCGGACGCCGTCAAGGCGGGCGTGCGCGTGGCGGGCGGCACGCCCATGGAGTTCCCGGTCATCAGCATCTGCGACGGCATCGCCATGAACCACGCGGGCATGCACTACTCCCTGCCGTCGCGCGAGATCATCGCGGACTCCATCGAGCTCGTGGCCATGGCGCACGCCTTCGACGCCCTGGTGTTCATCCCCAACTGCGACAAGGTGGTGCCGGGCATGCTCATGGCGGCGCTGAGGCTCAATGTCCCGAGCGTCGTGGTGTCGGGCGGCCCCATGCTGGCAGGCACCCACCGGGGCAGACCCGTGGACCTCATCAGCGTGTTCGAGGGCGTGGGCAGGGTCAAGGCGGGCACCATGGAGCCCTCCGAACTCGCCGAGCTCGAGGGGTGCGCCTGCCCGGGCGCCGGGAGCTGCTCGGGCATGTTCACGGCCAACTCCATGAACTGCCTCACCGAGGCCCTGGGCCTCGGCCTGCCGGGGAACGGCACCATCCCTGCCGTGTTCGCCGAGCGCATCAGACTCGCCAAGACCGCCGGCATGAAGGTCATGGAACTGCTGAAACGGAATATCAGGCCACGCGACATCGCCACGAAGGCGGCCTTCGACAATGCCATGGCCGTGGACATGGCGCTGGGCTGCTCCACCAACACGGTCCTCCACGTGCCGGCCGTGGCGTATGAAGCTGGCATCGAGCTGGACCTGGACGATTTCAACACCATGAGCGAGCGCGTGCCACACCTGTGCTCGCTCTCACCAGCAGGCCCCCACCACATCGAGGACCTCTACCGCGCGGGCGGCATCCAGGCGGTGATGAAGCGCCTCACCGAGCTCAAGGTGCTCCATACCGGGGTCATGACCGTCACCGGCAGGACCCTCAGAGAGAATCTCAAGACGGCATCCGTCATGGACGACGAGGTGATCCGGCCCATCAAGAAGGCCCACCACAGGCAGGGCGGCATCGCCATCCTGCGCGGGTCGCTGGCCCCGGACGGCGCGGTGGTGAAGCAGTCGGGCGTGCTGCCCGAGATGATGAAGCGAACCGGCATCGCCCGGGTCTTCGACTCGGAGGAGAATGCCGTGAAGGTGATCCTCGCAGGCGGCATCACCAAGGGCGACATCGTGGTCATCCGGTACGAGGGTCCCAAGGGAGGCCCGGGCATGCGGGAGATGCTCACGCCCACCTCGGCCATCGCGGGCATGGGCCTCGACAAGGACGTGGCCCTCATCACGGACGGGAGGTTCTCGGGCGGAACCCGGGGTGCCGCCATCGGCCACTGCTCGCCCGAGGCGGCCGCGGGCGGACCGATCGCCCTGGTGGAGGAGGGGGACCGCATCCGCATCGACATCCCGAAAAGGAGGCTCGACCTCCTCGTGCCGGACAAGGTGCTCGCGGAGCGCAGGGCCGCATGGAAACCGCCCAAGAGGAAGCTCACGGGCGTGCTCAAGCGCTACGCGCGCATGAGCCTGTCCGCGGACAAGGGAGCGAGGTACGAAGACTGACATGGAGCATGCCCGGTTCTGGGAGAAGGCCGCCGGGGACAAGGTGCGGTGCGTGCTCTGCCCGCACCACTGCCTCATCGCCGACGGCAAGGTGGGCGTCTGCGGGGTGAGGAAGAACTACGGCGGCACGCTCATCACGCTCGTGTGGGGAAGGAGCGTGGCCGCCAACGTCGACCCCATCGAGAAGAAGCCCCTGTTCCACTTCCTGCCCGGCACGAAGGCGTTCTCCATAGCCACGGTGGGGTGCAACCTGCGCTGCCGCTTCTGCCAGAACAACGACATCTCCCAGTACCCCGTCGAGACTGGCCGAGTCACGGGCGACGAGTTCCCCCCCGACGAGGTGGTGGCCTCCGCCGTGAAGACCGGCTGCCGGAGTATCTCGTATACCTACACCGAGCCCACGGTCTACCTGGAGTACGCCCTGGACACGGCGGTCAAGGCCCATGAACAGGGTCTGTCCAACACCATGATCACCAACGGGTATACCTCCACGGACGTGATATCCACCGAGCTGAAGGGGGTGATCGACGCGGCCAACGTCGATCTCAAGGCCTTCACCGAGAGCTTCTACAAGAAGCTCTGCTCGGCCCGGCTCTCTCCGGTGCTCGACGCCATCCAGGCCTACCACGATGCAGGCGTCTGGATCGAGATCACCACCCTGGTGATCCCGGGCGAGAACGACTCGGACGCCGAGCTTCGCGACATCGCCGCCTTCATCTCCTCGGTGGATCCAGACATCCCCTGGCACATCAGCAGGTACTACCCCCGATACCACTACGACTCGGCCCCGCCCACGCCGGTCGCCACCCTGGAGCGGGCCCGGGAAATCGGATTGAGCGAGGGGCTCCATTTCGTGTATACTGGCAACGTCATGGGGCACGAGGGCGAGCACACGTTCTGCCCAGCCTGCAGAAGGCTCCTCATCGAGCGCAGGGGGTTCTCCATCGTGCAGAACACCATGAAGGGCGATGCATGCGGCTCTTGCGGCCACACCATACCGGGAAGATTTGAAGGATGACCATGCCGAAGAAGAAACC
>JAKPQL010000147.1 GCA_029547045.1 Deltaproteobacteria bacterium | reverse complement strand
GACGAACTCTCGGGGGAGCTCACCGTGAATGGGGCCTACGTGAAGGAGCGGCTGGAGCCCCTCATGCGCCGGGAGGACCTGAGCAGGTACATCCTCTAGGCAGCCGGGGATGTCGGTGGATCCGGGCATCGTGCAGGCCCGGCAAGAACCGGAATACGCACTGTGCAGGGTGAGGAAGAAGCGGCCTCACCTGCACGGAAAGGACAGTCATGATTCCCAAGGGACGATACGTCAGCGAGATCGGGGATGGCGACCGCATCAAGGCGGTGTTCCTGATCTCCGAACGGAGGCTGCTCACTGCCCGCAACGGCAAACCCTACGGCAAGGTTATCCTGTCGGACAAGACCGGCGAGATGCTCGGCCTCGTCTGGGACGACGCGCCGGAACAGATCGCCTCCATCTCCCCCGGAGACGTGGTGGGCGTTCGTGCCAGCGCGGAATCCTACGAGAACAGGCTGCAGCTGAGGATCGAGAAGATCACCAAGCTTTCCGAGAAAGACGTGGAGATGGCTGGCCTGATCCCCACCTCCTCCCGGGACATGGCCGGCATGATGGACGAGTTCGACCAGGCCGTCTCCGGCATCAGGAGCACGTACCTGAGGACGCTCATCGAACGGATCTTCGCCCGGGAAGGGGTGAGGGACGGGTTCATGAAGGCTCCTGCCGCCAAGGGCATCCACCACAACTACATCGGCGGCCTGCTTGAGCATACCCTGTTCGTGCTCAAGGCCATCGACGCGCTCCTGCCCGTGTACGTCCACGTGGGGTTCAACCGGGACATGCTCGTGGCCGGCGCCATCCTCCACGACCTGGGCAAGATCTACGAATACTCCTGCGAGAAGGTCATCGAGATCACCCCGGTGGGCAGGCTCTTGGGCCACATCTACCTCTCGGCCCACATGGTGGACCAGGAGGCGGGTGCCATAGAGGGCTTCCCGGAAGAGCTCAAGCTCCAGCTCCTCCACATGGTGCTGGGGCACCACGGCCAGCTGGAGTTCGGTTCGCCCAAGCTGCCCATGACCAAGGAGGCCATTTTCCTCCACATGATGGACGACCTGGACGCCAAGCTCACGGGCATCTGCTCCATCATCGAGGCCACCCCGGAGGACGAGACCTTCTCCGCCTTCTCCAGCGTGTACAACCGGCACCTCTACACGCGCACCTACCATGACGAGGAGTAACAAAGCCTCATGACACCACGGGCCGCCTCGACGGCGGCCCGTATCTCATCCCGTGGGGAATGCGGGGGGGGTCCCGGCCCGGGCAGGATTCTTCCTCAGTGCTGGCAGCGCATCCTGCGGTCGCGGAGGTCGTCCTTGGTCTGTGTGAAGTCTGTGTACATCCTGGCGATGCAGAGCCCGATGGCCAGCACGAAGAGCCCCAGCATGAAGGCAGGTTCGGTGTGGAGTCGCACGTCGATCCAGCGACCCACGAACAGGAACAGGAACGAGGAGATGACCAGGGTGAAGCCCCAGGCGCTCATGAGGATGATACGGTTCAGGTTCCTGGCCCTGAGCCCGGTCCTTCCCGACTTCTTCATGGCGCCCCTCCTTCCAGGGAAAAACCCCGCCCCATGACGCAGGGGCGGGGCTGTCCGATATCTACTCTCCTTAGCTCACAAGAGTCTTCACAGCCTCGATCACCGGCGCGGTGAACAGGGCAACGAGCACTGCGTACAGGGCGAAGGAACCCACCGCCTCGCTGAGGTACAGCCTCGGGTAGCGATGCTTCAGGGACACGATGGTGAG
>JAKPQL010000134.1 GCA_029547045.1 Deltaproteobacteria bacterium | reverse complement strand
ATCTCCATGCGGTCCTTGAGGGGGCCCGGGATAGGGTCGGTGAGGTTGGCCGTGGTGATGAACATGACCTTGGACAGGTCGAAGGGCACGTTCAGGTAGTGATCCTGGAAGGAGAAGTTCTGCTCCGGGTCCAGCACCTCCAGCAGGGCGGACGACGGGTCGCCCCGGAAGTCCTGGCCGATCTTGTCCACCTCGTCGATCATGAAGACCGGGTTGTTGGAGCCGGCCTGCTTGATGCCCTGGATGATGCGGCCCGGCATGGCGCCGATGTAGGTGCGGCGGTGGCCCCGGATCTCCGCCTCGTCGCGCACGCCGCCGATGGAGAGCCGGTAGAACTCCCTGCCAAGGGCACGCGCGATGGAGCGGCCCAGGGATGTCTTGCCCACGCCCGGGGGCCCCACGAAGCACAGGATGGCGCCCTTCTTCTCCGGGTTGAGCTTGCGCACGGCCAGGTACTCGAGGATGCGCTGCTTGACCTTCTCGAGGCCGTAGTGGTCCTCGTCCAGGATTTTTGCCGCGGCCTTGATCTCGAGCCGGTCCTGCGTTGACTTGCCCCAGGGCAGGTCGGTCATCCAGTCGAGATAGGTCCTGATGATGTTGGCCTCGGCGGAGTCCTGGTGCATCATCTTGAGCCGGTCGATCTGCTTGGTGGCCTCCTTCTTCACGTCGTCGGGCATGCCCGCACTGTTGATCTTGTCGAGGTACTCCTCGATCTCCTTGCCCTTCTCGTCCACCTCGCCCAGCTCCTGCTGGATGGCGCGGAGCTGCTCGCGCAGGAAGTACTCGCGCTGGGTCTTGCTCATCTCCTCCTTGGCCTGGGACTGGATCCTTGCCTGGACCTCGGAGAGTTCCATCTCCTTGGAAAGGAGCTGGTTCACATGGCGCAGCCGCTCGATGGGGTCCACGATCTCGAGCACGTGCTGGGATTCGTCCACCTTGAGCCTCAAGTTGGAGGCGACCAGGTCGGCGAGCCTCCCGGGATCGTCGATGGCCTCCAGGATGGAGAGCGCGTCCGGCGACACGATGCCGCGGAGCTGGAGGATGCGCTCGGACTGCTCCTTCACCGTGCGCATCATGGCCTCGACCTCGACGGTGATCTCCTTGAGCTCGGGCTCCTCGATCTTCTCGATGTCCACGCTGTAGAAGCCCTTCTCGTCCTTGATGAACTTCCTGATGCGGGCCTTGGCAACGCCCTGGACCAGGATCTTCACGCGCCCGTCCGGGAGCTTGAGCATGCGGATGACCATGGCCACGGTGCCCACGGTGTAGATCTGGTCCTCGGCGGGCTCCTCGATGGTGGAGTCCTTCTGGGCGGCCAGGAAGATGTACCGGTCCTTGTTGAGCGCCTCGTCCACGGCCTTGATGGACAGGCCCCTGCCCACGAAGAGCGGCAGGATCATGTACGGGTAGATGACCACGTCCCTGATGGGAAGGAGCGGTATGTTCTCAGGTATGTCTATCGCCTGCTTCTCGTTTTCCATTCATCGTTCTCCTACGATATGTCGATGCGCTTGATCTTCCTGGCCCCGTCCTCGACCTTTGCCACCCTGATCTTCAGGACGCCGTCGACGAACTTGGCCTCGATCCTGTCCAGGTTGAAGCGCTCCGGGATGTCCAGCTCCCGCGAGAACCTGCCGAAGCTTCGCTCCATGCGCACATAGCGCACGCCCTTGTTGGCCAGGGCATCCTTCTTCGTGCCGGTGACCACCAGCGAACGGCCGATGACCTCCACGTTCACGTCATCGGGGTTCACCCCCGGTATCTCCACCTCCAGGCACAGCCCCTCGGCGTTCTCGTACACGTCCAGGGGCGGATAGCACACGCTCAGACGCTCCTCGTGGGCGTCGGGGCCCAGAAGAAGGCCGATAACCTCTTGGAATCTCAAATTATACATGTATACCCTCTTTCAACGTAACTCGTTAGTACCTTTATAGGATCGGTTCATTGCAAGTCAAGATGCATGGGTGCTGTCCAAATGCTCATCGGCAGAACCGGGGTGAAATATTGAAGACGAATGTGCCATTGCCGGATCGGACCCATGTCCGGGGCCGTCTCAGCGGACCGCATACTCCATGAAGCACGCCCCTTCGCGGGACACCATGCAGGGTCCGATGGGGTTCTCCGGGTTGCAGGCATGCCGGAACAGCGGGCATTCCCCGGGGCTCGCCACACCGCGCAGAATGGAACCGCACATGCACCCCATGATGTCGCTGGAGTCGAGAATGGGCACGTCGAACCGCGCCAGGGCGTTAAAGGCGGCATAGCGGTTCCGCAACACAAGGCCGCTGTCCGGAATGACGCCGAGGCCCCTCCACTCGGCAGGGACCCGCATGAACACCTCGTCGGTCAAACCGTCACCGGGCGTGCCGGTTTCGGGCCCTTCTGCCCCGGCGCCCTGCCTCTCCACGGCAAAGGACCTGCGTGCGATCTGGGCCAGTGCCATGCGGATGCCTTCGAGGATGTCCAGGGTCTCGAATCCGGTGACCACCGCGGCCCTGCCCCGGGCCGGAATTTCGGCGTACCCGCCGCCGGCCTTTGCATGGCCGGGGCAGAGGAAGCCGTCCACGGCGAGTTCGGAGTCTTCCATGAGCGCCCTGATGGCCGGCTTCATATCTTTGTACGTGGTAAAGACCGACAGGTTCCGTATATCCTGTCTCCTGCACGTCTCCAGCATGAAGGCCGCTTCATGGGCGGACGCCTCGAACCCGGTGCCCATGGAGATGACCTCCCTGCGCGGGTTGGCTCTGGCGATTTCCACGGCCTGCGCAGCGGATCCCACCGCGCGCACGTCGGCGCCAGCGGCGCACAGGCCCTGGAGGCTTCCCCCTCCGGAACCCGGGACGCGCAGCATGTCCGGGCATGCAGTGAAGATGACGTTCTTCCTGCCGGCCAGGGACAGGGCCGTATCCACGTCCCTGCCCGAGGTCACGCACACGGGGCAGCCGGGCCCGGAGACGATCCGCACGCTGTCCGGCAGGATATCCCTGATGCCGCAGCGGCCGATGGCGCAGGTGTGGGCGCCGCAGATCTCCATGAGGGTCACGCTTCTGCCGATCCTGACCGCCAGGTCCTCGATGTCGGCCCTGAGGCGTTCTTCCATGGCTCTGTCACGGTGCCCGTCTCTGTCTGTCATGCCTGTCCATTGCTCCTCAAACCGTTCCGTCCGGTGCATATCCTCTCCACGTTTCTCATCGGCACCCGTGCCCGTGAAGCTGAGCAAGCGACTGACCGCGGCACGGGCAACTCCGGCGAAGACGCTCCCGCCCCCCCGGTGCGCATACTCCTCTACATTATTTCCCGAGGCCTGCACAAGTGACAACTCGCCACTGACCCCGTGCCCCGCTGAAGCCCCCCTCTCCTCCCCACGGCGTCCCTTTACAGGGCACCCACGCAGTGCTACCATGTCCTTCTGTGGAAAGGGACAAGGGCATCCGCGTAAGCGCCATCTGGGGGTTCGAGGCCAGGACCAGGCTCGAGGTCCCGCTCGTTACGGCAGGCGTCTCGGCGGGTTTCCCTTCCCCGGCGGACGACTTCATCGACGCCAGGCTCGACCTGAACGAGTTCCTCGTGGCCCACCCGGCCGCCACCTTCTTCGTGCGCGTGGAAGGCACCTCCATGATCGGGGCGGGCATCCACCCGGACGACATCCTCATCGTGGACAGGGCCCTGGAGCCCAGGTCCGGCAGCATCGTCATCGCCGTGGTGGAGGGCGAGTTCACGGTGAAGCGGTACTCCTGCACGAACGGCAAGTGCTGGCTCCTGGCCGAGAACCCGAAGTTCGGGCCCATCGAGGTCACCGAGGGCATGGCCGTGGAGGTGTGGGGCGTGGTGAGCTACGTGATCCACAAGGTGTGAGATGGACAAGGTCTTCGCCCTCGTCGACTGCAACAACTTCTACGCGTCCTGCGAGCGGGTCTTCAACCCGTCCATCGCCCGCAGGCCCGTGGTGGTGCTCTCCAACAACGACGGGTGCGTCATCGCCCGGTCCAACGAGGCCAAGGCCCTGGGGATCAGGATGGGCCAGCCCCTCTTCGAGTGCCGCGACCTCGTGGCGCGGCATGGCGTGCACGTCTTCTCCTCCAACTTCGAGCTCTACGGCGACCTGTCACGCCGGGTCATGGAGACGCTGAGCGCCTTCACCCCGGACATGGAGGTCTACTCCATAGACGAGGCCTTCCTCGACCTCGCGGGCATGCCGGGCGACCTCACCGCCTACTGCCGCGCCATGCGCGCCAGGGTAAAGGGCTGGGTGGGCATCCCGGTCTCCATCGGGATCGGCCCCAGCAAGACCCTGGCCAAGGCGGCCGCAAAGGCGGCCAAGCAGGATCCGGCGTGCGGCGGCGTGTTCGACATCAGGGGCCGCGAGGAGGAGACGCTCTCCGGCATCGAGGTGGACGACGTGTGGGGCGTGGGCCGCAGGTATGCCAGGCTCCTCAGGCGCACCGGCATCCTGTCGGCCCTGGACCTGAGGAACGCCCCGGACGAGTGGGTGAGGCGGCACATGACCGTGACGGGCATGCGCACGGTCATGGAACTCAGGGGCGTGTCCTGCATCCCCATGGACGATGCCTGGCAGCCCCGGAAGTCCATCCTGTGCTCCCGGTCCTTCGGCAGGAAGGTGTACCTCCTCGAGGAGCTCGAGGAGGCCGCTGCCGCCTACGCGACCCGGGCCGCAGAGAAGCTGCGCGACCAGGGGTCCGCGGCGTCGCTGGTCCAGGTGATCCTCATGGAGTTCCCCTTCAACGACGGCTTCCCCGCGACCCGCATCTGCTCCGGGGCGCTCGGCGTGGCGACTTCCTACACCCCGGACCTCATCCGCGCCGCCAAGGCCCTGCTGGGACGCATCTATCACCAGGGGCCGGCCTACCGGAAGGTGGGGGTCATGCTCTCGGGCATCGTAGCCCGGGGCCAGGTACAGCTCGACCTCTTCCGCCAGGGCCGCGAGGGGGAGCGGGAGCTGGCCCTCATGCGGTCCGTGGACGCCGTCAACCGGCGCTGGGGCCGCGGCTCCCTCGAGTTCGCCGCCTCGGGCTTCAGGAGACCCTGGTGGATGCGGCAGACGCACCGGTCCGCCCGGTTCACCACCTCGTGGAAGGACCTGCCGAGGGCGAAGGCCTCGTAGCACTCCTGTCAGATCAGGGGCATCTTTCCGCTCGACGCTCAGCCCTTGCCCGTCTCCCGGTCCACCTCGGCGTCGAAGTCGCCCTGCTGCCAGTTCTCGTCCGGCCGGTATTCCCTGATGAAGGTCTCCATGATGGCGTCCAGGGGCACGTCCGCAAACTCTCCCCGGTAGCCGAGGTACTCCATGTGCTGGTTCCCCTCCAGGTCGAAGGGGTGGTAGATGGAGTCCGTCCGGCCGTCGAACTCCAGGGGATGGAAGCGGAACTTCTCGCAGAGCTCTATGTTGAATGCAGGGGTGGCCTTGACCCACTTCCCCCCGAGGTGGATGGACGTGTAGCCGTGCCAGTAGAACACGTCGGTCTTCATCTGCTCGCGCATGCGTGCCGTGGTGAGGTGGTTGCGCACGTCCGCATAGCCCAGGCGCGCGGGTATGCCCATCACCCGGCAGCAGGCGGCCAGCAGGATGGCCTTGGCCACGCACCAGCCCCGCCTGGTGCGGAGCGTGGTACTCGCCTTCAGTCCCGGAACCGACAGGTCCAGGGTGTAGGGGTCGTAGCGGATGTCGTCCCGTACGGCATAGTAGAGCCTCACCGCCTGGTCCACCGGGTCCGGGGACTCTCCCGCGCTGCTGCGCGCATACTCGATGACCGAGGGGTGGTCGCAGTCCACGGTGGGCGTGCACTGCAGGTAGGGGAGCAGGTCGTTGTCCATGGCGTGTATCATACACCTTCTGCGGGTGCTTCATCCAGACACAATGCTGCAGGAAAGGAAAAGGGCCCCGGTTCGGGGCCCTTTTGTTCGTTTTCCGGTCAGATCCTGCTCAGGCTGCCTGCTCGGGCTTCTTGCTCCGCTCGGCGTACCAGCGGGGGCAGTGGGTCTCGCACCAGGCCCTGGTCACGTAGCCCGTGATCATGGCCGAAACCGTGCCCGGGTTGCCCGCCGTGCCCAGGTAGATGTGGATCATGATGAACGCCGCCAGCACCACCACCGCGCCCGCATGGAGCATGTAGGACAGCCGCCCGATGATGATGGGCACCGAGACCGGGTTCCACAGCCACATGAGGAAACCCGTGACCGAAATCACCGCCCCGCAGCCGATGAGACACCAGAAAAACGCCTTCTGGCCGGCATTGTACTTGTACACCGGCGGCAGGTTCTCCACCGGCCACAGGTAGCCGCCAGCCTTGAGCACCCACTGCAGGTCGCTCTCCTCGAACCGGCAGTCCTTCTTCCACAGGTAGGCCGAGTAGAAAAGCATGCCCGTGAAGATGACCCCGGAGTAGATGTGCATCATCTTGGCCGCGTAGTGGCCGCCCAGCAGCGTCGGGATGATGCTCCACGAATGGTACATGAGCCCGATCCCGCTGATGAGGCAGAACAGGCAGCTCGCCGCCAGCACCCAGTGCACGAGGCGCTCCTCCACGTCCGTGATCCGAACCAGATTGCTGTCATGGGCTGACATGGTTACTCACCCCCTTCTTTCTTCTCGTGGACCTTGTGCGGCCCCTTGATGAGGTAGTGCAGGAAAGCCCCGCCCGCCACCGCGCCGATCCCGATGAGCGTGAACGGCTTGAACAGGTTCTTCCACAGCAGCACGCTCAGCGGCATGGACGGGTTCGGGTTCGTGTGCTGCAGGTCGGAGGCCTGTATGCCCGCAGGCAGGATGTACAGCACGTGGGTCTCGTACTTGGGATTGTTCGGATAGATGAGTCCGCCCACCTCCTCGGCCCGCTTGTGCGCCTTCTCGATCATCTCCTCCTTGGGCCCGAAGGCAAGACAGCCCGTGGGGCAGGCCGTCACGCACGCCGGCTTCTTTCCCTCGGTGATGCGGTCGTAGCACAGCGTGCACTTGGCCATCTTCTCCAGCTCCGGATTGTTCCGCGGAATGTCGAAGGGGCACGCCGCAATGCACGCCTTGCACCCGATGCAGTACTTCGCGTTGTGCACCACCGCACCCTCGTCCGTCTTCACCAGCGCTCCCGGAGAAGGGCACGCCTTGGCGCAGGCCGGCCAGTCGCAGTGCAGGCACGCGTCGTGCCGCATCACCCAGTTCAGCCTGCCGTCCTTGACCACCTCGTCGTACCGGATGAGCGTCCAGGTGTTGTACGACAGATCCTTGGGATTCTGCAGAGACCCCGTGAACATCGTCTTCTCCGCAGGCAGGGAGTTCCACTGCTTGCAGGCCACCTGGCAGCCCCGGCAGCCCGTACACTTCGTCACGTCGATGAGTTTGATGTATTCAGCCATGCGTCACCCCCT
>JAKPQL010000133.1 GCA_029547045.1 Deltaproteobacteria bacterium | reverse complement strand
GTGTACCCGGTGAGTGCATCGGCGCTCAGCCGGGTCAGGGTCTTCGCCATGGACCGGCATTCCTTTGCTGACCTGCTCGACGAAAAGGACTTCCGCAACGAGTTTATCGCCATGCTCATGAAGAAGCAGCGGTACCTGGCCGGGCGTATCCTCTATCTCACGAGCTTCGACGTGGAGGAGCGGTTCTTCCGGTTCCTCATCGAGCATTACGGCACCGGGGGCACCTACAGCGTCGACATGGCCAAGAAGGACATGGCCTCGGCCATCGGCACCATACCCGAGACCTTTTCCCGCCTCATCAACCGCCTCAGGGGGCTGGGCGTGATAGCCTGGGAGGGTCAGACACTGACCGTGAGGAAGGACTATCTGGAAAACTTCATGGATGATACGGGGCCGGGCAGGGATCCGGTGAACGGATCCTTTCGCTGAATCAGGCCCTGCGGGGCAGCCTCCAGAGCTGGGACACGAGCATGCCGGAAAACATCAGGGCGCACCCCGCCATGCCGCGGTCGGTCAGGAACTCGCCCAGCATGATCCATCCCCCCAGGGCCGCGAACACGGCCTCCAGGCTCATGATGACGGCCGCGTGGGAGGGCTTGGCCTTTTTCTGGGCAATCACCTGGAGCGTATAGGCCACGCCCACGGACATGATCCCTCCGAAGAGAATCGGTACGGTCGCCGCGAGGTAAGCCTGCAGGGTGTTCACCTCCATGAAGAGTGAGACCGCCATGCTGAGCACGGAGCATGCCGCGTACTGGAGGAAGGAGATCTTCAGGGCGTCCCCCCTGGGCGAGAGCCAGCCGATGATATGCACGTGGCAGGCCCAGAAGAAGGCGCCGATGAGCACCAGCAGGTCTCCCCAGGCGATGGTGAAAGACGAGGTCACGCTCAGGAGGAAGAGGCCGGCAGTGGCCAGAACGGCCCCGATCCAGGTTCCCGCATGGGTGCCGTGACCCAGGAAGATGCCGATGATGGGCACGAGGATCACGTAGAGCCCGGTGATGAACCCCGCATTGCCCGCCGTGGTGTATATCATGGCGACCTGCTGGAACGATGCGCCGGTGAAGAGGACCAGGCCGGCGACGAGTCCGCCGCCCAGGCCGCGCAGGGTGAAGACGCCCGGGGCCGCGGGCAGGGACCCGCCGTCGTTCAGCCCGTTTCTCGCGAGGAAGGGAAGGAGCACCAGGCAGCCCAGGGCGAAGCGGACACCGTTGAAGCCGAACGGCCCCACGTAGTCCATGCCCACGCGCTGGGCGACGAAGGCGAACCCCCAGATGCCGGCGGTGATCAGGAGGAGCGCATCTGATTTCAGTGTCTGGGCGCCTTTGTCCGCATGTCTTGTGTGGTGATCGCTCATGTCGCAGAAATTCCTGCCTGAAACGTCGGCCTTCCCGTTTCACAGGCAAACTCCTGATGGGCATTACCTGCAGGAAAACGGCAAGTCAAGGGGTGAATCGAAGGGGAAGGCCCGGTGCCGGACACGATCGGTACGGGAACCTGTCACGATCATTTTCTGGTGGTGTAAGCACGAGGACTGCGTTATGAAGGAGAAGGTATGCCGTGACCGCAAAGGAACATTCCGACAAGGTGAGGACCGATGATCCCCATACGTGACGACAACCCGACCTTTCACCCCTCCATCGTTGCCTATGCCATCATAGGTTTGAACGTGGCGTCGTGGATACTGCTGCAGGGTTTCGGCATGTACCCGCAGCTGATGGTCTCGGTCTTCAAGTTCGGCGTGATACCGGGCGAACTCCTCGGGCTGGTGCCTCCGGGCACATCCATACCGGTGGGCCAGGGCATGCAGTACGTCGTGGAGGCCACCCCCAATTTCCTGTCCGTCGTCACCCACATGTTCATGCATGGCGGGTGGCTGCACATCATCGGTAACATGTGGTTCCTCTATGTCTTCGGCGACAACGTGGAAGACTCCATGGGGTCGGTCAGGTTCGCCGTGTTCTATCTGCTCTGCGGTCTCGCGGCCCTGGCCCTCCAGATGATCACCCATCCATCCAGCCCGGTACCCATGGTAGGCGCCTCCGGTGCCATCAGCGGGGTCATGGGGGCGTACGTCATCCTGTTTCCCAGGGCCCCGGTGCACATGCTCGTTTTCTTCGGGTTCTTCTTCACCCGTATCGTGGTGCCCGCCTTCTTCATGCTGGGCTACTGGTTCCTGCTGCAGCTCCTGGGAGGTTTCTTCAGCATGGGCGGAACGGGCGGGGGGGTCGCCTTCTGGGCCCACGTGGGGGGGTTCGTGG
>JAKPQL010000118.1 GCA_029547045.1 Deltaproteobacteria bacterium | reverse complement strand
ATCTTCAGGATCGTCAAATGAAGGCGTAGGCCAAGGAGGCGATCGATTTAAGCCTCTCAGGGGATGAAGACAAAAGAGAGGGCCCGCTTCTTTCGAAACGGGCCCTCTTTCTTTTCCTAACTTCCTATCTTCCTAACTTCTGAACGTCCTTCTTTTAGTGGTGCCCTCCGGCCGCCGGTTTCTTCTCCTCCCCGTAGACGACGAGGGTTCCGTGATGCTCCATCTCCTTGAGCCACTTGGGGTGCTGCTTCTTGACCCAGCCCCGGGTCACCCAGCCCGTGATCATGGCCTGGAAGGAGCCGGGGTTGCCGACTGTCCCGAGGTAGACATGGACGAAGAAGAAGGCAAACAGGGTCACGAACCCTACCGCGTGCAGCGTGTACATCCAGCGGGTGAGCGCCATGGGCAAAATCTGGAACATCATCAGGAGCCCCGTGACCAGCATCATAGGCCCGCAGAGCGCCACGGCGATGAAGAACATCTTCTGGCCCGGGTTGTACTTGCCGCTCTCGGGCGGGTGCTCCACGTGCCAGAGGTAGCCGCCGGCACACTTGACCCACTCGAGATCGTCGGGCATCTCGATTACCCCCGCCTCCTTCCACCACATGGAGATGGCGAAAATCAGCGAGAAGCCGAACACGAGGCCCGTGAGGTTGTGGATGTATTTGAGGTTTTTCATGCCGCCGACGATCGTCCCGATGAAGTTCAGCGAGTGGAACATCATCCCCAGCCCCGTGAGGAACAGGATGATGCAGGAGATCGCCATCACCCAGTGGACGATCCGCTCAAAGGAATCCGTTGCTTGAATCATTCCGGGTTTCATGTTCATTCACCCCCTTCCTTCTTTCCCGCCTCGGCATCGTCGTAGGGCAGCTTGGGCCCCTTGATGAGGTAGTGCAGGAACGAACCCGCCAGGATGCCCCCCGCAGCCAGCAGCGAGACGGGCTTCAGGAAGCCCCTCCACAGCGTAACGCTCCACGGAACGCTCGGGTCGAGGTGGATTCCCGCGTAGGTGGCCGGCTTCTCGGAGAGCACGTACATCAGGTGCGTGCCGCCCACGTACTGGTCGCCGTAGACCGTGGCCGACCCGCCGAGTTGCTGGGCACGGGCCGCCGCCTTCTTCATCTGGGCCTCCTTGTCGCCCCAGGACAGGGCGCCCGTCGGGCAGGCCTTCACGCAGGCGGGGGTCATGTTGTTGGCAAGACGGCTTTCGCACATGTCGCACTTGAAGACCTTGTCCGTCCCCGCGTCGTACTTGGGGACCTCGAAGGGGCAGGCCGCCACGCAGTTCTTGCAGCCGATGCAGAGGTCGTGGTTGAGGCCCACCGTCCCGAACTCCTTGTTGTAGTA
>JAKPQL010000112.1 GCA_029547045.1 Deltaproteobacteria bacterium | reverse complement strand
TTACTTTTCCAGGGCTCTCACCCTGTCGATGTTGGCCTGGCCCACGGTGGGGGCGAGCTTCCTGTAGACGTCCTTCGTGGCCTCGATGAAGAGCTTGCGGTCAACCGTGGTGACCTTCATCTTGCCCGTAGCCCTGATCTTCTTCCAGAACTCCTCATCCTCTTTTTCAGCCAGCTTGCGCTGCCAGGCGATCGATTCGTTGGCCGCCTGCTGGATGATGGCCTGCTGCTGGGGCGTGAGCTTGTTCCAGGTGATCATGGAGATCAGCATGGGCTCCGGCGCGTAGGCATGTCCCGTCAGGGAGGCGTACTTCTGGACCTCGAAGAAGCGCTTCGTGTAGATATGGGCGCTGGGGTTCTCCTGGCCGTCGACGGTGCCCTGCTGCATGGCGGAGTAGAGCTCGGAGAACGCCATCGGGGTGGGGGAGGCGCCGAGGGCCTTCATCATCTCGATGTAGACCTTGTTGTTCATGACGCGGATCTTGAGACCCTTCATGTCGGCGGGGGTCTTGACCTCGCGCACGTTGTTGGTCAGGTGGCGGATGCCGTTTTCCATGTAGCCCAGCATCTTGAGGCCCTTGGGCTCGAGCGCCTTGGCCAGGTCCATGCCCACCGTGTCGAGGGCCGCGAAGGCGTGCTTGCGGTCCTTGAACAGGAAGGGCATGTCGAAGAGGGCCATCTGCGGCTGGAAGGTGCCCAGCTCGGCCGTGCTCGTCAGCGTCATGTCGAGGGTGCCGTAGATGCAGCCCTCGATGAGTTCCTTCTGCGCCCCGAGCTGCGATGAGGGGAACACCTTGACCTCGATTTCCCCCTTGGACTTCTGGGCGACCAGCTTGGCGAAGTAGTCGGCTCCCTGGCCGTAGGGGTTGGAGGGCTCGGCGATGTGACCGAGCTTCAGCACGACCTTGGCCGCCGGGGCCGGGGTCGAAAGGGCAAACACGAGCAGCAGGATGCAGAACAGGCCGATCAATTTCTTCATCGCATCTTCTCCTTCGCTGAAATAAGGTTGAAACGCCCGGGAGGCAGGG
>JAKPQL010000111.1 GCA_029547045.1 Deltaproteobacteria bacterium | reverse complement strand
TACTACCGGCTCAACGTGGTACCGCTGGTCATGCCCCCCCTGAGGGAGCGCGGAGATGATATCGTCCTGTTGGCAAGGGATTTCCTGGGTCAGTATGCACGGAAGTACCACCGGGTGCTGCCCGAGCTGACGAAGGAGGACATGGCCACCCTCATGAGCTATCCCTGGCCGGGCAACGTGCGGGAGCTGAAGAACGTGATGGAACGCACCGCCATACTGTCCTCCGGGAACAAACTCAGTCTGAACCTGCCGGCGCTTTCCGGCCCGGCCGAGGTCTCTTCCTTCGCGGACAGGCCCACCATGGACGATCTCCAGCGCAGGTACATCTCCCATGTCCTCGATCTGACCGGTGGCCGCATCGGCGGGCCGGGCGGTGCGGCGGAGGTCCTCGGCATGAAGCGCACCACCCTGCAGGCCAGGATGAAGAAACTCGGGATCTCCTGAGGCCCGTCGCAGAGGACCCTAGTGCACCTCCACCTCTATGTTGCCCGCCCTTCCCGTCCTGTGGTCTAGGGCATAGACGGTGATCTTCTGTCCGGGCTGCAATGCGCCCGCGATGGCGACGAAATCCTCCGCACTGCCGACCTGCTGGCCGTTGACGCCGAGGATCAGGTCATCCACCTCGAAGCCCTCACTGCCCATGGGGCCCTTCTGGTTGATCCAGCTGATGGCCACACCCTGGTCCTGCTCCAGTCCATATCTGCCCAGCTCCTCCTCCGTGAGCGGCCTGACGTCTATGCCCAGCCTCTCGCGCAGCGCCGATGCCATGACCCTGGTCGCATCGTCGAGGGCCCCGACCGTGACCGGGACCGTGAGCTTCTTTCCGTCCCGGACAACAACGAGCTTCACCGCGGTGCCCACCGGGATGCCCGCGACGAGGTTTCTCAGCGTGCTCGAGTCGTCTATGGTCTTGCCGTCGAGCGATACGATGACGTCCCGGGATTTGATTCCCGCCTTGGCGGCCGGGCCGCCTTTCACCACCTCGGCCACGTAGGCGCCTTTCGGTGAGTCGAGCTTGAGTGCCTTCATTTCCGTGAACTCGATATCCTTTATGGATACGCCGAGCCAGCCCCGTTCCACCTTGCCGGTCTTTATGAGAGAGTTTGCGATATGGACGGCCATGTTGCTCGGAATGGCGAACCCGAGCCCCTCGGAACCGCCCGACTGCGACGCGATGACCGAATTGACCCCGATGACCTGGCCGTCAAGGTTCAGCAGCGGCCCCCCGCTGTTGCCCGGATT
>JAKPQL010000097.1 GCA_029547045.1 Deltaproteobacteria bacterium | reverse complement strand
GCCGGGCAACGGCACCATCCCCGCGGTGTTCGCGGAGCGCATCAGGCTGGCCAAGCACGCGGGCATGAAGGTCATGGAGCTGCTCAAGAAGAATATCCGGCCCCGGGACATCGCCACCCCGAAGGCCTTTGCCAACGCCATCGCCGTGGACATGGCCCTGGGCTGCTCCACCAACACGGTGCTCCACGTGCCTGCGGTCGCCTACGAGGCAGGCGTCGGGCTGAACCTGGACGACTTCAACGCCATGAGTGCCAAGGTCCCCCACCTGTGCTCCCTCTCACCGGCTGGACCCCACCACCTCGAGGACCTGTACCGGGCAGGGGGGATCCAGGCAGTGATGAAGCGGCTCACCGAGATCAAGGCGCTCGACACGAAGGTCATGACCGTAACCGGCAGGACCCTGGGCGAAACCCTCAAGAAGGCATCCGTGCTGGACGACGAGGTCATCCGGCCCATCAAGAAGGCCTATCACGCCGAGGGGGGCATCGCGATCCTGCGGGGGTCCCTTGCCCCTGACGGTGCGGTGGTGAAGCAGTCGGGCGTGCTCCCCGAGATGATGAAACGCACGGGCCCGGCCCGGGTCTTCGACTCGGAGGAGCAGGCGGTCAAGATGATCCTGGCAGGCGGCATCAGGAAGGGCGACGTCGTGGTCATCCGGTACGAGGGCCCCAAGGGGGGGCCGGGCATGCGCGAGATGCTCACCCCCACCTCGGCCATCGCCGGCATGGGCCTCGACAGGGACGTGGCCCTCGTCACCGACGGCAGGTTCTCGGGCGGCACGCGGGGCGCCGCCATCGGGCACTGCTCGCCGGAGGCGGCCGAAGGGGGACCCATCGCCCTGGTGCGGGAAGGGGACACGATCAGCATCGACATACCCGGGCGCAGGCTCGATCTGAGGGTGAACGAAAAGGAGCTCCTGGCCAGGAGGAGTTCCTGGAAACCGCCCAAGAAGAAGCTCACGGGCGTGCTCAAGCGCTACGCGCGCATGAGCCTGTCCGCGGACAAGGGCGCGAGGTACGAAGACTGAGATGCAACAGGCCCGGTTCTGGGAGGAGGCCTCCGGCGGCAAGGTGCGGTGCACGCTGTGCCCCCACCGCTGCCTCATCGCCGACGGCAAGGTGGGCATCTGCGGGGTGAGGAAGAACTACGGCGGCACGCTCATCACCCTGGTGTGGGGCCGGAGCATCGCCGCCAACGTCGACCCCATCGAGAAGAAGCCGTTGTTCCATTTCTACCCCGGCACCAGGGCCTTTTCCATCGCCACGGTGGGGTGCAATCTCCGCTGCGCCTTCTGCCAGAACAGCGACATCTCCCAGTACCCCCTCGAAACGGGCCGCATAACGGGGGACGACTTCCCCCCCGAGGAGGTCGTCGCCTCCGCGGTGAAAAGCGGGTGCCGGAGCATCTCGTACACCTATACCGAACCCACCGTATACCTGGAGTACGCCCTGGACACGGCGGTCAAGGCGCATGAACGGGGCCTGTTCAACACCATGATCAGCAACGGCTACACCTCCACCGACATCATCGCGCACGATCTCAAGGGGGTCATCGACGCCGCCAACATCGACCTCAAGGCGTTCACGGAGCGCTTCTACCGGAAGCTCTGCTCGGCACGGCTCGCCCCGGTCCTGGGGGCCATACAGGCTTATCACGATGCCGGCGTCTGGATAGAGGTCACCACGCTGGTGATCCCGGGCGAGAACGACTCTGACGCCGAGCTGCGGGACATCGCCTCCTTCCTGGGCTCCGTGAGCCCTGACATCCCCTGGCACATCAGCAGGTACTACCCCCGCTACCACTACGACGGCGCACCGCCCACGCCGGTGTCCACCCTGGAGCGTGCGCGGGAAATCGGATTGAGCGAGGGCCTGCATTTCGTGTATACTGGCAACGTGGTGGGGCACGAGGGCGAGCACACCTACTGCCCCGACTGCGGCCGGCTCATCGTCTCCCGCAGGGGGTTCGCCGTCGAGAAGAGCGCCCTGCAGGGATCCAGGTGCGCTCACTGCAGCCGCACAATACCCGGAAGGTTCTCCTAACCCTTCCGGGATCCTTCGAACCAGACAGGGGATGAAGATGCCGAGAAAGAAACCGTCGGAAAAGAGCCCGCTCGAACACAAGCCGAGGTCAGGCTGGGACATGCTCCAGGGAAAGGAGGCCCGGATCGACGGGTACGCGAGGGACTACATCCGTTTCCTCTCCGAGGTGAAGACCGAGCGCGAAGCGGTCTCCTACATCAGCGAGAGGGCTTCGCTGGACAAGAACGTCATCTGCATCGAGAACCGGGGAAAGGCCGTCGCCCTGTGCAGGACCGGCACCCGTCCCATCCAGGACGGCATCAGGATCGTGGTGGCACACCTGGACAGCCCCCGGCTCGACCTCAAGGCCAACCCCCTGTACGAGGATGTCGAGCTGGCCATGCTCAAGACCCACTACTACGGCGGCATCAAGAAGTACCAGTGGCTCGCCAGGCCGCTGGCCATACACGGCGTCGTGGTCCGGGAGGACGGCAGCCAGGTGAACATCGTCATCGGCGAGGACGAGGACGAGCCCTGCTTCACCATCGAGGACCTGCTCCCGCACCTCGCGGGCAAGGCACAGTACGGCAAGAAGATCGAGGACGCCTTCGTGGGCGAGAAACTCAACATCATCTGCGGCTCCAGACCCGACCTCAGGGCCAAGGACGAGAAGGTCAAGCGACGGATCCTGGAGTTCCTGCACCGGAAATACGGCATCGTGGAGCAGGACTTCACCTCCGCCGACATCGAGGCGGTTCCGGCGGGCCGGGCGCGGGAGGTGGGGTTCGACCGGTCGCTGATCGGCGCCTACGGCCAGGACGACCGGGCATGCTCCTGGGCGGCCTTCAGCGCGATCTTCGACGCCAGGAAGGTGCCGTACACCACCATGACGCTCCTCGTGGACAAGGAGGAGAT
>JAKPQL010000080.1 GCA_029547045.1 Deltaproteobacteria bacterium | reverse complement strand
ATAACGGGCAGCGCCATCGAGGTGTCCCTCCTGCGGCAGCGGGTGACCGTGAAGGACGCCGTGCTCATGGGCGCAGACCGGAAGATCATCTGCCGGGCAGATCGGGCGTCCCTGACCATCGACCTCCTCGCACTGCTCCGGCAGGACGTCATCCTCGAAACCATCGAGGTGGACAGGCCCTCCTTCGTCTTGGAGCAGCTCGCTGACGGCAGGCTCAACATCGAGGCCGCATTCGTGGAGGATACCCCCGAGGAGAGCCCCTACAACGTCTACATCCGGAAACTCACCTGCACGAGGGCCACCTTCGTCTATCAGGGCGCCTCGGGTGACCCCATCGTGGCGCTGGAGGACCTCGAGCTCTCCATGGACAGCGCCTTCGAGCACGACTCCCTCCTGCACCTCGCCTCCCCCTCCACCAGGATCTCCCTGTTCGTCTCGGGCAGGAAGATCGACCTGGGCCGGGGCGGTGCGTCCTGCACCATCTTCAACGACCGCATCAGCGATATCAGCGCTCATACCGCCAAGGGCACCTCCAAGGCAGTGCTGAAGGGGTCCGTCACGGACATGTCGCACAAGGCACAGGTGGACCTGCACCTCGCCCTGGAGGGAGAGGTGGCCGACCTGGCCGACATCCTCGCCCTGGGCGGGGGAGCCAACGGCGGCGTGCAGGCACGCATCACGGCCACCAGGGACTACGACGACCCGGATCTCGCCTTTGACATGGAGTACGGCGGCGGGACCATGGGAGGCCTGGCCGTGGGCAGGGCCCGCCTGAAAGGCTCCATCACCGGCAGGGTGGCCACCATCTCCGACCTCTCAGGCGAGTTCGCCTCGGGCAGGGTGGCTGCCTCCGGGACCGTGGACCTGAGAAGGCTCTTCCCTGATGGCTACTTCGAGGGGATCAAGGAGGACGACGTCATCGGCTACGGCCTTTCCGTCACGGGCACGAGCCTGCTCCTGGAAGACATCCCCGGCATCCCCGGCTGGCTCACGGGAAGGGTCGATGTCCAGGCGGAGCTGGAAGGCACGGGCCTGGCACCCGGGACCATGCACCTCGATTCGGCGTTCCGCGCCAGGGGCAGGGGTGTCTCGGCAGGGACCTTCATCCACCGCGAAGACCTGGTCCTGGACGGTCGCCTGTCCTTTTCGGACCGGATCCTGAGCACCTCCGGCCTCACCCTGAAGACCCGCTGGGCCACCGCAACGGCCGCGGGGAGCCTCCGGCCCCAGAGCCGCGCCGTGGATGGAACCCTCACCCTGGACGTCCCCCGGGCGGAGCCCCTCCTCGCCAGGGCGGCCCTCGGCGGCGCAGGGAGCCTCTCGGCAAAGGCGCGCGTCACGGGCACGTGGGACCGGCCCACGGCGGACATCACCGCAGGGGCCGGCCGGGCTCGGCTGGAGGGCATCACCCTGGGAGACATCGACCTGAAGGCACTCCTTTCGGGCGATACCCTCACCATCACCTCCTGCAGCCTGAAGAACCGTAGTTCCGTGGCCAAGGCCACCGGCACTATCCGCCTGTTCAGGCCTTTCCCTGAGATCCATCCAGATCCCATCATGAGCCTCGTCATTGACCTGTCCGGGGTGGTGCCGGGCGATTTCAGAGAGGAGATCCCGCTCACGGGCGCGGTGGACGGCCGCATCCGTGCATCTGGCACCCTGAGCACCCTCACGGCGGACATCCGGCTCGATGGCCGCGGCCTTTCATACAGAGAGTACCGGGTGGGCGATGCCGCACTGAGGGGGGGGCTGGAGAACGGGGTGCTCACCGTGAGGGACCTGGAGGTGAGGAACCGCTCCTCCGTCCTGCGCATGGGCGGCGACATCGCAATCTACGATCCGGCGCGCAAGCGGCTCGTCAGGGACCCGGCCATCCACCTGAGCATCCAGGGCAAAGACCTCCTCATCCGGGATTTCACCGACCGTGCATCCGGGACCTTCACGGTGTTCTCCGACCTGGGCGGCACCCTGCTGCGGCCAGCCGGCAACGCCACGATCACTGCCAGCGAGGTGGACCTGGGGTTCCAGCACATCCCCTCCCTCGAGGTGCAGGCACGCTCGGACGGGGACATCGTGTGGTTCGAGCCGGTGATCATCACCCTTGCCCCGGAGGAGAACATCAACGGCCGCGGCTCGCTCACCATGGGCGGCATCTACGAGTTCTCGCTGGGCACCCCGGGGATCAGGATGGAGCACCTCGACCTCATCAAGCGGTACGACTCGGCCCGCGGCATGATATTCCTCCACGCATCGGGCCAGGGAAGCCTGGACAATCCCAGCGTCTCGGGCAGGATCGCCGCCGCGGACATCACCTTCATGGACAAGCCCCTGGACGACATGACCCTGGCCTTCGAGCTGCAGGACCGCACCCTGCAGCTCGAAGGCAACTGGATCTTCCGTTTCACCGGCCGGCACGACCTCGCCTCGGGGGACATCACGGGGGAGGCCCTGTTCGCTGAGACGGAGCTCGCCCCCCTGTTCACCCTCACCGGCAGGACATCCCTGTCGGGCAGGCTCACCGGCAGGGTTGATGTGCGGGGAAACGCGAAGGCGCTTCAGGACATGGACGTCGTGGCCGAGATCTCGTCCATGGACATCCTCCACGACGGCGGTGTCATGGTCAGCGCCCGGAATGCTGCCGGGTTCTACCGCGACGGCACCCTTACCATACCCCCCACCCGGCTGGCATTCGGCCGGAGCGGGTGGTTCGACATCCAGGGCCAGGGGGATGTGAGACGAGCCCTGACGCTGAGCACCGACGGCGTCATCCCCATGGAGGTCATGGGCCTGTTCATGGAGGACCTAGCGGACAGCACGGGCGTCATGCGCGTCTCCTCGCAGATCCGCGCCCGCGAGCTGAAGCCCGAGATATCGGCGCTGATCACCCTGGAGGACATCGCCTGCACCCTGCCGGTGAACGGCCAGCGCCTGCACAGTCTGAACGGGACCGTCCGCATTCGGGGAGACGAGGTCTCCATGGAAGGGATCACCGGCCGTCTGGACACCGGTGCCTTCCGGATGGGTGGATCCGCCCGGCTCAATGGCTTTGGCCTCCACAGCCTGGAGCTCCTGGCCGAGGCGAAGGCCCTGCCGGTCTCCATCCCGGACACCATGGAGCTCACCATGGATGCGGAGCTCTCCCTGGACATGGGGAAAAAGCGATCGCGGCTGTGGGCAGACGTGGACATCCTCGACGGGGTCTACTACAGGGACATGCAGGTGAACCTCCTCACCGGCGTCATTGACCGCCTGCTCCCCTCCCGGCAGCTCTTCAGGAAGAAGACGGCCGAGAGACCGGAGCTGAGCCCCGCCCTTCAGGCCCTGGAGCTCGACGTGACCGTGAAGCGCAGGGGCGACGTGAAGGTGGAGAACAACATCGCCGTGCTCGACCTGAACCCGGACCTGAAGATCACCGGGACCCTGCAGAACCCCGTGGTGAACGGCCGCGTGGCCGTGACGGACGGGGTCGTCACCTTCCAGAACAACGACTTCACCGTCACCAGGGGGGTCATCGATTTCCTCGACCCGCACCGGACAAAGGCCGAGGTGGACATCCGGGCCACCACCAGGGTGCGGAACTGGGACATCGCCCTGAACCTCGAGGGCGAACCGGACAACCTCCAGCTAACCCTGAGCTCGGAGCCCGCAGAGGAGCCGGCGGACATCCTGTCCCTGCTCATCGTGGGCAGGACCTCGCGGGAGCTCACCCAGGAGAGCACGAGCGTCACCGTGTCGCCGTCCGGCATGATGGCCGAGCTCCTCACCACCACCTATGGCCAGGACATCAAGAAGGCCACCAGCCTGGACATCCTCGAGTTCAGGGGGTCGGATTTCTCCACCACCGGCGGAGGGGAGAGCATGAGGCTCACGGTGGGCAAGGAGCTTTCCCGGAGAATGACCGTGAAATACGAGATGTCAACCAGAAACACCGAGACCATTCAGCGGGCCATTGCCGAGTACAAAATCCTCGAGAACCTTCTCATCAACGGGTACCAGGGCACCGACGGCACCTTCGGCACGGACATGATCTACCGGTACGAGTTCCGCTAGGGGGCATCCATGAAGCCGGCGCGCGCACCCCTCATCCTCGCTTTCCTGGCCCTGCTGCTCATCCACGCACCGGCCTCGGGACAGGAGACGCCCGGCGCCCAGGAGCCCAAACCCTTTGTCCACGCGCCCTTTGTCGGAAAGGTGATCAGGGTCGTGCACACCGAGATCCGGGACTGTCCCTGGTGCAGCAAGGGCATGTCCACCCTCGTGAGCGACCTCGTGAGCCTGCGCGAGGGCGGGGTGTTCACCGAGGAGCGGTTCCGGCTGTCCATGGAAGCCCTCCATCTGAGCAGGCGGTTCGAGGAGGTATCGGCCCGCGTTGACCCCCTGGAGGACGGCGTCGCCGTCACACTCCTCCTCAAGCCCTGCCTGGTCATCCAGGACATCGACATCCAGGGCGAATATCCCCTGTTCGAAAGCGACATCCTCAAGGCCATGAGCGTGTATGTGGGTGACTCGCTCCTGCCCGGCACCCTGGCCGAGCAGGAGCGCCTCCTGAGAGACCTCTACCAGAGGGAGGGGTACCTGGACCCCAGAATCAGCGTCCGGAAAGCGGATGCATCGCCCGGGACCGCCAGCCTCCAGGTGAGCATCACCCCGGGTGACTACTATTCCCTCAAGTCACTGGAGATCCGCGGTAACAACGCCATCTCCGAGGCCGAGATCCTGTCCCGTATGAGCGCATGGAGGCAGTCGTTCTTCATCCGGGAATCGGGGCGGTTCCTGGAGTGGGAGCTGGCACAGGACGTCAAGGATCTCAAGGCCCTCTACTGGCAGCGGGGATACCCGGACTGCGACATCGAGTACACGGTCGAAAGGGATGAGGCGGCCCGCAGCGTCAGGGCGGTTGTCACCATCACCGAGGGACCGAAATACAGGATCTCCATCACCGGGAACCATCATTTCTGGACCTGGTCACTCAGGCAGGACGTGGTGATCTTCTCTGAGGGGAACCGCCGGGGCTTGGGTCTGAGGAAGAGCATCAGGAACATCGTTGAGCGCTACCGCCAGGCGGGGTTCATCTCCGCCGAGGTGGCTGTCCTGGAGGAAAAGGAGTCCGTGGGGAAGTCACGGACCCGCTCCATCGAGCTCGCCGTCACCGAGGGCCCCCGCACCGCAGTGGCCTCGGTGAGTCTGAGCGGAAACGCTGCCCTGTCCGAGAAGATGATCAAGAACGCCATGCGGACCGGCAGGAAATCTCTGTTCGGCGAACACACCTTCAATCCGGACATCCTGGAAGACGACCTGGCCGCCGTGAAGGCCCTCTATCAGAGGCATGGGTACACCGCGGTGAAAATCACCCCGGAGCAGCTTTTCTCCGCCGACAGGACCTCGGTGTCCATCGCCATTGCCATAGAAGAGGGTCCGAGGACCGTTGTCACGTCCATGGCAGTGGAGGGACTGCATTCGATCCCTGTCCCCAGGGCGCTGGAGGCCCTCGGTTATACAAAAGGCATGCCCTACCGCGAGACCATGGTGCCTGCGGGGCAGGACATCCTTTCCGACCTCGTCTCAGCCAGGGGGCATCCCTATGTGAAGGTCAACGGGGAGGCACGCCTGAGCGAGGACCTCTCGGGCGCGGACGTGGTCTTCCGCGTGGAGGAAGGACCTGCGGTCACCATGGGGAACACCTACTACCGGGGCAACTTCGCCACCAGGACGAGTGTCATCCGGAGGGAACTGGAGATCGAGCCGGGCGACCCGTTCTCCCTGAAGGCCATGCTCGATGGCCAGAAGCGGATCCGTGACATGCAGGCCTTCGAATCCGTCCAGTTCAAGACCATGGGTATCAAGGAGGGGCTCGAGAAGGTGACGCTGCTCGTGGACGTGGAGGAGGTCAGGCCCTACTACCTGCAGGCAGGGCTCGGATACGTGAGCGACCGGGGGTTGTACGCCAACGCCAAGGCTGGCGACCGCAACCTCTTCGGCCTGAACAAGCACGCGTGGCTGGGCGGCGAGGCGAGCCAGATCGGGTACCGGGGCGACCTGGGCGTCTCACAGCAGCGGATCTTCGGGGCCCAGGTCCTGAACACCTTTTCCCTGTCATACGAGAAGAAGGAGGAGTTCAACCAGATATTCGGGACAAAGGTCGCCACCTCTGCGCTGAACTTCCTCTGGGAGCACGAGCCGCACCTCACCACCTCGCTGGGCTTCAGGTACGAGCTGAGGGACCAGTACCTCCAGGACAGCTCCTCCGAGATACCCTCCGGGGAAGAGGACTCATACGAGCGCCGCAACGTGCTGGTGACCACGCCGTCGAGATCCTATGACACCCGGGACTCCTTCGTGCGTCCCACCAGGGGCACCTACTCGTCGTACTCGGTGGACATCTCCAAGGGATACCAGACGTCACTGGACAATTTCCTGAAGCACTATGTGAACCTGAGGTTCTATTACAGCCCCTTCCATCGCGTCACCCTGGCATGGCTCGGCAGATTCGGCTACATAGATCCCCTGGGCGACGAGAGCCGCATCCCCGAGGACCAGCTCCTGTACCTGGGCGGCACCATGAGCGTGCGGGGTTTCGACGAGAACAGGCTCAGGGTGGACGGGAACGACGACCCGGTGGGCGGCAGGCTGGCCCTTTCCGGGAGCATGGAGGCGCGCATCGAGGTGAGCCGGAACTGGGAGACCGCCCTGTTCGTGGACGCGGGCACGGTACGGGAGACCCTGGTGGACGAAGGGTCGGATGACGTGAGGACGTCTGCCGGCATCGGCATGCGCTACCTCACCCCCATCGGGCCGGTGGGCATCCTCTACGGCCACAAGCTCGACCCCAAGGACGGCGAGAGCTCCGGCAGGCTCCACATCTCGGTGGGGTACACCTTCTGAGGAGACCCGGCCTACTTCTCCTCCTTCAGGGCCCTTCTCAGCGACTTCTCGATGTAGTCGATGTGCTCGACAGTCGCTGTCTTGGCAGCCTCCGGATCCCTGTTCTCGATGGCGGTATAGATCCTGAGCAGCTGCCTGGTGATCTCCTTCGAGCTGCCGGGCACGGTGGAGAGCTTCTTCCTGCTGTAGGGGAACGCCCCGGTGAGGATGGTGGTGACGGACTTCCGCAGGTGCACGAAGATGGTGTTCTTGGTCGCGTCTGCCAGGATGTCGAAGAAGTCAGAGTAGAGCCTGCCGCCTTCCTTGGAGGAAAGCACGTTCTCGTCGCCGATGGACTCCAGGACGGAGATGATCTTCTTGAACCGGTTCTTCTGCTCCTTGGCCACGTTGTTCGCCGCGAGGAACGCCGCCTCGGAATCGATGAGCCTGCGTACGGCGAGCAGCTCCCATATCTTCTCGTGGTCTATGGAGATGAGGTCCTCGATGGAGGACTTCACGTTGTCGGTGAGCGACTTGACGTACTTGCCCTTGCGGTCGCGCGACTCGATATACCCCTTGGCCTCCAGCAGCTTCATGGCCTCGCGCAGCGAAATCCTGCTGATGCCGAAGAGCTCTGTCATCTCCTGCTCCGAGGGCAGCTTGTCGCCGATCTTGAGCTTGCCCTGGCTGATGAGCTCGATGATCTGGTTCATGACCAGGGTGGGTATGTCGGGCGATTTCTCGATCCGTGAAAGGCCGGGCATCTTCATCTTCTTGTCCATCTCTCTCCCTCGAACCTGAAGGTGTTCCCATCTCATGGTCTGCTGCTCTTACGGTATTCAGATACACCGATATGACTTCTGAAAACAAGCATCATCTGGCAGGGAGCCCCGTGTCGAAGACGAGTCGCGGCCGGAAGTCGAGGTAATCGGCCGAGACGAACTCGAACCGCGTGGAGCCGATGGTGCGCGAGAATCCGCCGAAGTCAACACTTCCGAGGTGCATGTGGCCGAACACCCACACGTCGCACCGGTGTCCGGACGCCATCTCGAGGGCCTTCCCCGCCCTGCCGTCCAGGGCGATGGGCGGGTAGTGGGTCATGATGATCCTGATGCGGGCGTTGTCCGGCATGGCCTTGAGCGACAGGGCGAACCTGCCGAGCTCCCGGTGGAAGATCTTGCGGTCTTCCGGCGTGGCGGCCTCCAGGCTCAGGTCCGGGTCGATCCAGAGCCTGCTGCCGGCAATGGCCGCATCGCCGAGCATCACGGCGGTGTTCTGGAGGGGGATGATGGAGGGCGGCAGGGTCTGCTTGACCTTGTTCAGCGACGACCACCAGTAGTCGTGGTTGCCCCTGATGATCACCTTGGTGCCGGGCAGGGCATCGATGAAGTCCAGGTCTGCCTTGGCGTCCGGGAGTTTCATGGCCCACGAGATGTCGCCGGGGATGAGCACGATGTCCTGCTCCCCCACCTCTTCGGTCCATGCCTGTCTCAGCCGGTCGGGATGCGCCTCCCAGTGGGCGCCGAAGATGTCCATGGGCTTGTCCGAACCGAAGGAGAGGTGGAGGTCGGAGATGGCGAAGATCTTCACCGGGGTGGCACCTTCCCTGCCAGGATCTCGCGTGCCCTGCGGCAGTCCTGCTCGATCTGCTCCACGAGGTAGCGGATGTCGGCGAACTTCACCTCGCCCCGGACGTGCTCCACGAACTCCACGGAGAGCTCGGCGTCGTAGAGGTCGCCTTCGAAGTCGAAGAGAAAGGCCTCGATGGAGGTGCCCACGTCGCCGAAGGTGGGGTTGTTGCCGATGTTCGCCACCGCGTCCCACCGGTTCTGGCCCGAGATGATGCGCACGGCGTAGACCCCGTAGGCGGGCAGCAGCGCCTTGTCGGGCTGTATGTTCGCGGTGGGGAACCCCAGCGAGCGTCCCCGGGCCATGCCGTGGATGACGCGGCCCGTGATGCGGTAGGGGTGGAGCATGACCCGGGCGGCCGCGGCCACGTCCCCGGACTGGATGAGTTTCCTGATGTACGTGGACGAGATGACCTGCCCGTCCACGCTCACCGGGTCCACGCACTCCACGAAGAAGCCCATCTTGGCGCCCATGCGCTTCAGGAAGGGGATGTCGCCCAGCGCCCTGCGGCCGAAGGAGAAGTCGTGCCCCACCACCACGCCCGCGGCTCCGATCCTGCGCACGATGGTCTCCTTCACGAAGACCTCGGGCTGGGTCTCGGCGAACTCCCGGGTGAACGGGGCGATGATGAGGGCGTCCATGCCCAGCGAGTCCACGGCCCGGATCTTCTCATCCAGGGTGAAGATGAGCTGGGGGGTGATGCCCTTGACGACCGATGCCGGGTGCGGGTGGAAGGTGAACACCACGGCCGCGCCGCCGATGCGTGCTGCATGGCTGCGAACCCTGCGGAAGATCTCCTGGTGCCCCCGGTGGCAGCCGTCGAAGTTGCCGATGGTGACCACGGCCTTCTTCAGCGTGTCCGGGTAGATCGCTTCAGTTCCCCTGAACAGTTGCATGCACATACATCCTTGACAATTCGTAGGTTCCAAACTATATGGGAAACACTTCTGGTTTTCAAGACAAAGCACGCCGGGATGGCGGAATTGGCAGACGCGCTAGGTTCAGGGTCTAGTGTGCGTGCGCACGTGGGGGTTCGAGTCCCCCTCCCGGCACCATGTTCGCCTCGCATCATCTGATGACGTAAGAAGGACCTCCTCGCTTGGGATGCTGCACTCAAAATAAAAAGATGGTATAAACGCTTTCCATAAGGGCGTTCTGTCAGCCCTATATGAGAACGGGAAAGGGTTGCACTGCATGGAGGCCAAGCTGATATCCGTCGTTGTCCCCTGCTACAACGAGGCTGCCACGGTGCCTGAGTTCTACAGGCGCATCAAGGCCGTGGCCGGTTCCCTCCAGGGCCGTTCCTTCGAGTTTCTCTTCGTCAACGACGGGAGCAGCGACCATACCGGGCGAGTCCTGAACGACCTCGCCAGCCTGGACCCGCGGGTCAGGGTGATCCATCTGGCCCGGAACCGCGGGCACCAGATCGCCCTGACCGCGGGCATCGATCATGCCGCGGGAGACGTCATCGTCACCATGGACGCTGACCTGCAGCACCCCCCCGAGGTCATACCCGACCTTATCCACGCCCTCGAACAGGGCCATGACATCGTCCATGCCCAGAGGAGGATCAGGACGGGTGACTCGTGGTTCAAGCTCCTGACAGCCAAGCTCTTCTACCTGTTCATGCGGTTTTTCTCCGGTGTCAAGCTCATCGAGAACTGCGGCGACTTCAGGGCGTTCACCAAGCCCGTCCAGCAGACGGTCATCGCCTTTCGGACTCCCCACCAATTCCTCCGCGGCACCTTCGTGCAGGTGGGATTCCGACAGGCCGTGATCCAGTACGACGGCGAAGCGAGATTCGGCGGCGAGACCGGGTACTCTCTCTGGAAGATGGTAAACCTCGCCATAGACGGCGTGCTGGGCTTCTCGGCCACCCCGATCCGGATCATCACGTGGCTGTCACTGGCGCTGTGGGCCATGAGCCTCATCCATCTGGGGGTATCGCTGTACGATCACTTCGTTTCCGGGATCACGGTTCCCGGCTGGACATCCATCATCACCCTGATGTTCTTTTTCACTGGTCTCGTCCTGTTCAGCATCGCCGTGATCGGATCCTATGTGGGCCGGATCTTCCAGCAGGGACAGAACAACCCCCTGTACTGGGTCTGCGACTTGCGCAACCTCCCCGAAGACGCCCCGGGCAAGGAAGGCAGCCCGAGGGAGGTGTTGCTCGCACAGCACGTAACAAAGACTAGCGGGGCGATCGATGAGGGATGAGTACTCTGTCCTCGAAAGCGAACGGCGTTTCCACGACCAGTGGGCATCATCCATCGACGTCGGGGGAATAGACGTGGATCGGGTTTTTCTCGGCTCCACGGCTCCGGAAAACCGCTTCATCCTCTCGCACCTCGGCGACGTCTCGGGGAAAAACCTCCTGGACCTGGGCTGCGGGGCAGGGGAAAGCAGCGTGTTCTTCGCCCGCAGGGGCGCACGGGTCGTCGCCGGCGACCTGTCCGAAGGCATGGTGGAAACGGCACGACGGCTGGCTGGCAGGTACGGTCTCACCATCGAGGGCAAGGTGCTGAACGCCATGGAGCTTGATTTTCCCGACAACACCTTCGACGTCGTCTATGCCTCGAATATCCTGCACCATGTCCAGGAAGACAGGGTCCTGTCCGAGATCCACCGCGTCCTCAAGCCCGGCGGCCTCGCCTGCATGTGGGAACCGCTCCGGCACAACCCGGTCATCAACATCTACCGCATGATAGCCCGAAGGGTTCGCACCCCTGACGAGCACCCACTGGACATCCGTTTCGTGCATCGGGTCGAAGGCCTCTTCTCGGAGGTGAAGTGGGACGCCTTCTGGATCGCCACGCTGTGGATACTCGTGAGGTTCTTCCTTGTGGAACGGGTCAATCCCAACAAGGAGCGGTACTGGAGAAAGATCTTCACTGACGAACCCCGTCTCCGGGGGACCTACTATCGGCTGGAACGAATCGACAACGCTCTGAAAAGAATGTTTCCCCGCGTGAGGAGATATGCGTGGACGCTCGCAATCGTGGCCAAGAAGTGAATCCCCCCGGGGCCTCAACCCCATCTGACCTGTCCTACAGGATCGCCATCGTCCTCCTGCCCCTTCTCCTGTTCTTCTGGATGACGCCGTTTGTCGGATGGCTCAACCTGGGGAACGACTACACGGTGTACCCCATCCCTCACCAGATGGAGCTCATGTTCTCCATCAAGACAGGATCGTTCCCGCTGTTCGTGCCGGGCTTCGCCGTGGGGCAGTCCGCTTCTGCACTCTCGCTCGGGCAGGTCTTCCACCCAATCTCTCATTTCTCGTCCCACATGCCCGGATACTGGCACGGCATGGCCGCCGAGTGGAACACCCTGTTCCGGCTGCTCTCGCTGGGAATAGCCCAGCTGGTCCTGTTCTCCTTCCTCCGGCGGCTACGGTTCCCCCCCATGCCATCCTTTTTCCTCTCGTTCATCACGGTGTACAACCTACACATGCTCGCGCTGTTCGTATACGGCGCTTCACTGGAGAGCTGGACCGGTTTCCTGCTCCTGTGCTCAGCCATAGGCTTCACCCTGCTGGAGCGCTCGGACTGGAAGGGCCCACTGGGGATCGCTGGCGCAACGTACTGGCTCGTGTGCAGCGGCCACCCTCAGATGATGTACTACGGCATGATCGGTTCCGGCCTGTTTTCCCTCATCATTCCATTCTTCGTACAGTCGATTGCGCCCGGAGAGCATTTCGACGCCACCCGTGTTCTGAAGTTCTGGGGCTTGGTGTTCCTGTCGTTCTGTGGAGGCATTGTGCTCTCCAGCGCCTTCATCCTTCCGTACTACTTCGACTTCATCGCCGAGAACACCTCCCGGATGGGTCGGGAATATGCCTGGGCAGACATGTACCGCGACACCATCATGGGGACCTTGAACAACTTCTTCATGCCCTTCAGGACATCGGTCTCCGGCAACTTCGGCGGCACCTCGCTCTTCATCGTACCGGCGCTCATGCCCCTGATGATCCTTCTCAGGGTGCGCATCCCCCGTGTCATGTGGGCCACGTGGGGTCTGTTTCTTCTGGCCTTCCTGCACATGCAGGGGGGCAGGCTGCCGGTCCACCATATCATGTGGAAATACCTCCCGCTGGCCTCCTCCTTCCGTGTTGCGGGCAGGATCTCCATGATCGTGCCTCTGCTTCTCATGCTCATCCTGGCATGGCTGTTCAAGGTATCCGATGCCTCACAGAGACAGGGCAAGGGGAAACGCGCGAACCCGGTACTCATGCTGGGATCATTCTGTCTGCTGCTCTTCCTCGCGTTCAATCTCATCACGCCCGTTGCGGGCTCAAAGCCATACCACTTCAGCCCCATTGCCATCCGGTCCATCCCGTCCTTGATACTGGCTGCATACGCGGTGCTGGGGGCGATCAGCCTTGCAGCGTTCTGTGCATGGGCCATGTGGAGTGAACGCCGAGAAAGAGCCATGGCGGTTCTCTGCGCCGGAGCCTGCCTGCAAGCCCTCGTGCTCTTCGCCTATGGGACATGGGTGGAGCCGAAAAAAAATACCCCTGGATTCCAGCAGATGCTCGCCGAGAAACAGGAGAGCCTCTCCTACCGGCACGAGATCGGCGCCGGCCTGGAGCCATCCATGGTCATGCAGCAGGTGGAGCGCTCCTGCCTGGAGCCGTTCCTGGGGAAGTTCTATTCCCGGGCGATTCCCGTGAAGGACATGGACGAGGCATACTCCGTCATGGCCAAAGGCCGCAGCCCTGACCAGGTCATCCTGGAGGGGTATGCCGGTCGGTACGAAGAGCCTCACCCTGATCAGGACATGCCAGCTGACAGCCGGGTAGATCTCGTCTACAGCTCGTTCAATGCCCTTGTCTTCGCAGTGGAATCGTCCCGGAACGGGTTCTTCGGGCTCTCGTACCCCTTCAGCGGACACTGGCGCGCCACTGTCAACGGCAGGAACGAGGCCGTGTACCGGGCCAACGGCATCTCCCACGCCGTTGCCGTACCCACCGGCAGGAGCAGGGTGGAATTCCGCTACTGGAGCCGGTCAGCGTTTGTCGGCATGTCCATCAGCTGCCTCGGCATCGTCCTGGCCGGGGCGTATGTCCTCTTCCGATGCCCGTCCCGGAAGATGGGTCTGATCCTTTCGGGGCTTGCGGCCGTCTTCGGTATCGGCCTGTTCCTCGCGTGGTACGCAAGCCTGTATGCCGGGGACAACCTGAACACCAGGTACACCTGGAGGCCCTCGCCGGAGACCTTCAACAACCTGGCATACGGTCGCCTGACAAAAATGGCCCCCTATGACCCTGGGAATCCTGACTCGGGGTGGTTCCTGCTGTACCCGTACCTCTATCCCTCCGGCAGGGCGGTCGACGGGGACCGTTCACCCCAGAGCGGCTTCATCTCGGAGCTCACCGACAACCCCTGGTGGTACGTGGACCTTGCCGAGCCCGAGAAGATCGGGTCTGTGGCCATGTACCTGTCCCGTTCCGGGGATTCCTGGAACTCGCGTCCACTCCAGGTCCTGTTCTCGACCGACTTCAGGCAATGGCAGGGGCTCGCCGTCACGGACACCGCGTCTCCCGTCATGCTCGACCTGAAAGGTGGCATCACGGCCCGCTATGTTATGGTGCGGTCTGCAGGGAGGTGCAGGCTCAGCATCGACGAGGTGGAGCTGTACCCGCCCCGACCGTGAACGTGGCTACGTTCCCGACCCGTCCCGGGGAGCATGCGCCTCCAGCAGTTCCCTCACCTCCGGGGTATCCCTGATTGCCTCGAGGTCAGGGTCGGTGCGCAGCAGTTCCCAGCTGGAGAAACCCTTTTCCACGGCGCGCATCAGCCACCGGGTTGCATCGTCGGCCCTTCCTCCTCTCGCATGGAGACACGCGATGTTGTAGAGGACATCGGCATTGTCGGGCTGCAAGCGGTGTATCTGCAGCATGGCTTCAACTGCCCGGTCATACTCACCCTGGTCCGCATGGACGAGCACGATGCCGTAGAGGGCCTGAACGTCTTCGCTGTTGATGGCGAGGGCCTGCTGGTAGCTCTGAATGGCCCTCCCATGGTTCCCGTACTGGAAATAGATCTCCCCCAGTTTCCGGTGAAGGGCTGGCTCGGCGGGGTGGACCCGGATCAGGTCTTCGAGTCTCCCGGCCGCATCGGCGAGCGAAGCCAGGGAACCGCGGGCCTTCTCGAGATTCTCCGCTGCCTGGCCGAAGCCCGGATTCAGACGGAGCGCCTCCTGGAAACTCACTGCGGCCTTCATGGGGCTGTTCCTGTGGAGATACGCGCTCCCCAGATTGTTCCAGATATCCGGCCTGTCACGGTTGATCTGCAGGGCAGCGAGGAAGGAGCGAATCGCCCCCTCGTCGTTTCCCATGAGGAAGAGCGCATTTCCTGCACCGGCATGCGCGTCTTGGAATGCCGGATTTATTCGTATGCACTCCTGGAACTCGGCCAGGGCCTCTTCATAACGGTTCATGCGGAACAGGGCGATGCCAAGGTTGTAGTGACCAAGGAGATAGTAGGGCCTGATGGCAACGGCCTGCCGGTACTGGGCCACGGCGCCTTCGATGTCCCCACGCGCCTCAAGCAGCGCGCTGCCGAGGTTGTTGTGGGCAAGGTGGTTGTTCCGCGTCACGGCAAGGGCATGGGTGAAGAGGGTCTCGCTGTTCTTCCAGTGTCGCACCTGCAGATGTGCCGACACCATGAGCAGCATGAGCACGGCCAGGAATGCCCAAGGCAGTACGCCTCTCATCCGCGGCCATCGGGATGCGAGGTCCGCCACCCCCCACACCACCATGATGAAGACTCCCACCAGGGGGAGATAGGTATACCGGTCTGCAATGGCCTGCTCCCCCACCTGCACGATGCCGATGACCGGCACGAGGGTGCCGAGGTACCACAGCCATCCCGCAGCGAGGTACGGCATGGTCCTCACGCGCATGAATACGAACACGGTGATGCCCGCCAGAACAGCTGCGGACACCATCACCAAGACCGGGTTCATGACCTCAGGATAGGGATAGAAGATGGACAGACCTGCCGGCCACAGGGTCTTGCCCAAGTATGTGGCATAGGACGTGAGGACGTTCGCCACGCGGGCCAGGATGGGGATCCTCGATACGGTGACTACGGAACCTCCGCTCCCCTGCGCGTACAGGGTGATGACGCTGGAGGCCGCGGCAAGGACCATGAGGGGGACCTTCTCCATGACCAGCCTCGACAGGTCTGCAGCGAACTTCCCGGACCGGGCACGGCCAGCGCCATCCCGGGCCTTTTCCGGAACGGCTGCCGGGTCCATCCTCCGCAACGGCCAGAAATCCATGAGGAGCAGCACGAAGGGCAGCGTCACCAGCATGGGCTTCGCCAGGAGGCCGAGGATATAGCAGCAGATCATCAGGGCATACGCACTCATTGCAGGCCTGCGGACATAACGGATATACGCGAGCATGGTGAGCATGCCGAGGAGGGTGCTCAGCACATCCTTGCGCTCTGCGATCCAGGCAACGGACTCCACGTGGAGGGGGTGCAGAGCGAACAGGGCCGCCACGGCAGCGCTCCGGAACGTGGCACCGGTCATGAGTCGGAGCGTGATGAAGAGCACCACGGCGCTCAGTGCATGAAGGATCACGTTCATGGCATGGTGGAAGCCCGGTCTCATGCCGAAGAACTGCACATCCGCCATGTGGGAAAGCCAGGTCAGCGGGTGCCAGTTGGAGGCATAGAAAGAGGTGAATGACCAGAATATCCCCTGCATGGTCAAACCCTGCATCACGTGGGGGTTCTTGAGCAGGTACTGATCGTCGTCGAGGTTGATGAACCCGTGGGTCAGAACGACGGCATACACCAGGACAATCGAGGTGCACAGAAGTATGCCGATCACAATACCGGCGTGTTTTCTGAACATGCCGGTCAGGAAATCACCGCTGCTGGACATGGAACTTACCTCCACCTCTTCATGCCAATGGTGTGCACGCCACAAACGCCCCGGACCACACTGTACCAGAGCCCTTGTGCTGAGCCCATGATTACCTGATTAATATACTTACCAGTTTCTTTACAACAGCTTTCGGCCATCACACCGATCATACATTTCGCCATCATCCATGCACCATATCTCGCCCTTGTCACGCGCTTGCACTTGTGAGAAACTGCAGGAACATACACCCATGCAGACAGGAACAGACATGCGACGCTTCCGGGCCATCTGGCCCTTCCTGATCCTCCTTGCGTGCGTCAGCGCATGCGGCGGGAGCGGCGGCGGGGGCGACGGCGGCGCCGCAGGGGCCTACACGGTGACATACCGGGTGGAGACGACCCTCCAGGACAGCCTCGAGTACGTCATCTACACCGACGCCAACGGGGACACCGTGCGCGTGGACGATGCCCCATGCAGCGCGGACCAGTGGTCCCGGTCCATATCAGTGGACGACGGGGCCGGTCTGTCGCTCACCGCCAAACTCTACGAGGACACGTCCAACAACGGCACCCCCATCCGGGTCATCATCGAGGTGAATGCCCGGGAGATCGGCCTGCAGGCGAGCTACGGCACGGGGGTGCTGGCAACCGTGTCCGGCATCCTGGACATGGACGGCCCGGTGCCGGTGCTGCGCTAGAACCCTTTCGACCCATGGACCGGAAGACGCCATCCCCGAAGCGTGGTGAGCAGCGGCGGAGAGTGCGCAAGGCCGCCATCGTCGACGCCGC
>JAKPQL010000073.1 GCA_029547045.1 Deltaproteobacteria bacterium | reverse complement strand
ACGCTGGTGGGCCTCGTGGCCGGCATCGTGCTGGGCTTCAAGGGGTTCATCGAAGAGGTGGTGATCGAACGGAAGGCACAAAGGGTGTAGATCCATGACGGTCATCATGATCACGATAGGCATTACGGCATTCGGGGCCATCACGCTCAGGTTCTTAGGCCTCACGGCCCGTGTCCCGCAGAAGGCCCGGAACCGGTAAGAAAGACAGCCAGCGCCCCCCCAGAGGAGCTCTGACCCCCGGACGATCCATCGACCTGCCACGGCCTGAAGAGGTCGTGGTTTTTTTCTGAGGCCCTTGGATAAGAATCCGGCTTGCCGGTCCAGGAATACTGTGATTTAGATAGTATCGAAGATATCTTGTTGGTTGCATGATGCCAACGAGTGAGCTCAGAGGAGAGACGTTGTGCTGGAAAAAGCCATTGCCATTGCGGTTAAGGCCCACGCAGGCCAGACCGACAAGGCAGGCATGCCTTACATCCTCCACCCCTTGCGGGTCATGATGAAGATGGCAAGCGTCACGGAGATGATCGTGGCCGTGCTCCACGACGTGGTGGAGGACTCGGACTGGACCATCGAGCAGCTCAGGGCCGAGGGCTTTGCTGAGGATGTGCTCCAGGCCCTGGACCTCCTCACCAAGCGCTCCGGTGAGGTCTATGAGGCCTTTATCCAGCGTGTGAAGGCCCTGCCGATCTCGGTCGCCGTGAAGCTCGGCGACCTGGAGGACAACATGGACACGAAGCGGCTGCGGTGTGTGACCGAAGAAGACAAGGTACGGCTGGAAAAATACCGGCGGGCGTGGAGTGAACTCGGCGGTGCAAGGCCCATTGAATGACAGCGAGGAACCCATGAAATCATACCGCAGGGAACTCTGGTTCAACACAGGAAAGCGCGTGGAGTTCATCAACATCACCCCAGAGGTCAACCAGTGCCTGGAGGAGAGCGGCGTCAAGGAGGGGCTCGTGCTCGTGAACGCCATGCACATCACGGCCTCGGTGTTCATCAACGACGACGAATCAGGGCTGCACCACGACTTCGAGAACTGGCTCGAGAGGCTGGCGCCCCACGCTCCGGTGTCCCAGTACGAGCACAACGTGGGCGAGGACAACGCCGACGGCCACCTCAAGCGCCAGGTCATGGGCCGGGAGGTGGTGGTGGCGGTCACCGCGGGCAAGCTCGACTTCGGGCCCTGGGAGCAGATCTTCTACGGCGAGTTCGACGGCCGCAGGAAGAAGCGGGTGCTCGTGAAGATCATCGGCGAGTGAGGCCTCACACCCCGTAACTGCTTGAGAGTCTGAGGCCTTTCAGTCCCTCTTCGTGAGGTCCATCTCCCACGAGGACACGCGCATGCCCTCGTGGAGCATGATGCCGCGGTTCTCGTAGGCATCCGTCGAGACCTGCCTGAGGTACTCCATGCCCGAGTAGGACCCGTCGTCCGAGCAGAAGGCCGACAGGATGGAGTCTCCCACGATGGAGAAGATGCCGTAGAGCACGCCGATGGCCGGGTTGGTGGACTTCCAGGTGGTGGTGAGCGCGCCCTTTGCCAGGGGTACGATCTCGTAGCGGTTGGTCATCACCGCGGTGGTGTCGCCCTGCACCGTCATGGATCCCTCGTTCAGCCAGAGGTCGCCCAGGTGGGTGATGGTGAGCTCGGCCTCGGCGGGCGTGGTGACTCCTTCCTCGTCGGTGTACACGCCGCTGGCGCTCCACCTTCCCTGGGTCAACAGGAACGTGTGCTTCATGCAGACCTCCGAAACGTCAGTGCATGCCGTCCACAGGCTACCCGATCCGGGGGGATATTGCCACAGAAAAAGGGCTGTGTCTTGTCCTGTCCCAGGCGCATCAGGCCCAGGTGCCGGGCCGGGGGTTTCCCTTTGCCCGGGCAGGCGCCGGTATGGTAACCAGGACACATCATCCTGAAGGAAGGACTGCGCAGCAGGCATGGACACGAGGAAGCGGCTGCAGGACATTCCCCTCTTCCAGGGGCTTTCGGAACGGGTGCTCGAGGCCCTGTCCCGGCGCGTGCTCATCGGGACCTACCAGCCCGGCGAGACGATCCTGGCTGAGACCGACCCGGTGCGCTCGTTCTTCGTGGTGCTCTCGGGCCAGGTGAAGCTCTCCAAGAGCTCGGCCGAGGGCAGGGAGCAGACCCTGTACCTCCTGGGCCCGGGCGAGCCCTTTGGCCTGTGCACCGCGTTCGCCACCTCCGACTTCCCGGCCGAGGTGGTGGCGCTCAGGAAGTCGGATGTTCTCGCCATCCCGGGCTCCGCGGTGGACGAGATCGTCATGCAGGAGCCGGGGCTTCTCCTGAATATCCTCAGGGTGCTGTCCCGGCGTCTCAGGGAGTCCATGTCCCTGGTGGAGTCCCTGGCGCTCAAGGATATCCCCCAGCGCGTGGCCGCCTTCATCGTGGCCTTGGAGCGCACGGGCGAAGAGGACGACACCATCGAGCTGCCGGTCACCCACCGGGAGCTCTCCAAGATCGTGGGCTCCACGCCCGAGGCCCTGTCCCGGGCCTTGAGAAAGCTGCAGGACGACGGCGTGCTGGAGGTGCAGGGCAGGAGCATTGCCATCTTCGACAGGGATGCCCTGCAGGCGCTCGCCCAGGGGGAATAGACCCGGCATTCCCATCGGACCCGGCCGTGCGGCGTCCCTGGCAGGTCGACGCCTGGGGGGCTGGGATGAAGGAATCGTGTAACCTTGGGAGCGCTCAACCGTTCAAGGCACAGGCGATGAAGGACGACACCTCCATGTTCGAGCAGATGAAGGGCAGGGTATTCTCCTATCTCATGCGCAGGTGCGGGGACTGGGACCTGTCCCGGGACATCCTCCAGGAGACCTTTGCGAGGTACCTGGAGCGCTATGCCGGAAAGGACGTCCCGCCCTCGCTGCTCTTCACCATCGCACGCAACGCCTTCATCGACCACGCGAGGAAGCACCGCAGGAGCGCTCCTCTGGAGGGTGACCCGGAGGACGGAGCCCCTGATGCGCACCATCACCTGCTTGTGCGCGAGGAATACGGCCGGGTGCTGGACGCCATGGCGCTCCTGTCCGACGACGAGCGGGAGGTGCTCTCGCTGGCGCTCAGCAGCGATCTGAGCTATGCGCAGATAGCGGGCGTCACGGGCCTGAGCGAAGGGAACGTGAAGGTGAAGGTGCACCGTGCGCGGTGCAGGATAAAGGAGATCCTGCAGGGAGGAGATCATGAGCGATGAACTGATCAGCCTGTACATCGATGACGAACTCGACCTGGACGGGAAGATCGCGTTCGTGGAGCTCATCCACGACCAGACCCCGTTCAAGGACCGGACCGTGGAGTTCCTCCGATCGGAGAAGACGCTCCGCGCCGAGGTGACGGACAGGGTCCCGGAGGTGACGAGGCCGAGGCCGCTAACGTACCCGTTCAGGGGGCGCGGACTCCTGTATTCTGCCGCCGCTGCGGCGGCGGTGGCGGCCGCGGTCCTGGCCGTGATGTTCTGGCCGGCGCAGAAGACCTTCGAGCAGGGTCCGGCGCCGGAATCCCACCGGTTCGTCATCTACGACCCCGGCACGAGTTCTGCCGAGATAGCGGGCGACTTCACCGGCTGGGAGCGGGTTCCCATGGAGCGCGCCGGTACGAACGGATACTGGGAGATCTCCCTCGGGCTGCGGCCGGGCGAGCACCGGTACGTCTTCATCCTCGACGGTCACCAGCGCGTGGCCGACCCCACGGTCATGGTAAAAGAGCAGGACGATTTCGGCGGCGAGAACACCATCCTCGTGACCGGGGTGAGGACGTGATGCGACTCAGAACGGCAGTCGTGATCCTGTCGGTCCTGCTCGCCGGGTGTGCGCATCACGGGCTCCGCGTGAACGGAGACACCGTGACCCTGACCCTCAGGGCCCCGCATGCGGGGACCGTCCAGTTCGCATCATCCCTGGACGGCTTCGAGCCGCACCCGGCAGTCCTGACAGGCGGGTCCGTCTGGGAGGTGAGCGTGCCCGCAGGCTCGCAGTTCAGCTATTTCTACCTGGTGGACGGCGAGGTGTACGTGCCGGAGTGCGCCTTCTCGGAGACCGACGGATTCGGATCCAGGGACTGCATCTACGTGCCCGGCATGTAACCTCGGGGGGGGAATACGCGTTATAAAGCTATCAACACGAACAAGGAGAGACCCATGAAGAGAATAATCGGCGTGATCGCGGCAATCCTGCTTACGGCAGCCATCGCCCGGGCGGATGTCGTGGACGACGGCCTCGGCGACAGGGCCACCCTGCAGGTGAGGGCAAGCACACGGGAGATGATCAGGCTCGGCATACCGCAGGCGGACGCCATAGGGCTCACGGGGCAGATGATCCGGAACCAATACCGGGAACAGGAGATCCTCGCAGCGCACCAGGTCATCCGGGAGATGGTCCGCCAGGGTCTGCCGGGCAAGCCCGCCATGGACAAGGCCCATGAAGGCATGGCCAAGCAGGCGGGGCCACAGAACACGGTCCGCGCCATGGAGCAGGTGAGGACCCGGTATTCCTTTGCCTATGCACAGGCCGCACAGGTCACAGCCCAGACGAGGGCCCGTTCCGAGCTCGGGGACACCATTGCCGAGGGCATGGCTGCAGGCATGGCCGAGGGGGACGTAGCGGCCGTCACGCTCAGGCTGCAGGCCCGGCAGAAAACCATGACCCGGGACCAGATCCACCAGCTTGCCCGGCAGAGCTTCATGGCGGCCCGCGAGATGGCCCGCAGGGGCGCAGGCGGCACGGCCGCGTCCGGCGTGGTCTGCCAGGCCCTTGAGCGTTCGTGGGGTGCCCAGGACATGGAGCGGCTGAGGCTTACCTTCATGAACCAGGCGAGGCTCGGCAACCCTGCAGGCCTGGCGGCACGGTATGAGAACCAGATCAGGAACGGCATGAACGCCGATGGCCTCGGCAGGCAGGGCTCAGGATCCGGGTACCAGGGCACCATGGGCGGCCAGGGTCAGCAGGGCAGCGGCAGCCCGTCCGGGAGCGGGTCCGGGTCAGGCAGCGGCGGTGCCTCGGGCGGCGCATCCGGCTCCGGCGGCAGCGGGAGCGGATCATCGGGCAGTGGATCAGGGTCCGGCAGTGGCGGCAGCGGCTCGTCGGGCAGCGGCAGTGGCGGTGGCGCATCGGGTTCCGGTGGCAGCGGCTCAGGATCGGGCGGTGGTGACAGCGGCGGCTCGGGCCAGGGAGGACGCGGTGGTCGCTGATGGATGTCAGGGAAGGATAGGTTCAAGATACGACACAAAGGGGGGCAGGATGAGATCTGAACAAGACAAGGGGATCAAGGCAAGGGCTGCGGCAATCGGTATCCTGTTTGTCATGGCTCTCGGGTCCTCGGGCACCCTCCGGGCAGCTGCCCTCAGCGAGGAAGAGATCGCTGACCTCGTCTTCATTCGGGAGGAGGAAAAGCTGGCCAGGGATGTATACCTGACCCTCTCTGATACGTGGGGGACAGGGATATTTGCGATCATCGCATCCAGCGAACAGACACACATGGATGCCGTCAAGACCCTCCTGGACAGATACGGGATCCCGGATCCTGCTGCCGGCATGGGCATGGGTGATTTCAGCGATGAGAGCGGTCTGAAGGACTACTATATCTATCTCGTAGATCTCGGCACCGAGTCACTCATCGGGGCCATGGAGGCCGGTTTCATCATCGAAGAGATGGATATCGAAGACCTCCGGGAGGCGCTTTCCCGGACCACGCACCGAGACGTGAGCCGCGTCTACACGAACCTCCTGAGGGGGTCATACAGCCACCTGGCGGCTTTCACCTACCAGCTGGAAAGGCTGGGTGTCACCCTGGAGCCGTAACCGACCTTGCAGGCGTGAACAACCCGGACCCTGCCAGCACCAAGGGAAGGGTCCGGGTATCCTTTTCTCTGCACCCCGCTTTGCAGACCGGGGATGTGCATTCAGGTACCCTTCTGTTCTAAACCCCCAGCTGTGAGAAGGATGTCTTCCATGCGTCACTGCTTCGTGAAGGCTGACCTGACGAGGGTGAGCCCCGCAAAGGAGGTGGAGGGATCCCATTCCGGGCTGTGGAGACAGCGCAGCACTGGGGAGGCAAGGGTACAGAACTCCACCTTCGGCCCTGCAGCCGATCATGAGGAACACGGCGAACTCCCGTATCCCCTGTCCGGGCACGGGCTTCACTGCGTACCCCGAGGTGCCTGGGTGAAATCCTTTGTGGCTCCTGTTGATGCATGTCAATGACGAGACTGGTACCGTGACCTATACAAGGAATTGAAGGGCATCTGGGGGCATTGAATTCGATGCCCATGGAACGTATATAGATATTGAGTTGTTAGAGGGTTGTTTCGTCGTCGTATGCAGCGTGAGAACCGGTCGAAACGCCTTTGGGGCGATGTCTTCCTCCCCGAAGGCGTTGTATTCAAAAAGGACATGGTCAAGACAGACGTCAGGGAGATGCAGATGAGAGGTGGAAATGCGGGATCCGTCATGAACCGTGTGCGCGGCGGCGCGATCAGAACGGTGTGCTTCCTTGCATGCCTGACAATGGCAGCCGGCCTGCTGACCGGATGCTCAAGGGATGCCGGGGAGGACGCAGCGAAGAGGCCGTCCGTGACCGGTGTCGTGGTGAGCATGCTCGGTCCTTCCCGGGTCGACGAGGTGTACGAGGCCCAGGGCACGGTCCGCTCGGACCGGACGAGCATGATCGCAAGCCGTGTCATGGGGGCCGTCACCTCGCTCGATGTCAGGGAGGGCGAACAGGTGAAGGCGGGCCAGGTGCTCCTGACTCTCGACGACACCGACGCCAGGCAGCGCGCCAGGGCGGCAGAGATGGCCGCGGACGCAGCCTCGAGGAACCGGACGCTGGCCGGGGCCACCTGGAGGCGCTACCAGGGACTGTTCGAGAAGCAGGCGGTATCCCGTCAGGAGATGGACGAGGTCCAGGCCAGGAAGGACATGGCGGACGCCGAATACGAGCGTGCGAGGGCCATGGCTGACGAGGCAAGGACCTACCTGGCATTCACCCGCATCGTGGCGCCCGCACCCGGCGTGGTCACTGCCAAGCACATCGACGTGGGCAGCATGGCGAATCCGGGCATGCCGCTGCTCACCATCGAGGGCCTGGGAGATGCCTATGTGGAGATGCACGCGGATGAAAGCCTCTCGGGCAGGATACGCCCGGGCATGGCCGTGAAGGTGGTTGTCGATGCGCTGGACAAGACGCTCGAAGGCAGCATCCGCGAGGTGCTGCCCGACATCGACCCGGCCACCCGCACCTTCAGAGTGAAGATCGACACCAGGGAGAAGGACCTCCGGACAGGCCTGTTCGTCCGGGTGCTCGTCCCGGTGGGGTCCCGGGACATCCTCGCCGTACCCGCGGCTGCAGTTGTCCGCAAGGGACAGCTCTCCGGCGTGTATGTGGTGACGGACAAGGGTGTCGTCACCTACCGCCTCATCAAGGAGGGGCCGGCGACCCCGGCGGGCATCGAGGTGCTTTCCGGTTTGAAGCCGGGGGATCGCGTCATCACGTCGGGCATGGAGCGGGCCGTTGACGGCGGCGTTGTCGCGGAGGATGCCCGGTGAAGACCATCGGCGTATCCGGCAGGCTCGCAAAGGCGTTCATTTCTTCCAAGCTCACGCCGCTGCTGGTCATTGCCTCCCTCCTGCTGGGACTGTTCGCCGTGATGGTCACTTCGCGGGAGGAAGAGCCCCAGATCGTGGTGCCCATGATCGACGTCATGGTGAGCTACCCCGGCGCCACGCCGGAGGAAGTGGAGGCCAGGGTCACCTATCCCATGGAAAAGCTCCTGTGGGAGATCCCCGGGGTGGAGTACGTCTACTCCATCGTGCGGCCGGGCTCCAACCTGACCATTGTCCGTTTCTACGTAGGCGAGGACATGGAGGACAGCCTGGTCAAGCTCACCACCAAGCTCACGGCAAACTACGACATCATCCCGCCGGGCGTGTCCCAGCCGCTCATCAAGGCCAAGTCCATCGACGACGTGCCCATCCTCGCGCTGACCCTCTGGAGCGAGGGCGCCAACTACAGCGGCTTCGAGCTGCGCCGCATCGCCCAGGAGCTCGCCTGCGAAATCAAGAAGGGCGTTGACGTGTCAGAGTGCACCGTGATCGGCGGCCAGCGCCGCCAGGTGCGTGTCGAGCTCGACCCCCAGCGACTGAGGGCCTACCGCATGTCCGCCTTCCAGATCCTGGGTGCCCTGCAGCAGTCCAACGTGCTCATCCCGTCGGGCGCCTTTGCCGCGGGCAACCTGGAGACGGTCGTGGAGACCGGCCGATTCCTCAGGAACGGTGCCGATGTGGGCGGTATCGTGGTGAACGTGGCACAGGGCAGGCCCGTGTACCTGCGCGACGTGGCGCAGATAACGGACGGCCCGGAGGAGCCTGCAGACTACGTGTTCATGGGTCTTGGCCCCGCGGCTGCAAGCAAGGGCATCACCAAGGGCGCCACGGGTCAGCACGAGGCCGTGACCATCGCGGTGTCCAAGAAGAAGGGGACCAATGCGAGCATTGTAGCCGAGGACGCCCTGCGCAAGGTCGAGGCCCTGCGCGGCGACATAGTCCCCGCCGACGTCCGGGTGAGCGTGACCCGCGACTACGGAGAAACGGCCAAGGAGAAGTCGAACGAGCTGCTCTACCACATGCTCATCGCAACCATCTCGGTCATCGTGCTCATCGCGCTGGCCCTGGGCCGGAGGGAGGCGGTGGTGGTGGCCGTGGCCGTGCCTGTGACGCTCGCCCTGACCCTGCTGGTCAACTACCTCTACGGCTACACGCTCAACCGGGTGACCCTGTTCGCGCTCATCTTCTCCATCGGCATCCTGGTGGACGACGCCATCGTGGTGGTGGAGAACATCAACCGCCACTTCCGCATGCACTCCATCGACCCCCTGCGGGCCATCCTCGCCGTGGACGAGGTGGGCAACCCCACCATCCTGGCCACCATCGCGGTCATCGCGGCGCTCATGCCCATGGCCTTTGTCTCCGGTCTCATGGGGCCCTACATGCGGCCCATCCCGGTGGGCGCATCGGCGGCCATGCTGTTCTCCCTGCTCGTGGCCTTCATCGTGAGCCCGTGGCTGTCCTACCTGGTGCTGAGGCATGCCCGCCTGGAGCCCGAGCATGAAGGCGGCGGAAGGGTCCACGCGCTCTATGCCCGGCTCTTGGGCCCGCTCATAGACAACCCGAAAAAACGCATGACCGCCATGGCGGCCATCTTCGGCCTGCTCGTGCTCGCCGTCGCCCTGCTGCCGCTGAAAGCGGTCACGGTGAAGATGCTGCCGTTCGACAACAAGAGCGAGCTGCAGGTCATCATCGACATGCCCGAGGGTGTGCCCCTGGAGGAGACCGCGGCGCTCACCCGGGAGATGGGCGAGTACCTCACCACCGTTCCCGAGGTGAGCGATTACCAGTCTTACATCGGCACCGCCTCGCCGTACAACTTCAACGGCCTGGTGCGGCACTACTTCCTGCGCAGCGGGTCCAACGAGGCCGACATCCAGGTGAATCTCGCCCCCAAGGCCGAGCGGAAGAGCCTGAGCCACGACATCGCAAAGCGCATGCGGCCGCACCTCCAGAGCATAGGCCGGCGATACGGCGCCAACGTCAAGGTGGCCGAGATCCCGCCCGGCCCGCCCGTGCTCAGCACCCTGGTGGCCGAGGTCTACGGCCCGGACACAGACCGCCAGGTGGAGATCGCCCGGAAGATCAAGGCGATCTTCGAGCGAACCGAGGGCGTGGTGGATGCGGACTGGTTCGTGGAGGACGACCAGAAGAAGCTCACCTTCGAGGTGGACCAGGCAAAGGCTGCACGCAACGGCATCGCCACGGAGACCATCGCGAAGAGCCTGGGCATCGCGCTCTCGGGGTCGGTTGCCGGCCTGGCGCACCTGGATCGCGACCGGGACCCGGTGGAGATCATGGTCCGCATGCCGCAGGACGTGCGTTCAGACCCGGAGCGCCTGCTGAGCGCAGCGGTGCCGACGCCTGAAGGCGGGTTCGTTCCGCTCTCCGAGCTGGTAACCATGAAGGAAGGGGTAGTGGGGAAGTCCATCTACCACAAGAACCTCAAGCGCGTGACCTATGTGACCGGCGACGTGGCCGGGTCTCAGGAGAGCCCGGTGTACGCCATTCTGAACATGAAGGACGCCATTGCCGGCATACAGCTGCCCGAAGGCTACACGCTCAGGCAGTACTCCGCGGTGCAGCCCTGGCTGGAGACCCGCTACGCCATGAAGTGGGACGGCGAGTGGCACATCACCTACGAGGTGTTCCGCGACCTGGGCGCGGCCTTCGCCGCCGTGCTGGTCATCATCTACATCCTGGTGGTGGCGTGGTTCAGGAGTTTCGTGACACCGCTGGTCATCATGACGCCCATCCCGCTCACGCTCGTGGGCATCCTGCCCGGTCACTGGGTCTTCGGGGCCTTCTTCACGGCCACGTCCATGATCGGCTTCATCGCGCTGGCCGGCATCGTGGTGCGCAACTCCATCCTGCTCGTGGACTTCATCCAGATGGAGTGGCGGGAAAAGGGGGGCCTGAGGGATGCGCTCATCATGGCGGGCGCGGTGCGGCTGCGGCCCATCGTGCTCACCGCCGCCGCAGTGGTGGTGGGGTCCTTTGTCATGCTCTTCGACCCCATCTTCCAGGGCCTGGCCATCGCCATGATGTTCGGCGCCGTGGGCTCCACGGCCCTGACGCTCGTCGTGGTGCCGCTGCTCTACTACCAGTTCTTCAGGGACAGGCCGTGCCCTGCTTTGCAGGAGAAGGAGGAGGGTTGAGAACTGTCGGGGGAGTATGGTTGTTTTTTAGAAAAGAGACCCATCAGGGAGCGCATCTCGCCCACTCCCGGTGAACACGAATCTCATGGGCGAGATGCGCTCCCTGATGGGTTCAGTCTTTTCTCCCTCGAGCACAAACTCGGAGCCTACCCCATCTCCTCCAGGATCCTCGCCGCGGTCCTCACGTAGTCCACGCACTTTGAGGCAAAGACGATCCGTGCACTGGCCTCGGCGAGCTGCTCCGGGTCCGAGAGGTCGTAGCCGATGAGCTCGGTGCAGTTGATGGAGCCGTGGGCCTCCCTGAACCGCTTCACGAACTCCGTGGCCAGCCCGTAGGTGGCCTGCTTCTGTCCGCCGGTGCCGCCGTGCCTGAGGCCGAGCACCATGAGCGCCCCGGTGACGGCGCCGCAGGTGAGCCCAAGGTGGGCCATACCGCCGCCGAAGGCCGTGGACACCTGTACGCAGGTTTCCCGGTTCACTCCCAGGTCTTCGCCGAAGACCATGAGGACCGCCTGTGCTCAGGAATACCCTGATGAGAATGCCTTGACCGCTGCATCGCCTCTATCCATGCAAACCCCCTTTGCCTCACGATATGTGTTCCCGCTGCGGGACGGCCATCTCCATGGGGAGCCCTGTCTCGTCGCGCTCCGGGTCTTCCGGGATGCTTCGGAGCTGCCCCCTGCACGACCAGGAGGCCACGGCCAGGGCCAGGGCGTCGATGACGTCGTCCCTGGCCACGGCCGACCGGGCATACCCTTCAAGGGACTGCTCGTAGACGCGCACCGCGTCGTCGAAGACCGTCTCGAGGATGCTCATGCGCTCGAGCCGGCCCTGGGCCGTCTTCTTGGGGAACCTGAGCGGTCTGCCCCCCAGGAGCGCCCACAGGCAGAGCTCGGGGTGCGACTCGCGGACCATGCCGCGGAGATGGGGGCTTGACTGCAGGAGGGTATCCGTCTCGGCGATCCGGGGGCAGATGGCCCATGTCTGCCGGGAGACCTTCACGTCCAGGGCCCGCCGGTTCAGGGCGCACGCCTGCTCGTAGGTGCGCGCGTACACGGCCTTCCTGCACGGAACCGGGAACACGCTGGACGCCCTTTTCTGGCCGAGGAGCCTCCGGGCCTCGACGTCGCACTCCCTGGGCGCGTGCGCAGGCAGGCCGATGGGGATGTCCACCAGGACGTGCCGGGCACCGGGGAAGGAGGCCAGAACATCGGCCAGGCCTGTGAACAGGCCGGTCTTCCAGGACCCGTCATCCCCCATGGTGACCGCGAACCAGCCGCCCCTGCACCCGTCGATGCCAACGTACCGCATGATCCCCTTGTACAGGGATTTTCACAAAGAATCACCTGGGAAGAGGCAGCAGGGTGATAAAAAGTCGAGGGGCAGGGGGAGGGATCACTCCCGCTCGAAGGTGATGCCGTACTTCTCCAGCTTCCGCTCGAAGGTGGGTCTCGAGATGCCCAGCATCTCGCAGATCTCGCCCTTGTTCTTCTTCGTGTCCTTGAGCACGCGCCTGATGTGGAGCTCCTCCACCTCGTCCAGGGTGAGGACCCTGCCCGTATCGTCCCTGAACGGCTCCGTCTCGGATGCGGCCGTTTTCGCCGGGAAGGCCACGTGGTGCAGGTCCGGGAAGTCGCTCTTCACCAGGACCTGGCCCTTGGCGATGACCGCGGCCCGCACCAGGAGGTTCTCCAGCTCGCGGATGTTTCCCGGCCAGGCGTAGTTCCGGAAGATCTCCAGGACCTCGTCTGAGACCCCCACGATCCGCTTGTGGAGGTCGAAGTTGATCTTGGTGAGGAGGTGCTTGATGAGCGGCTTGAGGTCCTCCCTGCGGTCGCGCAGCGGCGGGATCCAGATGGTGACGATGTTCAGGCGGTAGTAGAGGTCGTCCCTGAACAGGCCCTGCTTCACCATCTCGCGCAGGTCCTTGTTGGTGGCCGCGATGATCCGGGCGTTCACCTTGATGCGGTCCTTGCCGCCCACCCGCTCGAACTCGAGCTCCTGGAGGACGCGCAGGAGCTTGGCCTGGAGGTTCAGCGACATCTCGCTGATCTCGTCCAGGAACACGGTGCCGCTCCTGGCCAGCTCGAACTTTCCGGGCTTCCGGGTGACGGCCCCGGTGAAGGAGCCCTTCTCGTGGCCGAAGAGTTCGGACTCCAGCAGGGTCTCCACGATGGCCGAGCAGTTCACCGCGATGTAGGGCTCGGCGGGCGCGGTGTTGTTGTGGATCACCTTGGCGATGAGCTCCTTGCCGGTGCCGCTTTCGCCCTGGATGAGCACCGTGGTCCTGCTCTGGGACACCACGCCGATGGTCTTGAAGATCTCCCGCATGTGGGGTCCCTCGCCGATGATGTCGCCCACCTTGTACTCACGGCTCGAGTCCGCGAAGCCCTTGATCTTCTTCTCCATCTCGAGCGCGTGGATGGCCTTGCGGATGGCGATGTCGAGCTCGTTCACGTCCACGGGCTTGTGGATGTAGTCGAAGGCGCCCTCCTTCATGGCCTTGATGGTGGACTCCATGTCATGGTGGGCCGTGATCATGATGACCTTGACGTTCTCGTCCTCCTCGCGCAGGTCCTCCAGGATGATGAAGCCGTTCACGTCCGGCAGCCTTATGTCGAGGATCACCACGTCAGGGGAGACCTGGGTGAACCTGTTGAGCCCGTCCGTGCCCGTGGCAGCGGTGTGCACCTCGTAGCCCTCCTCGGTGAGGTACAGGTCCAGCGTCTCCCGGATGGAACTGTCGTCGTCAATGACCAGTATCTTCGCCATGTCTCTCATCCCCATGCCCTGTCGAGACCCGGGCATGCATGCGTGTGTCTCCGCCCTGTTCTATCACGATACGGCCCCCCTCGGAAGGACGATCACGAACCGAGTGCCCTCGCCCTTCTTGCTGAAGACCTCGATCTCGCCTGCGTGCTGGTCCACGATCTTTTTCACCTGGGTCAGGCCCAGGCCCGTGCCGTAGCTCTTCCTCGTGAAGAAGGGGTTGAAGAGGTGGGTCAGGTCCTCCGGGTCGATGCCGCAGCCGGTGTCCTCGATCTCCAGGGTAAGCGACTCCGCAGAGCCCTGCAGGGTGATGGTGAGGGTGCCGCCCTTCTCCATGGCGTCGCAGGCGTTCTGGAAGATGTTGATGAGGGCCTGGTTCATCATGGACGCGTCGATGCCGATGGGGGGCAGGTCTTCCGGGTAGCGCTTCACGACCTGGATATCCTTGTCCCTGATGGACTTCTCCACCATGTCCAGGGACCCCTCGATGACGGAGCGCATGTCCGCGGGTGACTTGGCGGGCTCGGAGGGTCTGGCGTAGATGAGCACGTCGCTCACCAGCTTCTCCAGGTGCTCAACCTCCCGCTGGGCGATCCTGAACCGCTTCAGGTCGTTGCCTTCCGGCTGCATGCGCTTTTCCAGGATCTGGAGGCTCATCTTGATGGACGACAGGGGGTTGCGCACCTCATGGGCGATGCCTGCGGAGAGCTGGCCGATGGCCGCGAGCTTCTGGGACTCGTAGACCTTCTTTTCCAGCTCCTTGAGCTCGGTGATGTCGCGCTCCACCAGCACGAAGCGGTCCGTGCCCTTCACCGGGCCCGGGGTCATGAGGAGGTAGCGCCTCCTGCCCTCCCTGTTCACGAACTCCAGCTCGTAGGGTCTGAAGATGCCCCGTTTCGCGTCCTCCCACTTGGACACGGCATAGTCGCGGTGCTCGGGGAGGACGTACTCGGTGAAGTGTTTTCCCTTGGGGTCGTACGTGCCCGAGCGGATCTGCCTGCTCACGTAGTTGATGATGCCGTCGCGGTTGAGCTCGTATACCTTGTCGGGCAGGCTGTCGAGGATGCTCAGGAGGTAGCGGTAGAGCTCCTCCACCTCACGCTTGAGACGGATGTTCTCCTGCAGCTCGTTCTCCAGGGTCTCGGCGTACTCCTGGAGGTTCCGCGTGAGCTCCACCTCCTGGGAGACGTCCAGGAAGGTCTCGATGGCGGCCACCACCTCGCCCTTCTCGTCGTATATGGGTGCGGCCAGGAAATGGAGGTGGCGGTCCTTGCCCTTGAACTTGGTGAAGTGCTTCACCGCCTCGTAGGCCCCCTCTATGGTCTCGGACCGCTGCACCTTCCCCTCGCCGTAGAAGTCCTCGAAACCCTCCGTATTGCCGTCTATGATGAAGTCGGCCAGGAAGGGGCGCTTGCTCTCGTAGAAGGGCTTGTAGTAGTTGTCCGTGCCGATCATCTCCTGGGCAGAGGACCCGGTCAGGTCTGTGCATGCCTTGTTCCACAGGATGACCCGGTGATTCTTGTCGATGACGAACATGGGGACCGGTGAGCCCTCCACGATGCCCTCCATGGTCATCTTCTCGCGGAGCAGTCTGCCCTGCCACTCCTCGCGCTCCTTCAGCCGCTTGAGCTCCTCCTTGAGGCGCATGCGCTTCACGTCGGAGCGTGTAATGGACACCGCGGTGACGATGACCACGGCGATGAGCCCCAGGGCGCCCAGCAGGATGTTCAATGATGCGCGGCGGACAGGGCCGAGCACCCTTTCGTGGGGGGTCACCAGCACCACCCACCACTGGGCGATACCGATCCGCACCGGGGCGTAGGCGGCGATGCATGTCCGGGCGGAGCCGTCTGTCTCCAGGACGAGATCGGTGTAGCGCTGGTCCCTGTAGGCGAACGAGCGAAACGGCGAGGTCCCGGCCGGGGAGAGCTCGTCCATGGGCCTGCCCGTGACGGCGGGGTCCGGGTGGAACACGACAATGCCGGACTCGTCCACGATCCAGAAGTCGCCGGGATCTTCGAGGCCGGGGGCCTTGCGGCGGCCGATGAGTGACCCGGCGTCCAGGACCGCGAGCAGGGCGCCCCGGTAGACCCCGCCCTCGCCGAGGATGGGAACGCCGACGGCCACGACCTTCACGGGCTTCCCAGTGCCGCGCTCCGCGAGGAGCATCTCGCCCACATAGCGCTGGCGCATCTTTTTCATGGCATGCAGCACGGCCTCGTCATCGATGCGTTCGCCCATGATCCCGGCAGGGGCATGGCCAGCATACTCGATGCGGACCGCATCGTCCTCGCCGATGAAGGCCGCGCTGAGCACGATACCTGGCAGCTCCCCATAGAAGGACTTCAGGAGTTCTCCGGTGTTCACCGGTGCTGTCCCGGTGGTGGATATGAGCCTGGCGAGCATGACCAGGCCGTTCTCGCACGTGGCGATGGTGGCCTTGATCCGGGATGCCTTCTGTTCCGCTATGGAGGCCTGCTGCTGGCTGAAGAGCTCGATGATGGCGCGCTCCCGGGCGTAGTAGACGGTCAGGGCCAGGAGCACCACCAGGATGACCATGATGAGTGCGGTGAGCCAGATGGAATAGCGCAGGTATCTGCCGTGCGGGTCCTTGTTCATGGCGTTTCGGCGGCCCTTCGCACCCCGGTGCAGGGTGCCGGTGTACTCCCCTGGGACGGCGGCGCAGGAGGCATCATCTACGCGTTCTTGTCACCCTCTTCATGCTCTGCCACCGCGATGAGGACATAGATGCCGAAGGCAAAGAGCAGGGAGATGATCAGGGTGATGAGGCCGCTCTGGATGCCGATGACCAGTTCGCAGAAGAGCCAAGATATCAGGTATGCCGCAATGGCGCCGATTTCCCTCATGATCGAGCCTTTGTCTCCAGGAAGTTCGTGGTGCCCGTAGTCTTTGGTGTCGCCTGCAGCTATTCTATCGGGAATGCATGTTCCGTTCAACAGCAAAGACGCAAAGAGGGGCGATGCCCGTGGGGCGCCGGTCCCCCCGGGGGGACTGGCGCAGGTGCCGGCATCCCCTTATATATAAGGAAAAGTTCCCGGGAACGCCATGCACCGCGGTGACGGATCACCCGTCCGGCAGTAGCATCTTTTGTTCAAGAGCACGGGATCCCATTGAACGATATGTTGAACCGGGCCCCGGGGACTGCAGAGCTGCAGGGTGGATCGCTGGACAAAATAATAAATGAAAACGTTATGATGTAGGATATTTTGCAACGCCCCGGCATGGTGGCATGTCTATTGCTTTTACGAGACCAACATTGAAGATTCACTCAATGTTGCGAACGAAAAATACCTTAGGAAAGAAAGGAGACCACTATGTATCGTAATGCAACGAAACTCTTGTTCGCCCTGGCAGCAGTCGTCACCGTCTGTCTCATGTCCTCAACCGCAGCCTTCGCGGCCGACGCAATCCCTGCAGGAGATCCGCTCATCAAGGTGATCTTCGCCGTGGGTGCCATGATCGGCGCTGGTCTGGCCATCGGCCTCGGGTGCATCGGCGCTGGCGCCGGCATCGGTAACGCGGCGGCAGGCGCTTCCGAAGCGGTGGGAAGAAACCCCGCAGCCCAGGGAAAGATCATGATGACCATGATGGTCGGCATGGCCATGGCCGAGTCCATCGCCATCTACTCGCTGGTCATCACCCTGATCCTCATCTTCGCGAACCCGTACAAGACATTCCTGTTCGGGTAATGGGGCTTTGGGCGTATACTCTCACAGAATGCTACACCTAATAAGGGGGAAAAAATGACTGAATCAATCAAAGGAAGCCGTTTACTGACGGTTGCACGGTTATTTTTCCTGCTTGTGATCATCCCCTTATTACTGATAGCTTCCCTCATTGCCTTCAGCATCTTCAACCTTGGCGGCCTGTCCAAGACAGGCACGATGACGGCCCTTGACCAGAAAGCCCAGCAGGAGATCAGCGTTCGCGCGGCCGATACGGCCCAGAACGTGGCCGATTTCCTCCGCGAGCGGCAGAAGGATGTGCTCATCGCCACGATCCTTCCCGCAAGCCCGCAGGCATACAAGCAGTTCCTGGATACCAAGACCTATGACCTCTGGGTCAAGAAAGACACCGGCATCGTGAAGGAGCAACTGCCGCTGTATGTCGAGGCATCGCTCATCGATACCGCAGGAAACGAGCTCATCAAGATCAAGAACGGCGCCATCGTGCCCCGCGATCAGCTGGTCAACGTGAGTGATCCCGCGAACACCACGTACAAGTCCGAGGATTACTTCGTCAAGGCCAGAGAGCTCAACAAGGGTGATGTGTACATCTCTCCCGTCACCGGGTGGTATGTGAACAAGGCAGAGTTTGAGCAGGGGAAGAGATTCGAGGGGATTGTCAGAATGGCGACGCCGCTGTTCGACAAGCAGGGTTTCACCGGGGTCCTCACGCTGGCACTGGATGTGAGGGCGCTGGCCAGATTCACGGACAACATCATCCCCACCGAGGCAGCGCATGTCATCGAGGCGGACTCGGCCACGGGGAACTATGCCTACCTCATCGACAACCGGGGATTCGTGATCTCCCACCCCGACGACTATCATATCGCGGGCCTCTACAAGGACGGGACCCAGGTTCCGCCCGTGACCCAGGCCACCTACGAGGAGATGAAGAAGAAGGGTGAGGAGGTGCTGAACCTCAACCAGCTCGGCGGCGTCGATCCCGCACTGCCCGAAGTGGCCAGAGAGGCCGCCGCAGGCAAGTCCGGCATCAAGACCTACCAGTTCGAGGGCCACACCAAGATCGTCGCCTACGCGCCGGTTCCCTTCTACTCCACCGACTACCCAAAGCCCGCCGGCTTCGGATGGGTCGGCATGTCCGTGGACGTGGAGAAGTTCCTCGAGCAGGCCAAGATCGAGTCCGGGAAGATCGAGAAAGAGGCCCAGGTATGGCTGACCACCATCATCCTGATCATCTTCGGCGCCATGGTCATCCTCTTCACCATCGCGGTCATCCTCTCTCGGGGCATCAACCGCTCCATCGCATCCGAGGTTCCGCCCGAGGCCATGAACCCGCCCAAATACGATGACGAGGACTGAGCAGCATCGCTCCTTCGTGGTCACACGAAAAGGCCCCGCCGACTCCGGCGGGGCCTTTTCTCTGCGTGGGGTGTGCTCAGGGGATCTACTCGTCCAGGGTGCTGTCGTAGTCGATGATAATCTGGTACAGCTCTCCGGATGACCTCGTTCCCATGAGCTTCTGCCTCAGGGCGGGGTTCTTGAGGAGCATGGATGCCCGGGCAAGGGCCTTGACGTGCAGGCTCGCAGAGTTGCTCGGTGCCACGAGCATGAAGAAGATGTGACAGGGTTTGCCGTCGATTGCCTCGAAATCGAGCCCCCTGGCGCTCCTGCCGATGGCCGCGGCCACATCCTTCAGGTCGTTGATCTTGCCGTGTGGGATGGCCACGCCTTCGCCGATGCCGGTGGAACCGAGCTTCTCCCTGTTCTGCAGGACCGCCACGACCTCTTCCAGGTCCAGGTGGTATTCCCGGGCCACCGGTCGTGCCAGCTCCTCCAGGATATCCCTCTTCGTGGTGGCCTTGATGTCGGCGAGGACGCACTCCGGCCTGAGGATATCGGCTATCTTCATAGCTGGGGCTCTACCAGGGCGAGCTCTCCATCGTGTCGTTTGTAGATGAGATTGAGCTGCTTGGACTCCGTGTTCTGGAAGATGATGAAGCTCTGGGAGATGGTGTCCATCTGCAGGACCGCCTCGTCCACGCTCATGGGCTTGACGGGGTAGTTCTTCTCGTAGACGAGCCGCTGCTTTGCCTTCCTGCCGGTGGGCGCCGTGCCGCCGGCCAGTGCGGCGGCGGCCTTCGACTGCTGGGTCTTCTTGCCCTGGAGCTTCTCCTTGTGCTTCTTGATCTGGCGCTCCAGCTTGTCCATGACCATATCGATGGCCGCGTACAGGTCCTCGGTGATCTCCACGGCGTTGATCACCGCGCCGTCGGCGTTCAGGGTGACGTCTGCCTTGTGCCTGCGCTTCTCCACGGAAAGGACGACATGGGCCTCTGCGATGCGGTCGATGTACTTGTCGATCTTTGAGAGTCTCTTGACGGCGTAGTCTTTCAGGGCATCGGACGATTCAATATTCTTAAAGGTTATGTCAGTCTGCATACATCCTCCTCTCGTGGTTAACAGCCTTGTCAGAAATGCTTCTTCCTCTGGTTGGACGGAAGAATCCCAAGCAGCTCACGGTACTTGGCAACGGTCCTGCGTGCGATCCTCACCCCTTTCCCCTTCAGTATATGAGCAATGGCCTGGTCACTCAGAGGATGCTTCACATCCTCCGCCTTGATGATGTTTTCGATCTCGTTCTTCACGCTCTGGGATGCCACGAAACTACCGTCACTCTTTGATATGCCGCTGTTGAAGAAATACTTGAGTTCAAAGGTTCCCTGCGGGGTATGCACATACTTATTAGATGTCACCCGGCTGATGGTGGATTCATGCATGCCCACGTCGTCAGCCACGTCCCTGAGCACCAGGGGCTTCAGGTGGGTGATCCCCTGGTCGAGGAACTCGCGCTGGAACTTGACGATGCTCTCGGTGACCTTGCACAGGGTGTTCTGCCGCTGCTGGATGCTCTTCAGGAGCCACTGGGCCGACTTGTAGCACTCGGTGAGATAATCCCTGGCCATCTTGCCCATGGCCTCAGACTTCATCATGCTCTGGTACTCCCGGTTGAGCTTGAGCATGGGCAGCTCGTCCTCGTTGAGCACCACCACGTACTCGCCCTCGAGCTTCACCACGTACACGTCCGGCACCACGTACTGGGGCGGTTCGTCCGAGTAGTCCCGGGCGGGCCTCGGCTCCATGTTCACGATGATCCGGGCCGCGTTCGCCACCTCCTCCACGGTGGACGAGAGCTCCTGGGCGATCTTGTGGTAGTTCTTGGTCTGGAGGTCGCTGAGGTGGGAGCCGATGATCCTCCACACCAGGGAGTCCTCCAGGCCCAGCAGGCGCGCCTGGATCTGGAGGCAGTCCTTGAGGTCGCGGGCCGCGATGCCGGGGGGGTCGAACCGCTGTACCTTGGCGATGGCGCTCTCCACCACTTCGGGATCCGCCCCGGTCTCCTGGCAGATGGCCTGGGTGTCCAGGGACAGGAACCCGTTGTGGTCAAGGTTGCCGATGATGAACAGGCCCACCTCCCGCTCCTTGTCCGTGAAGTCGTTCATCCTGATCTGCCACAGGAGGTGGTCGAGCAGGCCCTCGGGTTTTGAGGTGGTGGACTCGATGGAGGGCCGTTCGTCGTCTTCGTAGTACGGGATGTTGTCCTGGCCGTAGGTCTCCAGGTATGCGTCCCAGCGCTGCTTGAGCTGCTGGCGCTCGGCGATGGCCTCTGGGGTCTCATCGCGGACCTTGGTAGTGTCTGCCTCGAGCAGGGGGTTCTGCTCGAGCTCGGAATCGATGTATTCCTTCAGTTCGAGCCGGGAAAGCTGCAGGAGCTTGATGGCCTGCTGGAGCTGCGGCGTCATGATGAGCTGCTGCGCCAGCTTGAGATGCTGCTTGAGTTCCAGCGCCACGCTCAGCTCCTTCTACAGGGAAAAGTCCCTGCCCACATAGATCTGCCTGACCTTCTCATTCGCAACTACCTGTTCCGGAGTTCCTTCCTCAATTACAACACCCTGGTGGATGATATATGCCCTGTCGCAAATCTTCAGGGTTTCTTTTACATTATGATCGGTAATAATGACACCGATTCCCATTTTTTTCAAGTTTCCTATCATATCCTGGATATCCTTGACCGTGATGGGGTCGATCCCGGCAAAGGGTTCGTCCAGGAGCATGAAGGTTGGCTTCAGGGCCATGGCGCGTGCGATCTCCACCCGCCGCCGCTCGCCGCCGGACAGGGAGATCCCGGCGTTCCTCCGGACATGGTCGAGGCCGAAATCGGCCACGATGGCGTCGAGCTCCCCCTTCAGCGCGGATCCCTTCAGGCCCCGGGCCTCCAGGGGTACGGCGATGTTGTCCTCCACGCTGAGCCCCCGGAACACGGACGGTTCCTGGGGCAGGTAGCCGATGCCGCGCATGGCCCTTCCCGAGAGGTCCAGGTCCGTGATGTCCTCGCCGCCCAGTGACACGGTGCCCTTGTCGGGCCGCACGAGCCCCACCACCATGTAGAAGGTCGTGGTCTTGCCGGCTCCGTTGGGGCCAAGGAGGCCGATGACCTCGCCGGGGGTGCAATGCAGGGACAGGCCCTTGATGATCTGGGCCTTTCCGTAGCTCTTTTCGAGGCGGTCCGCCCTGAGCGTCATCTCCCCCATTGCATGATCCCCGTGCCTTCGGATGCGTCCACCCTGACCCTCACCCTGCCGGAGCCGCCCTCCACGACCTGGGTGTCGTTCTTCAGGTCGAGGGTCACCTTCTGGCCGGAGAGCCGCTCCCGGCCCCTGGTGATGAGGACGTTGCCGGTGAGCACCATGACCTCGGTGGCGAGACGGTACTCCACCCTGTTGCAGGTCGCCTCCCTGTCTTTCCACCGGATGGACACGGCGCCCTCGGCCACGAGGAGCCCTACCTTGCGGGTGTTCTGGTCGTAGGTCAGCGTGATGGAATCGGCCCTGACCGTCACGCCGGTCCTGGCCGCCCTGACGTTCCCCTTGAATGTGGCTGTTCCCTTCCCGGTGTGCACGTCCAATCTGTCGGCCTCGATGTCCACCATATCGGTGGCCGCAGGGGAGGCCTTGAGGGCCTGTGCGTTCAGGGCCGTGGCCCAGAGCAGGCTAATGACCAAGAATATTCTGCATGATCTTCGCATGGACCCTGCCTGTGAGTGCGATGCGGGTGAACCCGTCGCTGAAGGACGCCCTCTCGGCGGTGATGACCCCTCCTGCCGCCTCGATGCTGACCGGATTGTCCGTGTGTGCCGTATTGCTCTGCCTGTCCCAGCTCAGGCCGTTCATGACGACCCGTCCCCCGTCCGGGGTGGCGATGGTGAGGTCCCCGCTGATGGCAAGGAGCGAGGTGGATCGGTCATAGGTGGCCTCCATGCCGGAGAGCTCGGGGCCGTCTTCCTGCTCGAGACGGAAGTCGCGAAAGCGCGACAGGCCGTCGTCGGTCTCCACCACCCTGCGTGCCTCTATCTTCAGGGTCCTGCCGGTCTCGCGGGAGCGTTCGAGCATGACGACGTTCTCGGCCCGGCGGGACAGAGCCGGGCCCGAAGGGGTGGACGCGACCCTGTCGGTGTCCTGGGAGCGGAGCAGGAACACCATGACCGCGATGGCGCAGCAGAAGAGCAGCAGTTTACCCCACATAGCGTTCCATGGCCTGTTCGAACAGGCCCAGCCTCTTCAGCAGGATCTCCACGGCCTCGCGCACCGCGCCGTGGCCGCCCCTGTTCACGGTCACCACGTCCGCCCGTTCCCTCACCATGTCCACGGCGTCCGCCGGGGCGAAGGTGAGGCCGCACAGGGCCATGGGCGGGAGGTCCACCACATCGTCCCCCATGTAGGCCATGTGCTTCGTCTCGATGCCGATGCGCTCCGCCAGGTCGATCAGGGCCGCCTTCTTGTCCTTGGACCCCTGGATCACGTGGGTGATGCCCAGGTCCTTGGCGCGGTGCTCCACGACCCGGGAGGACCTGCCGGTGAGGATGACCACCTCGATACCCATGCGCAGGAGGAGCTTCAGGCCGTGGCCGTCCTTGCTGTTGAAGGCCTTGGTCTCCTCTCCGGAGTCGCTGATGTAGATGCGCGAGTCCGTGAGCACGCCGTCCACGTCGAGGACCAGGCAGGAGATGGTGCTCATGGGAGGGCCTCCCGGATTCTTGTGAGCTGCACGAGCAGTGGTTCCAGCCGGTCGAGGCGCAGGCTGTTGGGGCCGTCGCTCTTGGCGTGGGCCGGGTCGTCGTGCACCTCGAGGAAGATGCCGTCCAGGCCGAAGGCCACGCCGGCCCGGGCGAGCGGCTCGATGAGCTCGGCCGTGCCTCCGGACGAAGAACCCCTGCCGCCCGGGAGCTGGAGGCTGTGGGTCACGTCCAGGACTACCGGGTAGCCCAGGTCCCGCATGAAGGCGAGGCTCCGCAGGTCGCACACGAGGTTGTTGTAGCCCAGCGTGGTGCCGCGCTCGGTGAGGGCCACGGCCTGGTTGCCCGTGCCCGTCACCTTGGCTGCTGCGTGTGCCATGTCCCAGGGGGCCATGAACTGTCCCTTCTTGATGTTCACGGGCTTGCCGGTCCTTCCCGCGGCCACCAGCAGGTCGGTCTGGCGGCACAGGAAGGCCGGGATCTGGATCATGTCCAGGACCTCGGAGGCTGCCTGCGCCTGGTCGGGCTCGTGGATGTCCGAGAGCACCGGCATGCCGAGCTCCTGTTTCACCTCGGCGAGGATCTCCAGGCCCCTTTCCAGTCCCGGGCCGCGGTAGGAGTCCAGGGAGGAGCGGTTGGCCTTGTCGAAGGATGCCTTGAAGATGCAGGGCATGCCGATCCTGGCCGTGATGTCCCGGATGCCTTGGGCCATGAACAGGGCATGGTCCCGTGACTCGATGACGCACGGCCCCGCGATGAGGACCAGCGTGCCGCTGCCCATGGTGATGTTCCCGATGGTGACGCTGTTCATGGCCCCTTTCCCCGTTCCGGCCTGGCCCTGGTGCCTCGAAAAGGGCCTGTGCCTGCCTGGAGATGTATCCCATGGGGGTGGGGGTGTCAAGCGAGGAGAGGGTGAGGGAACAGCACGGGGTGCCTGCCGAGGGGGTACACGGACGGTCAGGGAAGAGCTGTCCGTACAGCCATCTCCTGGATGAGGAATCCCTGGCGGTGCTGTGTCGGCAGGGGCGCCGGCGCTGCCGCCCCTGCCGGGAGGGGATATCATTCCAGAGAAAGTGTGCTGATGGTGTGCCCGATGTCGTTCACGTAGGCGGACTTCACCTCGTCGGCACGCACGGCATGCACGCTGTCGCCCATGAAGACTCCCCGCGTCCAGGTGCTGTAGAACCAGTCCTCACCGGGCTGCGTGTCGATGCGGCCGAGGAAGGTGAAACCCGAGGATCCATCCATGCGATACACGTAGAGCCCGGAGAAGGTGTAGCCGCCCATGGACCACCAGTCATCGCCTGCCGAGGTCTCGTAGATGTCGATGGGAAAGGCGATGAGGCCCACATCCGGGAGGAAGGTGAAGGCCTTGTGGTTCCACAGGGCCTCCGAGCTCGTGCCGCTGTCCCCGATGGTGACCCTGTCCACGAGCACGGGGACTTCAGGTTCGCTCACGTCGAAGAGCGAGAGCTGCACGCCGTCGCTCACGACCATTCCCTCGTGCTCCACGGTGTTCACGCCGAGGGTGATGAGGGTGTCATCGTCCACCGGGTGGATGTAGGTGGAGTATCCGGGCAGGACCAGCTCACCCAGGATGGCAGGTCGCTCCGGGTCCGACAGGTCCAGGGTGATGAGGGGGTCCACCTGGACAAAGGTGACGAGGTACCCGCGGTCTTCGATGAACCGGGCCGAGTAGATCCTCTCGCCCGGGGTGATGTCGTCGATGCGGCCCGCGACCTCCAGGCCGGTACCGTTCTGCCGCAGGCAGAAGACCGTGTTGGTGACGCCCGGCGGGTCGTTCAGGGAGTCGGTGGTGGCGATGCGGAGCACGCCGTTGTACTCGCCCAGGGAAAACTGGTTGACGATCCAGCCTTCCACGGTGCCGCTGGCGATGTCGGACAGGTCGTCCAGGCTGAACCGGTGGATGAGGGTGCGGCAGGACCAGGTGCTCCCGTTTTCCACGTAGGAGTTGGAGAGCAGGAACAGGGCGTCGGTGGATGCATAGACCGTGTGGACGTCTCCGACGAACCCCACGCTGGAGAAGGGCAGTGCGACATCCTCGAGGTCGAAGGTGGTGATGGTGACGATGCTGCCGCCTTCCGGGTCTGTGGGGCGGTAGAAGTCCCGGTAGGTGACGAGGGGCTCCTCCGGGGACCGCTCGCCCTGCCCGTCCACAACCGTGTAGGACGGGATCAGGTCGTCCAGGGTGAGGTCGTCCAGGGCGCCTGCATTGCCTGACACCGCATTGCTCAGGTCCCCCTGGGTTCCGTTGTATTCAGAGTCCAGGGCCGGGAGCACGGGCAGGAACTGCTGGACAACGTGGAGCCTGCCCCCCACGATACGCGAGCTCGCCAGGACTCCCTCGATCTCCACTTCCCTGCGCTTTGTGGGAGAGGCGGGGTCTGTCACGTCGTAGATGAGCACGCACGTTCTGGCCGTGTCCGGGATCCATGAGGGCATGCCCACGGTGATGCGGTCGTCCGGGTGCTGGGACCAGGCTGACCCGGCTGGTACGGCGAATACGATGAGCAGGTTGTCCGACAGGTACAGCGAGTCCACGGTGCCGTCGATGGGGACCCTGCTCACCACGCGGGCGTTGCCGGCGGGCATGGCCTGCACCACCGCCACCTCGCCCTGACGGGCGATGTAGAGGTGTTCCCCGTCGTTCTTCACGGTATCCGACTCGTCCGCGGAGGCTTCCTGGAGGTTGGTGGTGGAGTATGAGCCTGCCTGGAAGTCGCCCTCCATGGCCGCTGCGTCCGCCACGTTCCGGGGGACCACAGTGGATGCGAGCTGTTCCTTGAGGTAGGACTCGAGGGCCTCGCTGCTGTCAAAGGCCACGACCCCCGATGCGGTGGGGTTGCCCACCTCGGTCCCCCCCGAGCACCCCAGGACGAGTACCATGACCAGGAGCCCCGCGATCCGTACCGCCTCCGTCATTGCATTGCGAGCATGCATGTTCATTGCCCATTCTCCTTCCTGTAAGGTTTCGTCAGGGGGAACAGCTGGATGTTCACCTGGATGACCCGGTCCGGCCGGTCGTCTTCGCAGGCCATGGCAAGGAGCTCCCTGCGGAACGCCATGATGCGATTCCTGAATTCGGCAAAGCGTTCGGCCGGGATGCCCAGGGTGAGGGCGCCGATGTCGCGTTCTGCGGCAGGGAACCGCTCGATGGCTTCAGCTGCGAGCCGGATCATTTCCCGGTGGAAATTGGCCGACCCAAGCATCTGCACCTGTGGGCCCGTGGTCAGGGCCTTGTCGCACTGCTGCCACGCGCCGTCTTCGGTCCTGCGGATCAGGCCGAGGTCAAGGAGCACTCTCAGGGCCCGCTCCACGTCCCTCACGGACACGCCCGGCACGAGCAGCGATGCGATATCCGCGGCCGAGAGGCGCCCTCCGCCGAAGGTTATGACCTCCCGCACGGCCGGGCAGTACCAGGTGGACAGGTATTCGTAGCAGGCCTTGTCGATGAGCTTGACCCGGGAGTTGGACCTGAGCCGCATGAGCTTTGCATAGTAGTGGTTCTTCTCGTCGTGGGTGGCTGCCTGGTTCATGTACACCAGGTTTTCGAGGTATTCCCGTTCCTGCTTCTTCAGGCCGAAGCCCTTGACGACCCTGGCCAGGCTCGCGGTGGTGAGGTTCCTCTGGCCGGCCATGACCAGCTTGAGGAAATTGGGCGAGGCGAAGCCTGCCCGCTGGGAAAAGGACCGGTGGGAAAACCCCCGGTCGCCCTGCTTCCTGAACTCGAACAGGTCCTGCAGGAAGGCCCGGTAGTCGAGGTAGTCAAAGATGGATGGCTGCTCCATGGCGGTCATCATAGTCCGAAGGGGGCGTGAAGGGAAGGGGAAGGCACATGAAAATGTATTCAAACGAATACATTAAGAATAATGCAGAAGGGTAAAGAGCCATATAACTACATTAATTAATTACATATAATAACCACCGCTTGTATTCAATCATAAGGAACAACTATGAGAAACCTGACGATTATACAGGGTTGACTGAATACACCGGCTGCTGACAGAGGGTATCCCTGCCAGCAGCCGGGACAGAATTATTCTCGGGTGGGGTGGCAGTCCCTCTAGAAGGGGACGTCGTCGAATTCCGGGGAACCCGGGATGGGCTCACCGCTCCCGAGATCTGCACCCTCATCCGCCATGCTCCCCCGGGCACCGCCCTCCATGGGGCTGAGGATCTGCATGGCATTGGCCACGATCTCGGTGGTGTAGCGCTTGTTGCCGTCGCGGTCATCCCAGGAGCGCGTCTGCAGCCTGCCTTCCACGTAGACCTGCTTACCCTTGTTCAGGAGCTTGGCGCAGTTCTCCGCCAGCTTGCCCCAGGTAACCACGCGGTGCCATTCGGTGCGCTCCTGGCGCTCTCCGCTCTGGTCCGTCCAGTTCTCGTTGGTAGCCAGGGTGAAATTGGTGACCGCCCTCCCGCCCGGTGTGAACCGCATCTCCGGGTCTTTTCCCAGACGGCCGATGAGGATGACCTTATTGACTGAACCTGCCATGGTAAAACCTCCTGTGTGGTGCAAAGTACGGGTATGGACTTCAAAACGCACCGTCAACCGGACAAGCTGTGAAACGCTGCTTCATCGACGATGTTCACCCTGTACCGGTCATCATACCTCAAGCAGGTGAGTTCCTCAAGAGGACCGTGCACAAGGGCTCTATGGGACGGTAGCAGGCAGGCAGGAATGAAGAGGGGAGCCATCACACCAGGCTCCCCTCTGGGATATCCCCTCAACGGGGCTGGAATGTTCTTCTCGATGATGCTTCAGCTCACCATCCCCTTGACCATCTCGATGACCGGGGCCGTGAAGAGGGCCACGAGGACCGCGTACATGGCGAAGGAGCCCACCGCCTCGGTGAGGTAGATCTTCGGGTAGCGGTGCTTGAGGGAGATGATGGTGAGCCCGCCCATGATCAGGCAGCCGAGGTGGAAGTAGGGGAAGCTGTTCCCGCCCGAGGTCGCTGCGGCTGCGAAGGCGAAGGTGCCGGTGATCATCACCACGAACATTGCCACGATTATCGTCTGGATTGTCCTTTTCATGTTCACTGTCCTCCTTCAGGGTTGCTTGATGACCTCAATAGAGCACACAGCGTGCCAACCTTGGAGATGAAGCGCGAAGCACCATCAAGTTGACTGATATCATTGATGATTGAATGAACCCAGGCTCAGTTTGCTGCCCAGTCAGGAGCACGGGCACGCTGGTTCCGTTCAATGGAATGTCGAACCGGATTGCATGAAACGTTCGACCGGGGAGGTGCCCGCTGGTCTGCGCGCATGAGGATACCTGCCGGTGCCGATGTGTGGTATTGGGGCCAGGATATGCACAGAACGAGGTATGTCATGATGCTGCCCGTAGATATCCGGTGGAGATGCTTCAGGGAAATGCTCTGCGTGGCCTTCGGGCTCGGCGTGCTGCTCCTTGCCGGCTGTACGGTCCTCGGCGGGATTCAGCGCTCCGGCGCCCAGGCGGTGCCAGGCGCTTCGGACGATGCCTTGGAGGGCGGGTATGCCCGTATGCGGGCCAGGCTTTCCGGGGAGTTCCAAGACAGGGTCCCGTGCCAGTGGGGCCAGGCAGTGGACGGCGTACTGACACGGCTCGACACCGATCACAATGTCATGGCGCTCACCTTCGACGCCTGCGGTGGGCCCCTCAGCAGCGGTTACGATGCCGAGCTGATCAGGTTCCTCGAGGAGGAACAGGTCGCTGCCACGCTCTTCATGAATGCCCGGTGGATGCTGGCCAACCCTGATGCCTTCCGGGCGCTCGCTGCAGAACCCCTGTTCGAGATCGCCAACCATGGTCTGCTCCACAGGCCCTGCTCGGTCACGGGCCGATGGGCCTACGGCATCCAGGGTCCCTCCACGGTGGCCGACCTGGTGGACGAGATCGAGCTCAGCGGCCGCATGATCACGGCCCTCACGGGCAGCAGGCCTGTTTTCTATCGCCCGGGAACGGCCTATTGCGACGACATCGGCGTGCAGGTGGCCAGGTCACTGGGATATGTCGTGGCGGGCTTCAGCGTGCTGGGTGACGCCGGCGCCACCTACACCCGGGAGCAGGTGAGGGATGCGCTCCTTGCAGCCCCGCCGGGTGCCATCGTCATCCTGCACATGAACCACCCCGAAGGCCAGACACGCCATGGCGTCATGGAAGCCGTCCCGCTGCTGAAAAAGAGGGGCGTACGGTTCGTGACGCTCTCGGAGGGGGTTGACCTGGCCAGGTAGATACATGCCCCCTGTGACCATCGGATAACGGCATTCGTCCAAAGCTGCGGGGGCTTATGGAATACGCCATCCTCCCGATAGAGTGTAATGACGGGTTCACGCTATGGATGCATGTCCACAGAAAGGGTTTTGAAACAATGGGCACCAGAGGGAGGTATGCATGCGCAAGGTCGATGCCATCCAGAAGCTGTGTCTGGAAGTGCTCTGCAACCCCGAGACCCCCAGCAGGGAGGTGATGAACCAGCTGAGCATCTCCGCCGGGCTCATCGAGAGCGACATCACCCAGGAGGGCTGCGACGACTGGTTCGAGCGGGATGTCAGCGAGACCGCCGGCTACATCAGGGAAAAGGTGGAGCTGTGCAGCCCCAGGACCCAGGATGACGTGTATGTCATGCTGCTGAAGGCGTCAGGCACCCTGCACTGAGGTCGTCACCCCGTTCCACCCCGCCGGGGCCGCGGAATCAGGCGTCGCCCCGGCAGTATATGTCGATGGTCTTTCCTTCCACCGTCACCACCGCGCAGCCGCCCTGCACCGTCAGGGGTTCGCCGGTCATCCAGTGTCTCAGCCCCCGCGTCGCCATGTCGATGATCCGCTCAGGGACGACCCCCGGATTCAGGTTCACCCGGATGGGCACGGGCATCCGTTCATAGCCGTTGTTGATGATCACGAAGCAGACGTCGTCCGTGGCGATGCGCAGGAACGCATACACCAGGTCGTCCGACCACAGGGTGATGGTGGTCCCGTACTTGAGCGCCGGGCTGCCTCTGCGCAGCCGGATGAGGTCGCGGGTCCACTCGTAGATCTCGCGCTCCCTGTCGAACTCGGGTCTCGGGTGGTTGTCCGGCCCAATGACCTGCCAGGGGAAGTCGCGGCGCAGGTCGCAGTCGCCCTGCGGCGTTTTCCACCCCTCGAGCCCGAGCTCGGTGCCGTAGTAGAGCTGGGGTATGCCCCGGATGGTGAACAGTGCCCCCAGGCAGAGCCTGGTGACCTTCCTGGCCCGGTCCAGCCCGGCGCCCTCTCCCGGGTGCCTTGTCCTGGCGTGGCTCATGATGCGCCGCTCCAGGTCGTGGTTGTCCAGCAGGGTGACCAGGGCGTTGGCGTTGCGGTACCCGCCCTTGAACGGGTTGTCGTCGTCGAGCACACCCAGGGGCTCCTGGTCGTGCAGGCGCGGCCGGGCGAGCCAGGAGCGGAGGCTGTCGTCATAGATGAGGGTAGACCGCAGGGCCGTGCACAGGGGGAAGTCGAAGATGGAGTGGAAGTCGTGGTAGTTCTGGTACATGAGCAGGTCCTTGATGTTCTCCCTGCCCTCGAACAGCACCTCGCCCAGCAGGTACACGTCGGGGTACCGGCCGTGGATCTGCGACTTGAAGTAGTGCCAGAACTTGGGCTCCACATGCTTGGCCGTATCCATGCGGATGTTGGTGACCCTGCCCCTGGTAATCCAGTCCTCGATGGTGCTGATGAAGTAATCCAGCACCTGGGGGTTGTCGTGGTTGAAGTCCGGGAGCCCGGACAGCTCGCCCTTGATGTCGCCGGAGCCCCCCACATTGAACCACGCAGGGTCGAAGTTGGCGGCGGCGCCGTAGCCGGCGTGGTTCACCACCATGTCCAGGATCACCTTCATGCCCTTTGCCTGGCACAGGTTCACGAACCTGCCGAAGGTCTTCATGGCCGTGGATCGGGGCAGCCGGGTGCCGTCGAGCAGCCGGGCGTCCATCCGGTCGAACCGGCTCGGCCAGTAGTAGTGGTACGGCTCCGTGGAGCCCGAGCGCTCGATGTTCTCGTACACCGGCGTCACCCAGATGGCGGTCACGCCGAGCTCGCCGAGGTAGTCGAGCTTCTCCACGATCCCGTCCAGGGTGCCGCCGTGGATGCTTGTGTCCGATCCATCCACCGAGCGCTTGTCCCGGCCGAAGAAACGATCCGTCACGATGAAGTATATGACGTCGTCCTGGGTTATCTGTTTTTCCATGATACCTCCTGTTCGATGGCAGGGGTGGTGCGGTGCCCCTCCCCTGGAGCACTGTACCGTGCGACTGGTCCCCTGTGGGGCAGACCCTCCAGGAATTCGCGCCACTGGGGGAGGATGCCGGCGAAGGGGCCACCCCGGGCCAGGCAGTCGGGCCTGCCGTCCACGTGGGCCCCTGCGCTGCTCCAGGCATAGTCCTCGGGCCTGGCCGCCAGGCCTGCGCGCACCGGGTTCATCTCGATGTAGCGGGCAGCGGCCAGCAGTGAATTTCCGTCCACCACGACTGACGTGAACCTGCCCTGCCAGAGGTGCCCCTTCCAGCCGTGGCGGGCGTTGATCATGCGGGTGTACCTGCGGTGGGCCTGGCCGAAGGCCCGGGACAGGGCATCCGCGGAACAGGGGACGGCTAGAAGGTGCACATGGTTGGGCATGAGGCAGTAGCACCACACCTCCACCCCGTAGAAGGTGCACCAGTGGGCCACCAGTCCCCGGTATGCTCGGTAGTCCTCGTCCCGGAAGAACACCCGCTGCCGCCTGTTGCCCCGCTGGATCACGTGGTGGGGACGGCCGGGCTCCACCACTCGCGCCGCTCGGGCCATGACGCTGTCTTACCTCCGCATTTCATACCAGTGACATCCTGTGCCGTATAATAATGAGGGAGAACCCCAGGCGCCAGTGCGTGATCCGTCCCGTGCGCCGTGACCGAGGTTTTCCTTTCATGGCCGCAGGGCTTTTGTGCTACAACCGGTGCGGAACGAACCTGTGCCGTCGGGGCGGGCCGAAGGCCCCGACCCCGGACAGGGAGGACAGCGGGGAGATGGGCGGATGCGAAAGGATTCCACCAGCACGGGGGATGCCCGGGGAATCGGCGGCCTCGATGAGCAGGCGGTCGTGCTCTCCGGCGTCATCGAGCACGTACGCTACCACCGGGACGACACGGGCTACACCATCGCCCGGGTCAGGCTCCTGGGCGAGGCGGGGGAGTCTGTCACCGTGGTGGCCCATATGCCGGCGCCCCGGGAGGGTGACCTCTACCAGTTCAAGGGGACCTGGACCGACCATCCCCGGTACGGCCCCCAGTTCCAGGCCAGCGAGTTCGAGGCCAGGCCCCCGGTGACCGCGGACGGCATCCGGGCCTACCTGGCCAGCGAGATCGACGAGATCGGGCCCGAACTCGCCCGCCGCATCGTGGATGCCTTCGGCATGGACACCTTCGACGTCATAGACGCAGAGCCCCACCGGCTCCGGGAGGTGGCGGGCATAGGCAGGAAGCGGGCCGATGCCATCCTCAGGGCATGGGCCGACCACCTCAGCCGGCGGGACACCTTCGTGTTCCTCTACAGCCAGGGCATCACCGCAGGGCTCGCCGCCAGGGTGTTCAAGCGGTACGAGGCACACACCATCGATGTCGTCAGGACCAACCCCTACCGGCTCGCCGTGGACATCCCGGGCGTGGGGTTCCTCACCGCGGACCGCATCGCCATGAAGGCGGGCATAGCCCCGGACTCGCCGGAGAGGATCCGCGCGGGCATACTCCACCTGCTGGAGAGATCCTCCATGCAGGGACATGTCTATCTCCCCCGGTCCCTGCTCCTGGAGGAGGCGGAGAAGCTGCTCCGCACCGGTGCCGAGGCGATCCTCGCTCACCTGGCCGACCTCGAGTCGGAGAACGGCGTGCACGTGGAAAAGGCAGCTGACAAGAACCGGCCCGAGGACGCGGTGTACCATGGAGCCCTGTACGAGGCGGAAAGGGGCGCCGCCTTGAGCCTGGCAGCCCTCGTGGCGGCGCCGAAGGCGACGGTCGGCCTGGATGCGCGCCGCGCCGTGGCCTGGATGGAGGACTCGCTCCGCATCGAGCTCTCCCCAAGGCAGAAGGAGGCGGTGGAGTGCGCGGCTGCGAGCACGTGCATGGTGCTCACGGGCGGGCCCGGCACGGGCAAGACCTCCACCATCGCGGCCATACTCCACATGTTCCGGCAGGCCGAGGCGCGGATCCTCCTGTGCGCGCCCACGGGCAGGGCGGCCAAGCGAATGACCGAGGCCACGGGGGGCGAGGCCAGCACCATCCACCGGCTCCTGGAGTTCAACCCCCGCACGGGCGCCTTCCAGCGCGACGGGAGCGACCCCCTGGAGGCCGACCTCATCATCGTGGACGAGTTCTCCATGGTGGACATCGTGCTCCTGCACCACCTCCTGGGGGCCGTCTCCCCGGGTACCACCCTGGTGTGTGTGGGGGACGCGGATCAGCTGCCCTCGGTGGGGCCCGGAGACTGCCTGAAGGACATCGTCACCTCCGGGGTGCTGCCCGTGGTGCGTCTGGACGCCATCTTCCGGCAGGGCCTGGCAAGCAGCATCATCGTGAACAGCCACCGCATCAACCGGGGCCTCATGCCCGAGGTCCTTCCGGAGGGCGGAGACTACCGCTTCATCCCCGAGGAAGACGCGGAGAAGGTCCTGGACGAGGTGATCCGCCAGGTGAGCGTGGAGCTGCCCGGCGAGTATGGCTTCGACCCCGTCACGGACGTGCAGGTGCTCAGCCCCATGCACAGGGGCATCCTCGGGGTGGAGAACCTGAACAGGCGCCTGCAGCTCGCCCTGAACCCCAGGGGCCGGCCATACCGCAGGGGGGGCACGGAGTTCCGCGTGGGCGACAAGGTCATGCAGACCCGGAACAACTACGAGCTGGACGTCTTCAACGGGGACATCGGCCGCCTGGTGGACGTGAACGAAACCGACGGATCGTTCCAGGTGGTCTTCGACGACCGCGTCGTGTTCTACCATGCAGCCGATGCCGAGGACCTGGTGGTGGCCTACGCCACCACCATCCACAAGGCCCAGGGGTCGGAGTATCCGGCCGTGGTCCTGCCCGTGCACACCCAGCACTATGTCATGCTGGCCCGCAACCTGCTCTACACGGCCGTGACCCGGGGCAGGGACCTGGTCCTGACCATCGGCTCAGCCCGGGCACTGAGGCTCGGCGTGGAGAACAGCCGGAGCAGGACCCGGTTCACCCGCTTCGGCAGGCGCCTGCGAGAGGCGTGCGGGAGATAGCCCGAAGGGGTCTTTCGGCGCGATGCAGAGGGAACGGGAAGTATCGCTGGAAAGGCGGTCCGCGCTCTGTCACACTCCGGCAGTCCCCGGGGGCCACCGCAGTGATGCATCGGCACTTGACAACGGATAAGTCTTTCAGTTATATCCGTGCCCTATTTGACGAGCTAAGGAGTAGTGCGCAATGGGTACATTTCAAGCAAAGAAGGGCGAGGTGGACAGGGGCTGGGTGCTGATCGACGCCACCGACATGGTGCTCGGCAAGCTGGCCGTGCAGGCCGCATCCATCCTCAGGGGCAAGACCAAGCCGGAGTTCACCCCGCATTCCGATGTGGGCGATTTCGTGGTCGTCGTCAATGCCGAGAAGGTGAAGCTCACCGGCGACAAGGTCGAGCAGAAGACGTATTACCGCCACAGCGGATACATGGGAGGCCTCAAGAGCGCCACCGTGAAGGACACCCTCAAGAAGAAGCCCGAAGAGGTGATCAGACACGCGGTGAAGGGCATGCTGCCGAAGAACAGCCTCGGCAGGGCCATGTTCAGGAAGCTCAAGGTGTATGCCGGCGCGAACCATCCGCACGAGGCCCAGAAGCCTCAGGCGATCAATCTGTAAGAGGGAAGAACGAGTATGGCAGAGAAGACGTACGCCACCGGACGCAGGAAGAATGCCACCGCCAGGGTCTGGCTCACGCCGGGCACCGGGGAGATGAGCGTGAACGGCAGGCCCATTGCCGAGTATTTCGGCCGTGAGACCCTGGAGATGTCGGCACGGAAGCCCTTCGAGAT
>JAKPQL010000064.1 GCA_029547045.1 Deltaproteobacteria bacterium | reverse complement strand
TCGGGCATCCTCCACCCGGGCAAGGTCTGCGTCATCGGCTCAGGCGTGGTGCTCGATCCGGAGATCCTCCTGGACGAGATCGGCGCCCTGCAGACAAAGGGGTACGACGTGTCCCCGGACACCCTGGCCATCAGCGACCGTGCCCACGTGATCATGCCGTACCACCGCATCATCGACAGCGCCCGCGACTCCACCCAGGGCCTGGGGACCACGGGCCGCGGCATAGGACCGGCCTACGAGGACAAGGCGCGCCGGGTGGGCATCAGGATGATCGACCTGGTGAACGAGGGCGTGCTGAGGAAGAAGCTCGACGCGGTCCTGGAGGAGAAGCAGGAGTACATCACCAAGATCCTCAGGCTCAAGCCCATCGACAGGGACAGCCTGCTGGAACGCTCCGCCAGGATGGGCAGCGCCCTGAAACCCTTCGTGAAGGACGCCTCGCTGCTGCTGGACGCGTCCATGAAGAGCGGCAAGCACCTGCTCTTCGAGGGCGCCCAGGGGGCGAACCTGGACATGGACTTCGGGACCTACCCCTACGTCACCTCGTCCAACACCGTGGCCGGCCACGCGTGTGTGGGATCGGGCATCGGCCCCACCACCATCGACACGGTGCTGGGCATCTGCAAGGCGTACACCACCCGCGTGGGGGGCGGCCCCCTGCCCACGGAGCTCACCGACGAGACCGGCGAACGCCTGCGGGCCTTCGGCGGCGAATACGGGGCAACCACCGGCAGGCCCCGCCGGTGCGGCTGGCTCGACCTCGTGGCCCTGCGCCATTCCGTGCGCCTGAGCACCATTTCCTACCTGGCCATCACCAAGCTCGACGTGCTCTCGGGGTTCGAAACCATCAGGGTGGCCACCGCGTACCGCACGGGAAGCGGGATCATGGAGCACATGCCCGCCAACCTCGAGATGCACACCGACCTGGAGCCGGTCTACGAGGAACTCCCGGGGTGGGAGGAGCCGCTCAGCGACATCAAGTCCTTTGCGGAGCTGCCCGGGAACTGCAGGCGGTATATCGGCTACATCGAGGACAGGCTCGCCGTGAAGGCCGCCATCGTCTCCGTGGGGCCGAAGCGGGAAGAGACCATCGTCCTGAAGAACCTCTTTGCGTAGGCCCTGACCGGGCCTGGACGGTCCCTACCCTCAGGAGAAGCCCTTGGAGGAGCACGAGGAGGAGGCGCAGGACGTGCAGCCCCCCTTTCCCGTGGCTATCATGGAGATCTTCTTCTTCACGCGGCGGCTGCTGCAGGTCGGGCACGGGGGTGCGTCCTTGGCGCCCATGGGCACCAGGGCCTCGAACACCTTGCCGCACTTCGTACACTCATACTCATAGATGGGCATAGCGGTTCCTTTGTCTCGGTGATACCCTTAGGGTAGTGAGCCTCGTGTGGTTTGTCAAGGTGGGAGCCCCTGCATGTCCATGGCGGGAAAGGGGGTTCCCGGCAACCTTAAAGGTTAGATTTAACCTTTGACAAGCCTTCAGGAACCATTTACCCTTGGCACGAGAGGAGGATACCGACCATGACGACCAACTACAAGTTCTACAAGGTAGAGAAGAAGGAAGCCGTTGCATGGGTTTTCCTGAACAGGCCCGAGAAGAAAAACGCCATGGGACCGGATGCATGGACCGAGATCATTCCCATCTTTGCCGACATCGACCGCGACGACGACATCCGCGTGGCCGTCATCGCCGGTGAGGGCAAGGACCTGAGCACGGGCATCGACCTCATGGGCATGGCCCCCATGATTCCCACCATGAAGAACTGGGACATGAGCGCGAAGGGCAAGGTGAGGCTGTTCCACGACATCTTCCCCCTCCAGGACGCCATGACCTGCGTGGAGAAGTGCTCCAAGCCGGTCATCTGCTGCTTCCATGGGTACTGCATCGGCGCGGCCCTTGACCTGGCCTCGGCCTGCGACATCCGCCTGGCGTCCGAGGACGCGAAGATCTCGCTGCGCGAGGCCGCGGTGTCCATCATCGCCGACGTGGGCGTGCTCCAGCGCCTGCCGCACATCGTGGGACAGGGCGTCACCCGGGAACTCGCGTTCACGGCCAAGTTCATCGATGCGAAGCGGGCCAAGGAGGTGAACCTGGTGAACGAGGTGTACCCAGACCGGGAGGCGCTCCTGAAGGGCGCACAGGACCTCGCCGACGAGATCGCGAAGATGGCGCCGCTCGCCGTCCAGGGGGCGAAGGAGGTGCTCAACTTCTGCCGGGGCAAGAGCATCGCCGACGGGCTCGAGTACGTGGCCGCCCGCAGCGCCATGATCCTGCCCTCCGAGGACCTCGCCGAAACCATGACCGGGTTCATGGAGAAGAGGACACCCGTGTACAAGGGCAATTGAACGCTGCCTCCAGACGGCACGGCACTCTGGATGCGAACCCAGCCCCCGGTGCAAACCGGGGGTTTTTTCTTTTTTTCTTCTCACCGGGGCGCCGGGAGCGGCCCTTCTTCCCTGCCATGGCCGCATACAACTATTTGATCTGCCGGGTCTATTTTTATCCCACGCCGGCACCTGGAGGGCACGGACAAACCCTAAAGTTTTCCGGCTCGGCTTTCCGATGAGAGCCTTAGATGGAAAAGCGAGAGAGCAAACGCAAGAAGACCCAGGCCTGGGAGGAACTCCAGGCACGGGCCAGGATCGGCGAGAACACCTTCTTGTTCCCCGTGGTGGACATCTCCATCGGGGGCATGGGGATCCTGGTCAAGGACGGGTTCTCCCTGCTTCACAAAGGGACGCTGATCGACATCGAAACCCTGGAGAAGAAGGGAAAGGTGATCGCCACCGCCATCTCCGGCCGCATCGCATACCTGGGGACAGGGGTCCCCTCCCGCGTGGGCATCGACTTCTCACCGGCTGACACGCCCATCGAGGCCTTTGCCCAGCTCAACGAGGCCGTGCCGGACAGCAACAGGATCATCACCGACAAGGAGCAGATCTGCCAGATCTTCACCAATATCAAGACGCTCTCCCGCGGCTTCGGGGACATGCTCATGATCCACCGCCAGAAGGCCATCCCCGCGGAGTTCTTCTATCTCAGGCCCGAGCAGGACAACATGGTGCTGCGCATCGTGCGGATATCCGACCTGCGGCTCCCCTTCCAGCCCCAGATCGACATGGTGTACCCCTTCTACCTTTTCAAGGGCATCGACGTCATGCTGTTCACGGCCAGGATCAACGACATCATCAAGAACATCCTGGAGACCACGTGGCCCGACGCGGTGCGCTACATCAGCAGGCGCAGCGTGCTCAGGTACCTGGTCACGGGCGCAGAGCCCATCACCGCCACCATCGTCCACCCCATCAGCACAGAGAAGATCAAGGTCTTCGTGTGGGACATCAGCATCGAGGGCATGGGCGTGGAGGTCCTGAACGACAAGACACCCCTGATCGAGGGCATGAGCCTCTCCAGCATCTGGATCAACCTGCCCCAGGGGCCGGTGAAGGCCTCGGGCGTGGTCCGCTCGGTGCGGAGCGAGAGCGTGCTGGACAAGACCCAGGTGGGCATCGAGTTCCTTGGCGGCGCCGAGAGTTACCAGGACCAGATCCTGAAGTTCATCCTGGAAGCGGACCTGCCCTCGGAGACCATCCTCAAGCAGGCGCATCAGACCCGGTAATAGGACCGGTACCACTCGACGAACCGCTCTATCCCCGTCTCCACCGGCACCAGGGGCCTGAACCCCACGGCCTCCTCCAGGTCGAGGGCGTCCGCGCACGTCGCCTTCACGTCTCCGGGCTGCAGCGGCAGCATGTTCTTGGCCGCCTGTCTGCCCAATGCCCGCTCCAGGACCTCGATGAAGTGCATGAGGCCCACCGGGTGGGACCCCCCGATGTTGAAGATGCGGTACGGGGCGAAGCTGACGCCCGGGTCCGGATCGGATCCGCTCCAGTCCGGGTCCGGACCGGGCACGAGTCCCATGACCCGGTACACCCCCTCGACGATGTCGTCGATGTAGGTGAAGTCGCGCTGCATGTCGCCGTGGTTGTAGATGTCGATGGGCCTGCCCTCGAGGATGGCGCTGGTGAACTTGAACAGGGCCATGTCGGGCCTGCCCCAGGGCCCGTAGACCGTGAAAAACCGCAGGCCCGTGCAGGGGATGCCGTAGAGCGCCGCATAGGTGTGGGCCATGAGCTCGTTGGCCTTCTTGGTGGCCGCGTAGAGCGAGATGGGGTGGTCCACGTTGTCATGCACCGAAAACGGCATCTTCACGTTGGCGCCGTACACGGAGGACGACGACGCGAAGACAAGGTGGCCCACGGCCGAGTGCCGGCATCCCTCCAGGATGTGCAGGAACCCGGTGAGGTTGGAGTCCACGTAGGCGTGGGGGTTGTCGATGCTGTAGCGGACCCCTGCCTGGGCCGCCAGGTGCACCACCACGTCGAACTGGTTCTGCGCGAACACCTGCTCCATGCCTGCGCGGTCCGCGAGATCGAGCTCGGTGAAGGAAAAGCCGTGATGGGGCGTGAGCAACGCGAGGCGGTCCCGCTTGAGGGCCGGGTCGTAGTACGGGTTCAGATTGTCCATGCCGGACACCCGGTGCCCTTCGGCGAGCAGGCGCTGTGAGAGGTGAAACCCTATGAACCCGGCGACACCGGTGACGAACACATCCATGCCAGCTCCTTCACGAGATATCACGCGGCCCGTCAGTGACTGACCACCCGTGGTATCTCATATATGCTGGGGATGCTCAAGACAAAACCTTCCGGGTCCTCGGACCCCACGATGAGGGCGCCCATGCCCAGACGGGCCGCTGTGCGGACATTGGCGACGCTGTCGTCCACCACCAGGTAGTCGGCCGGCGCCCCCCCGTACTGCTGCATGACCTTGCGGTAGGCCCAGGGCAGCGGCTTGGGCACGAAGTCCATGTACTCGATGGTGAACAGGTCCGTGACGATGTCGTCGATCCCCAGGGCCCGCAGGATCCGGCAGGCGTACGCGTAGGACCCGTTCGTAAAGGCCACCAGGCTGCCCGGCACAGCGGTAAGGGCCTCCCGGAGCCGGTCGTCCCTGGTGAGCATGGCCTCCACGGGCACGTCGTGGACATCCTGCAGGTAGTGGGTAGGGTCGATGCCGTAGTGGAGCATAAGGCCCTGCAGGGTGGAGCCGTACTCGCTGATGTAGGACCTGCGGATGGCCCTTGCGTTGTCGTAGTCCACGCGGCAGGCGGACACCACGTACTCGTCGATCCTGCGGTTCACGTGGGCAAAGGGACCTGCGCCCTTGGGATAGAGCGTGTCGTCGATGTCGAGGAGAACCACCGTTCCATCATCCATGACATGTGTCCATTCCAGCGGCATGGCAGCCTGTGCCGACCCCCCTGTGGAAATGAGAATGGAAAATTATACCATAACCAGGTGTTCTGAGTAAAGCCCTTTGCAGGATTCGGGTGTCCGGCAGGTGGGTGCCGGACACCCGAATGGAATGTGCACTCCGGTACAGCTCGGGACTACAGTACCCGGACCGCCACGACCCCCTCGATGGATCTGATCTTGGCTATCAGGTCCGGCTTCAGGTCGCCGTCCACGTCGATGATGTTGTAGGCGATGTTTCCCTTGCTCTTGTTGAGCATGTCCGCGATGTTGATCTTGCCGTCCGCCAGCAGGTGCGTGATCTTCTCGATCATGCCCGGCAGGTTCTGGTTGGCGATGATGAGCCTGCTGTTGCCCGTTCTCTCCAGCGAGCACTCGGGGAAGTTCACCGAGTTCTTGATGTTCCCGTTCTCCAGGAACTCGCGGATCTGCATGACCGCCATGATGGCGCAGTTGTCCTCGGACTCCTCGGTGGATGCGCCCAGGTGGGGGATGGTGATACAGCCGTCCAGCTTGATGAGCTCCTCGTCCGGGAAGTCGGTGACATAGCAGCTCACGGTCCCGTCGGCGATGGCCTTCCTCAGGGCCTCGGTGTCGACCAGCTCGCGCCGGGAGAAGTTCATGAGCCTGGCGCCCTTCTTCATGGCAGCGAACTTATCCGCGTTCATGAAGCCTCGTGTCTCCTTGTTCAGGGGGACGTGGAGCGTGACATAGTCACACTCTGAGAGCATCTTCTCCAGGCTCGTCATGCGCTTGATGTTCCGGGACAGCCTGAGCGCCGCATCGATGGAGAGGTAGGGGTCGTACCCGTAGATCTCCATACCCAGGGCCTCGGCCGTGTTGGCCACCATGATGCCGATGGCGCCGAGCCCGACGACGCCGATCTTCTTGCCCAGGATCTCCGTGCCGCCGAACTTGGACTTGCCCTTCTCGATGAGGTCGGGCACCTTGTCGCCCTCGCCCACCAGGCCCTTGGTCCAGGCGATGCCTTCAACGACCTTCCGTGCGGACAGCAGCAGGCCGAGGACCACCAACTCCTTGACCCCGTTTGCATTCGCGCCCGGGGTGTTGAAGACCACGATGCCCTTTTCGGAACATTTGTCGATGGGGATATTGTTGACGCCGGCCCCTGCCCGGGCGATGGCCTTGAGGCTGGACGGCAGGGTCATGTCCTTCATCTCCTTGCTCCTCACCAGGATGCCGTCCGGCTCGGAGATGCCGGCGCGGTACTCATAGTCCGGGGTGAAGATTGCGAGCCCTTTTTCCGAGATGTTGTTCAGCAGATCGATCTTGTACATGGAAACACCCTCCTCTGTCTTACTGGGCGAGCAGTATAGTACAGAACATGGGTTGAGCGCCATGGCGAAAATGGGACAAGGGTGTTCAGCTCACTCTTCTCGATTCTCCCAGTAAGATGGTTTTCGATTCAGTTGCATGATGGCAACAATAAGGATTTCATCATTGAGAGTCTGATAGATGATACCGTACGGGAATCTATGTACAAGACATCTCCTGGTGTTCGGTGAGAGCGGGGACCATGCGGCAGGGAATTCAATTACACGCTGGATGCTCGAGAACACCTCCTTAGCAAACTCGAATCCAAGACCGGATTGCAACTCCTCGTAGTAGTCAATTGCCTCATTGAGTTCAGCAACTGCAATCGGGTGGAAAGAATACCTCATCTCGAAAAACGATCTTGAACCTTCTTGAACACCTCTTCTCCGCTGACTGGATTCACCTCTCCGGTCTTCAACTGATCGACCCTTCTCTCTGCTTCCTTTGCCCACAACTCATCAATCTCAGCCTGAGATGGATGGATGCTGTTGAGGAGGGCATCAATCAGCTGGATTTTTATCTCTATGGGCAGCGACTCGGCCATGGACAAGAGCTCATGTGTTTTCATTCTGTCTGACCTCTGCGTGAATTGTGGTACATGTCGCATTGAAAGTCAATAATGGGGACGTTGCACAGGGGCGGTTCCTTACGTGAGATGGATAGATGGGAGGCGCTTTCCCCGACGTTCTGCGACGACAACGGCAGACCGGGACTGCCGGTGAGGCTGATGGTGGGACTGCACTACCTGAAGTACACGTGGTGTCCTTTCGTTCCAGAAGTCGGGAGAGGTGATATAATCCTTCCCTTAAAGACAACCTCTTTATATCACATAACTAATTGATAATATAGTTAAATAATTACTTTCTAATGAAATTTAACGGCTTCCTGCTGAAAATTCGGCCGGGGGGTTTTTCAACAGTTTCCAATAAATTCATTGCTTCTATAAGCCAAGTAAAACTGAATATAACGTGCCAGACGTTACGTTGTAGGCCGGAGCGATCTCCACCGTTGATTATAACTCATACGTATCGCTTTGTCCGGACCGATGATTCCTTCAATAAATATTCTATGCTCCAGCATATAAAAAACCGTGTTCCGCCCGTCCCCTACTCCTCAAACAAGCCCCCCTGCCCCGGCTTCACCTCGCACCCGGCCACCTTGTACCCCTTGGCGCACACCTGCCTGCCCCGGGGCGTGCGCTTGAGGTAGCCGTTCTGGATGAGGAAGGGCTCGTACACATCCTCGATGGTGTCCTTGTCCTCGCCCAAGGACGCGGCCAGCGACTCGATGCCCACCGGGCCGCCCGAGAACGTCTGCACCATGGTCTCGATGATCCTGCGGTCCATCCGGTCCAGGCCCGCCTTGTCGATGTCGAGCTTGGACAGCGCCGTGTCCGCGATTTCGGGCCTGATCTTGCCGTCGCCCAGCACCTCGGCGAAGTCCCTCACCCGCTTCAGCAGCCGGTTCGCCACCCGGGGCGTGCCCCGTGACCTCCTGGCGATCTCACCCAGCCCGTCCGCGTGCGCCGCCACGTCCAGGATGCGCGACGAGCGCTTCAGGATGCGCGTCAGTTCCTCCACCGAATAGAACTCGAGGTGGCCGATGATGCCGAAGCGGTCCCGCAGCGGCGAGGTGATCATGCCCGCCCGGGTGGTGGCGCCCACCAGGGTGAAGGGGTTCAGGTCGATGCGGATGGAGCGGGCGGACGGCCCCTGGCCGATGATGATGTCCAGCTTGTACTCCTCCATGGCCGGGTACAGGATCTCCTCGATGGCGCTTCCCAGGCGGTGGATCTCGTCGATGAAGAGCACGTCCCGGGGCTCCAGGTTCGTGAGGATGGCGGCCAGGTCGCCCGACTTCTCGATGGCGGGCCCGCTCGTCACGCGCAGTCCCACGCCCAGCTCATGGGCGATGATGTGGGCGAGCGTGGTCTTGCCCAGGCCCGGCGGCCCGTAGAAGAGGCAGTGGTCGAGGGCCTCCCCCCTCTTCTTCGCCGCCTTGATGAAGACCTCCAGGTTCTCCTTAAGGCTGTCCTGGCCCACGTATTCCTTGAGCGTCCTGGGCCTTATCCGGTCCTCGAACTCGTTCTCGTCCTTGCCCAGGATGGTGCCGGCGATCTCCTCTCTCATAGCAGTTCCTTCAGGGCCTTGCGCACCAGGTCCTCCACGCTGTCCGCCTTCACCTTACCCACGGCCTTCCGCGCCTGGGCGTCCGAGTAGCCGAGCGTGACGAGCGCGGCCACGGCGTCGCCGGTCATGTCGGAGGTGGACACCTTTGCCCGCGTCTTGTACTGGCGGGCGATGCGCTCCTTCAGCTCAAGCACGATGCGCTGCGCGCCCTTGCTGCCGATGCCCGGCAGGCCCGTGAGGTAGGCCACGTTCTCGCTCGCCACCTCGTCGAGGAACCGGTTTGGCTCCACGGACGAGACGATGTTCATGGCCGTCTTGGGCCCGATGCCCGACACGTTCAGCAGCAGGGCGAAGATCTCCCGCTGCCGCTGGTCAACGAACCCGTACAGGTCCAGCGCGTCCTGCCGCACGATGAGCATGGTGTGGAGCACCACCTCGTTCGACTCGGCGTCGAACCGGGTGCCCAGCGGCACGTTCACCAGGTAGCCCACGCCTGCCACCATGACCACGGCCTGGGTGCCCGTGTGCTGCGCCACCTGCCCTTTCAGCATGCTGATCACAGGGCCACCCTCCTCATGCGGCGCGACGACGAGTGGCACACGCCGATGGCCAGCGCGTCGGAGGCGTCCATGGACCTGACGGCGCCTTTCGGCAGGTGGAGGATGGTGCTCACCATGGCGTGGATCTGGTTCTTTTCCGCGTGCCCGTACCCGCAGGTGGCCTTCTTCACCTCGGTGGGCGTGTACTCGAAGACCGGGATCCCGGACAGGGAGGCGGCCAGCAGGATCACGCCCCTGGCCTGGCCCAGTTTGAGGGCCGACTGGGCGTTCACCGCGTGGAAGGTCGTCTCCACGGCGACCTCGGAGGGGTTGAACCGCTGAAAGATGTCCGTGAGCGCGTCGAAGATCTCCTTGAGGCGCAGCGCCATGTCGTCACAGCCCGGCCGTATGGTGCCGTGGGCAACGTACGCCAGACTCGCCGGGTTGGAACGGATCTCGAGGATGCCGTAGCCCGTGGCCCTGGTGCCGGGATCGATGCCGCATATCCTCATTATGCCTGGAGCTCTGCCATCTCCTCGTCACTGATATCGAAGTTCGAGGACACCGCCTGCACGTCGTCCAAATCCTCCAGCGCGTCCAGGAGCTTGAGGGTCTGCTGGGCAGGCTTGCCGGTGAGCGTCACGTTGGTCTGGGGGATCATCTGGATCTCGAGCTGGGAGTACTTGATGCCCTTGTCCTCCAGGGCGGTACGCAGGTTCTCGAGGTCGTCCGGCGCGGTGAGGATCTCGAAGGTGTCGCCGGTGTCCGTTATGTCGTCCGCGCCGGCTCCCAGGGCCACGTCGTAGAGGGTCTCCTCGTCCACGGAGGCCTTGTCGATAGCCACATAGCCCTTCTTGTCGAACATCCAGTTCACGCAGCCCGTCTCGCCCAGGTTGCCGTTGTACTTGGAGAAGAGGTGCCGTATGTCCGCAACCGCCCTGTTCTTGTTGTCCGTGAGCACCTTGACGAGCACGGCCACACCGCCCGGCCCGTACCCCTCGTAGGTGATCTCCTCATACGCCGCGCCCCCCAGTTCGCCCGTGCCCTTCTTGATGGCGCGGTCGATGTTGTCCTTGGGCATGTTGGCCGCCTTGGCCGAGGTCACGGCGGCCCTGAGCCTGGCGTTGCCCTCGATGTCGCCGCCGCCCATGCGGGCGGCCACGGTGATCTCCTTGATGATCTTGGAGAAGAGCTTGCCGCGCTTGGCATCGGCCGCGCCCTTCTTGTGCTTGATGGTCGACCATTTATTGTGACCGGACATGCGTAATCCTCCCCCCAGTTCAGGTGTCAGAAGTATTTAGCATAGTGAATGGGAGAAGACAAGACGGGCGACGGGAGGAAACGCCCCCTGCACGAGCATGAATGCGGTTCAAGGAGAACCGGATCCCGGATGCACCTCAGGCCCCGGTATAGTCCCGCATGATCCTCGCGATGTAATTCCTGGTCTCTTCAGGGAGTCCGCCGGTGCTGCGTTCCAGGTTGCCCATACCCCAGTTGTAGGCGGCCAAGGCCTTCCTGACATCACCGCCGTACCGGTCCAGAAGGCCCTTCAGATAGCGGGTGCCCGCCATGACGTTCTGATCCGGGTCATAGGCGTTTGTCACCCCCAGGTCCCTGGCCGTTGCAGGCATGAGCTGCATGAGACCCATGGCGCCCTTGGGCGAGGTTGCCGTCGCGTCGAACCCGCTCTCGGCCCTGATCACCGACACGATGAGGTCCCTGTCCACACCGTAGGTGGAAGACGCCCGGTTGATGATGGCGTCCAGGTCGCGAGGCGCGGCGGGGGAGTCAGGGGGCTCGACCTTGTGTCGGTAATTTGACGCTCCCTGGAGGTCCAGGAGTGCGGGCATGGAGGGCATGCCCTGCAAGGCATCGTCGTCCGTGCCGTCCGTGAAGGCATTCATGACCGACTGGCTCATCCTGATCCGGACGAGCTCCAGCAGGGCGGCAATCTTTTCCCTGTCCACGGAGGCCGGAGCGGCATCGGTGGCCCTGGATGCCGCACGCTCCAGGAGGGACGAAAAGGCATCCTCGCCCGGGGCGGACGCAGGCCTGCCCTGGATGCCCCCCGACGGGAGGCTCCTGATCAGCCGCTCCATCACGTCCGGCGACGATACCTTCATCCCTTGCCCCCTTGTTCCATGCCCATGTCATTCAATCTCCGTGCCACATCCGCACGATGTACCGGGCCGCCGGGTACGTCTTCCTCAGGGGGCATGCAGGCAGTACGGGCAGGGCCGTGAGGGCGTACTTCACGCACCCGGTCATGCTCACGGGGTTCGCCGTTATCCTGGCCGTACCCGCAGCGCTGCTCGCGGCACGGCTGCTCGGGTTCAGCCCCTCCACCCAGGTCCTCACCGCGGCCGAGACCATCGCTGCCAACCTGTGCTGGCTCCCTCCGCTGGTCGGTTGGATCTCTGAGCAAAACCGGTCTCGACAGTGAACCGGCAATCCCTGTTCCACCGGGTGCCTGACCGCGTGAAGAGAGCCGCCCTACTTCATGATGAACGTCATGACCAGGGCGAACACGGCATAGGTCTCGGGCATGGCGCCGGACACCAGCGCGTTGGCCAGGGTGTTGCGCCCCTCGAGGATGCTGCGGATGCCCGCAGCGCAAACGATGCCCTGGTACCAGGCGCTGAAGAACATGGCCAGCCCTGCGATGGCGCCCTTGCCGGCAGCAGTGTACGGGTCGGAGTTCAGCGCGTCAAGGTTCGTGAACATAACCACGATGGCGTAGATCCCCTGGGAAGACGGCATCAGGGCCACGGCGATGTTCTTGAAGAAGTTGTCCGCGCCGCCGCCGAGCAGGGCCTGGAAGGCGATGGACAGCCCCACGGCGGAGCCGGCCAGGCCCAGCGACACGCCCAGGCCCATGAAGACCTTTGCCACCAGGGGTGCCAGATCACCGGGAACCGCCGCGGTCTGGGCGAAGGCCGGAGAAACCAGGCCTGCCAGCAGGACCATGGCTGCAGCCGTGAACATCCCCACATGCTTGCTGCTCATAGAGAACCCCTTTCGATCTTGAATGGCTTGTACGCGACACCGCCGCCCTCGAAGAAGCTCTTGAAGGCCTCCACGAAGTGCAGGCGGGCGGAATGGACGGTGCTGCCCAAGAGCGACAGCGCCAGGTTGAAGGTGTGCCCTGCCAGGAGAATACAGAGCGCAGGCACGATCCCGAGGACCGGACCCGCAGCCTTCAGGGCCATGCCAGCCAGCTGGTTCATGACCGAGGCCACGGCGGACGTGGCTATGCCCAGCCCGAAGAGGCGGGCATAGGACAGGAGGTCGCCCACGAGGCCCGTGAGGCCGTAGATGTTCCACAGTCCCAGGCCGAGCCTGGCCGCCCACCTCCTGCTGTCGCTGGAGAAGAGCAGTGTCAGGAGCAGCCCGCACGCCAAGGCGCCCATGCCGCAGTAAAGCATGGGCGCGTTCGCCTGGGAGGCCGGGACGTCGAACCAGATGGAGCGCGCAATGAGCAGCACCGCGCCCCACAGGACGAGGATGAGGCCCAGCTTCTGCATCCTGATGTACGTATAGGCGGCCTGCAGGATGCCCATGAGGTAGGACAGGCTCAGGTGGACGACGCCCAGCCCGAGGGAGGCGTAGAACAGGATCATGGGGTTGCCGTAGTTCACGTCCACATCCACGAGGATCCAGCCCCGGCTCTCGAAGCTGTACCCGAACACGGAGCCCGTCATGGCGCCCACGGCCACGGCTGCAACGGCAAAGGCCTTGCAGAGTCTTGCCACCAGACCCATTCCCTCGATCCTGTCGCCCCATTTCCTGCCCGCGACGTGGGAGATGAGGTAGAACAGCATGCCGTAGCCGGCATCGCTCAGGCAGATCCCGAAGAACAGCACCATGAAGGGAGCGAAGAAGACTGAGGGGTCGAGATGGCGGTACCGGGGGACGCCGTAGAGCTTCAGCAGCGGCTCGATGCGCCGGACGAACCAGTTGTTCTCCATGAGGACCGGCGGCTCCTCCACTTCCATCGGTTCCCGCGTCACCACGTGCAGCGGCAGGCCGCCTTCGGCGAGCTCCTCGCGGAAGGCGGCCTCCCGGTCACGGGGGATCCACCCCTGCAGGCCGAAGAGGTGGGGTTCCCGGCGCAGGGTGGCCACCGTGCCGGTGAAGGCCGCCTCGTTCAGCGCGGCGATCCAGTGCCTTCTGATATCACCCATGCGTCCGGCCACGCGGGCAAGCTCGCCGGCAAGCGACGCCAGCTGCTCCCGGTGCCGTCCAAGCTCCGCAGCAATCTCGGCGGTGCACGTTTCGGGCCAGTGCAGCTGGGTCGCGTGCGGGATCTCCGGCGGCTCGCCCATGCTCAGCGTGTAGAACAGCACCTCCCGCTTCCGGTCGACCACCTCCACCATCACCCCTTCGGGGGGGACGAACTCCTCCCACCGCTTCTTATCCATACGGTACCGGCGCACGCACACGCCCGCTGCCTCCAGGTCCCGGACCTTGGCCGGGTCGAAATCCCCCCAGGGTTGGAGCTCCGCCACAAGGCGCTCCAGCGACTGCACCCGCAGTTCCAGGTCCTGATATGCCAGGAGCCTCTCTTCGGCATGGGCGCATACCGCTGCGTCGTCGATGGCCAGAGGCGGCGCCCCCTTCGGGTCCCTGAAGCGCCCCAGTTCCTCCATGATCCTTTCCAGCTTCCTGGCACGGGCCACCACTGAGCTGTTGATCTTCTCGTACTCTCCCGCCATCTCGGAGGCCGGCTCCACGTGCACCACGCCCAGGGTCTGGAGCAGGCGCACGGTCTCCTCCTGGCGATCTGCTGGCCCGGCAATGAACACCCTCGTCATCTCTGCTATGGCCACGGTTCACCCCCTCGCGGTTCCACGCCCATCGCCATGCTCTCGCCCGTTCCCCCGTGCATGGCCGCCTCGGTCAGGCGCTTGGCCACCTTGGCCACGCCCACTCCGGCTGCCTGCTGGTCCTGCAGGTAGACCACGATCCTGCGGATGGCCTCCCGGCAGCCGGGGATCAGGCGCTGCTCATAGAGGTTGATGCGCTGGCTCGTCTTTCGGAACCCCTCGTAGAGGATACGTTCGCCTTCCCTGAGCATGCGGAGCTCCTCGCGGCACTCGATGGCGCCGCGGCACTGCAGGATCACCTCCTCGAAGCTCGGCGGCGTGGCGAAATAGCTGTACGGCTGATCGCTGAATGCGACGCCGTGGAACTGAGGCACCTGCAGCCCGGCCACGTTCCGGAAGGACGACCTGATCTCCCTGATCTCGATGAAGTACCGCACGAGCGGCCCCATGTCGGCCAGCAGAGCGCCCCAGGTCGAGATCTCCCGCATGATCCCCTGCAGGCGGGCCTCCTGCTCCGCGATGCGCGCGCGCACGTCGGCGAGCTGGGCGAGGAGCTGTTGCTTGCGCGCCTCCAGCGCTGGTAGAAAGCGCCGGTACATGGCCAGCTTCTGCTTCTGCTCCCTGAGCGATATCTTGTTCAGCTTGATCCGTTCTGCCATGGGTTCCCACCCTGCAGGTCATGCCGGCCAGTGCCTGTCGATGAATTCCTGCTTGATCTCAACCTCGTCGCTCTGGAAGCACTCGGCCAGCGTCTTCCAGCCGAGGTCCAGCGCATCGTTTATACCCAGGTCCACGCGCAGGTTCATGAACCGCTCGTAGAACAGGCGACCGTACCTGAGGTAGCGCTCGTCGTCCGGAGTCCTGTCGAAGCCCATGGCCAGTTTCTGCTCCACCTCACGGCTGCGCGCGAACAGGCGGATCATGCTGTTCATGATGTAGCCGTGGTCGGGCCTGGTGACCTTGCCGATGACGAGCTGCTTGAGGCGCGACAGCGACCCGAAGGGTTCGATGACCCCCTTGCGCAGGTAGAACTGGCCCTCGGTGATGTAGCCCGTGTTGTCCGGGACCGGGTGGGTCACATCGTCACCGGGCATGGTGGTCACTGCCAGGATGGTGATGCTGCCCGCGCCGTCGAAGTCCACGGCCTTCTCGTAGCGGGATGCGAGATCGCTGTAGAGCGAGCCCGGGTAGCCGAGGTTCGACGGGACCTGGTCCATGGAGATGGCGATCTCCTTCATGGCGTCGGCAAACGCGGTCATGTCCGTGAGCAGGACCAGCACGCGCCTGCCCCTCACGCCGAACTGCTCCGCCACGGCGAGCGCCAGGTCGGGCACCAGCAGGCGCTCCACCACGGGGTCGGAGGCGGTGTGGACGAACATGATGGTGCGGGACAGGACGCCTGCATCCTCGAAGGCCATGCGGAACTTCAGGTATTCGTCGTATTTCAGCCCGATGCCGCCCAGAATGACCACGTCTGCGTTGGCGCGCATGCCGATGCGGGCGAGCAGCTCGTTGTAGGGCTCTCCCGCGGCGGCGAAGATGGGCAGCTTCTGGCTTTCCACCAGTGGGTTGAAGACGTCCACCATGGGCACCCGCGTCTCGATGAACCCCCGGGGGATGACCCGCCTCACGGGGTTCACCGACGGGCCGCCAATGCTGATTCGGGGCAGCGCCCTGAGGTCCGGGCCCTTGTCGATGGGCTCGCCAGACCCGTTGAAGATCCTGCCCAGCAGCGCATCGCCGAAGGGTACCTGCATGGGGTGGCCGAGGAACCGGACCGTGTCGCCCGTGGAGACGCCCCGCGACCCGGCGAAGACCTGCAGGAACACGTCATCCCCCCGCAGACGGATGACCTGGGCCAGGGAGAGGCCGCTGCGGCTCTTCACCGTGGCCAGCTCTCCGTAGGTGATCCCAGACGCAGGCACCGTGATGATATCCCCCTGGACACGGACGATGCGGGAATGTTCGATGATCATGGGTGGCTCGCTCCTTTGCCTCTCAGGACTGCCTCGATCTGTGACCGGTACCGATGGTAGGCGTCCCCCTCGAAGGGGCAGTACTTCAGCTGGAAGAACAGGTTCTGCAGGTGCGTCATGCTGCTTTTCGCCTGTTCCTTGGATTCAAAGGCGAACTCGTGGTGCACCATGTCCATGAGCAGCCCGAAGTCGGACACCTGGCGCTGCCGGGACGTGGCCTGATCCACCCTGTCGAAGGAGTCCTGCTGGAGGCAGACCGCGTCGATGATCTCGGACTTCAGGTAGATCACCAGGTCGTCAAGGCCGATGCCCTCCTCCCCCACCACCATCATCATCTGGTGGATCTCGCTGCCCCTGAAGATCAGGTCGTGGGCCTCCTGCACCAGGTCGACCCATTGCTCGTGGCGCGTGTTGAGAGAGGCCCGCATCTGCTGTGTGTAGAGGCTCCAGGAGATGAGCGGGTCGATGGCCGGGTAGCGGCGCTGGTCCGAACGGGTCCTCGAGAGTCCGTGGAAGGCGCCCACCACCTTGAGGGTGTTCTGCGTCACGGGCTCTTCGAAGTTACCTCCCGCGGGAGAGACCGTGCCGATCATGGTGAGCGAACCGGTGGCTCCGCTAAAGAGCCGCACCTTGCCTGCGCGCTCGTACACGGCGGCGATGCGGCTCTCCAGGTAGGCAGGGAAGGCCTCCTCGCCCGGGATCTCCTCCATCCTGGCCGATGTCTCGCGCAGGGCCTGCGCCCACCGGGAGGTGCTGTCCGCGAGCAGGAGCACCTTGAGGCCGAGCTGACGGTAGTATTCGCCCAGGGTGAGCCCCGTGTAGATGGATGCCTCTCGGGCCGCCACGGGCATGGACGAGGTGTTGCAGATGATGACCGTGCGCTCCATGAGGGATCTGCCGGTCTTGGGGTCCTCCAGCTTCGGAAACTCGCGGATCGTCTCCACCACCTCGCCGGCCCGCTCGCCACAGGCCACGATGATGACGATGTCCGTCTCGGCGTAACGGGAGATGATCTGCTGCAGCACGGTCTTGCCAGCGCCGAAGGGCCCGGGGATGCAGGCCGTCCCCCCCTCGGCCAGGGGGAAGAAGATGTCGATCATGCGGCATTGGGTCAGGAGCTGCGTATCCGGGAGCAGGCGCTCTTCGTAGACCCGCATGGGCCGCTTGACGGGCCACTCCTGCTTCAGCGTCACGGAGACCTGGCGCCGTACCTGTGCGTCGACGTTCGTCAGGATCGCCACGGTGTCCTCCACCGTGTACCTGCCCGCGGGCCTGATCTCCTGAACCTCCCAGATGCCCTGGAGTATGAGCGGTGCCATGATGGGGTGCTCGAAGATGCCTTCGGTCACCCTGCCCAGATACTGCCCCGCCCGGACCTGCGCCCCCGCCCGGACCAGGGGCTCGAAGTCCCAGGGTTTCTCCCGGTCCAGGGACGGGAGGTACTGTCCCCGCCTCAGGAAGAAACCCTGGTCGTTCTCCAGCTCCCCAAGCGGGTTTTGCAGGCCGTCGTAGATCATACCCAGCATGCCGGGGCCCAGCGTGGCCGAGAGGAGCTCTCCGGAGAACTCGGCTTCGTCTCCGACCTTCAGACCCGTGGTGCTCTCGAAGACCTGCAGGTCGATCTGGGACCCGCGAATCCGGATGACTTCGGACTTCAAGGGCACCCCGCCGCACGTCACGTACGCGACCTCATTCTGGAGGACCTCCCGCCCCTCGTCCACCTCGCAGGTGACGAGGGGGCCGTTCACCGCCACAACCCGACCCCGTGTTGGACCCTTCACATCGAACCCCCGTGCCACAGATACGTCTCGATATCGAACCCGCCGGCTATGCTCTCCCAGCGGGAATAGACCCTGGAGCGCGCCACGTAGGCCAGCACAGCGTCGATGGAGAACCCCGCGCTCCCCTCGCACCGGCCGATCTGGCGCAGGCGCTCCTCGTCCACAAGGCGTTCCGCCTGGAGCGGATTCCCCGCGCCCCTGAGCCGCGTGACGAGGTGGGAGAAGTCGCGGTCCGGGAAGAGATCCAGGACCGCGTGATCGTCCACGTGGCCCCCTCTCTCCCTGATCCGCACCGCCGCCAGGCTCGAGCGCAGCTGGATCTCCCAGGACAGGTAGTCGATGAGGAAGCGGCATCCGAAACGCTCGGCTACGTCATGGGCATAGCCGTAGTAGAGCTCCCAGAGCCTGTCATAGGGATAGGCCCGGCCGATGCCCCGCTCCCACTCGTCTCGGAAGGCCCGGATGAAGGCGGGGAGATCGCGGTTGTCCGTCAGGTCCTTCCGGGACACGAGCCCCCCCTCGAGGAAGAGGTCACGGCCCTGGTCCGCCTGTTCCCAGTTGAAGGCGTCCACGCCGTACAGGAGCGCATGGGTCAGCTCGAGGTGCTCCGGGTGGACGTTCCTCATGAGGGCGCCGGTGACCTCGCCGGGCGTCATCCGCATCTTCTCCCCCAGGGCCTCCGGCATGGGGGGGAGCAGGCACAGGAGGTAATAGTAGCCGCTCATGCCCTCCTAGGACCCCTCCCGGGCGAAGAAATGCCTGCGGAAACGCGGCGAGCAGAAGTTGGAAAAGGCCTCCACGAGGCCGGAACTGAAGTTGAATCGTGCGCCCTTCCCCTGAGCGCCCATGCTGAAACCGAAGCTGATCGTGTCGGTGAACCGCACCTCCAGGGAGCCCGCTGCCCTGTCCCGGAATTTCTCCATGAACCAGGCCTCCAGCTCGGCCTTGTCCTTCTCGGGCAGGAGGACCTCCAGAGGCTGTTCCCGGGCCCCGCCTTTCAGGAACTCGTTCAGCAGGATCTCGATCATGCGCTTGAGGAACCCCGAATCGTCCAGGGCCGCCCTCACCTCGCCCTCCACCACGGGCTCCACCACGGCGGCCTCCAGCCTCTCCTGGACCATGATGAGGAAATTCCTCGCCGCCATGTCCATGTCCACCTGCATCTGCCTGGTGACCTTCTCCGCGTCTTGTCTGGCAGCGGCCCTGATCTTGGCCGCCGCGGCCTCGGCCTGGGTCACGATGGCGTCCGCATGCTCCCTGGCGCTGCGAAGGAGCGTATCGGCCTCGGCCCTGGCCGGGCCAAGCACCTTTTCGTTCAGTTCCTGCGTGATATCTCCCAGCGTCTTTGCCATGCTCATCCCCTTTACGTCACGAACACTATGCATGTCCGGCCGCGCCCCAGCGGTTCCACCTGGTGAACGCCCCGTTGCAGCACCCTATAGCACATTCTTGCGCGTATTGCATATAACATTGATATATCTTGCTTTTTTAGGCAATTAGGGAGCGGCGGCCACTCCACGTCCACCTGATGGGCATGCGTCCGGACAGGTGCCGGCGACAGTGTGAGTCAAAGGGAAGCAGGACCATCATTCCGTCCGGGGCCCGCAGCACTTCTTGTACTTGCGGCCGCTCCCGCAGGGACAGGGGTCGTTCCGCCCCACCTTTCCCGACGGGACGGGACGGGCGCGGCCCCGGGCGCCCTGTTCTTTGCACAGGTGCTCGTCCACCAGCCGCCTGAGCTGGCCGTCGGCATGTTCGAAAAACACCTGGTAGGAGCGGCAGTAGCGGGTCGCCGAGCGCACCCCTGTCTCGTCCGGGCGGTCCTTGGTGCAGCCGCCGCGGCACAGGGCCAGCCACCGGCACGCCAAGCAGCCCTCGGGCAGCTCCGACTTCATCCGGGCGAACGCACGGTGCCCCGGTGAGCGGATGAGCTGCCGCAGGGGCTCCTCCATGATGTTGCCGAGTCTCCAGGCTGGTTCCACGAAGAAATCGCACGGGAACACATCCCCGTTGTGCTCCACCACGAGGTAGGTCCCGCACTGCTCGAGGAGGGTGCAGTCAGCCGGCGCCATGCCTGCATAGGAAAAGAGGAGGGACTCGAAGAAGCGGATGGACGTCGTCGGCGCGCCGTCCCTGAAGTCTGAGATCCACCTGTCGAAGAGGGTGCAGAGGAAGCCGCCGTATGCATCGGCGGGCACCGAGAACGGCGCAGTGCGGCCGGGGTCGCTCCTGTCCCGCTCGAAGCAGGGGATGAACTGCATGTGGGCAAGCCCCAGGTCACGGTGATGTGCGTAGATCTCCTCCGGGAAACGCACGGAATGGTCGTTCACCACCGTGAGGGCGTTCACCGCCACCCCCGTGTCCAGGAGGAGCTGCGCCGCGTCCCTGACCCTGGCCCAGGTGGGCCCGCTCCCTGCGCTCCGGCGGTAGTGGTCGTGGACCTCTTCGGGTCCGTCGATGGACAGACCCACCAGGAACCGGTATCGTTTCAGGAACACCGCCCAGGAACGGTCGATGTGCATGCCGTTGGTCTGGAGGCCGTTGGCCACGGTCCTGCCCCTGCCATGGCACTCCTCGAGCTTTACCGCCCGCTCGAAAAAGGGGAGGCCCATGAGGGTCGGCTCACCCCCCTGCCACCCCACGGACACGTGTGGCCCGGACACCTCCACGAGTTGCCGGATCATCTCGGAGAGCACCTCGTCGGACATGCGGTGGTGGCCCGCGGGGAAGAGCGGGCCTTTGCGGCGGTAGAAGCAGTACGAGCAGGCCAGGTCGCAGTCCGGGCCCGCAGGTTTCACCAGGATGCTCTCGAGGGTCATGCGGCCACCCCCTTTTTGGACTTCTCGTTCACGAACCTCCCCTTTCCATGACAGCTCTCTCTATGATGATGTTTCACGCCGAAGCCTTGGCGCTGTGGGAGGCTTCCGGCGCCAGGGTCACTGACACGGCCTGCTCTCAGCACACGATGCTGCATGCAATTCCCAGCTTCCTGAACGCCGAGGCAAGCTCCCTGCCTGCACGATGGACGAACTCATCCGTCCGCGTGTCGGGCAGGCGGTATTTCCGGAACACCCAGTCGGCGTGGCGGTAGTTCATCCGGTCGATGATGACGTAGTCGGCCTTTCCCGCAAGGGGCTCCGCCAGGTTCTGGGCGCCGGGCAGCATGGGCGCGATCATGGCGTAGGTCCTGACGCCCGAGCGGTGCAGCGCATCGAGGGCTGCCAGGCGGTCAGCAATGGTCGGCGCATGCGGCTCGAACAGGCTCCTGACGGTATCGTCCGCGGTGGTGACGCTCATCCCAACCTCGAAGCGGCCCGCATCCCTGAAGATGTCCAGGTCCCTCAGCACGAGCGGTGAGCGTGTCTGCACGAACACCGGCCAGGCTGATCGAGCCAGTATCTCAAGGCATCTCCGGGTGAGGGCGTACCGTGCCTCCAGGGGCTGGTACGGGTCGCACACCCCGCTCACCCAGACCGTTCCCTCCCTCTTCCTGCAGAGCTCTTTTTCCAGAAGCTCGGGTGCGTTGGTCTTGACGTCCACGAACGCGCCCCAGGGTTCCGCATGCCCGGTGAACCGTTTCATGAAGCGGGCATAGCAGTACGTGCAGGCGTGCTCGCAGCCCGTGTACGGGTTGACGACATAGTCGTAGACCTTCGATGTCGAGAGGATGGCCTTTGCGCCGATCTCCCTGACCATCATCCTTCATGTCCCCCATCGGTGCACCGCTTGACCTGGGTCAAGGAACGGGCTCCCCTGTTCTCTTATATACGATGGGAGAGAATTGGGTAGATGATAAATTCGGTTCTCCAAGGAGGCGGACATGCAGAGGATCAGGGCTTTCTACTCCCGCTTCACGGGCAGGTTTTCCCACATGATGACTCTGCCCGTCCTCGAGCCGGCCAGGGTCAGGAAACGATCTTGAAAACCGCAGTATTGCACGTGGCCTCTGTTGCGCATACACTACGCGCATGGAGGTGAACCATGTGGGACGCGTCGAAGTGCGATCTGTGCGGCGACTGCCTGGTGCAGTGCCGGTACGTGGACTACGACCGAGACAGGGCCGTGGCCGAGATCAAGCTCCTCAGCGAGGGCAACAAGGCCGACATCCTGGAAGGGTGCATCACCTGCAACGCGTGCATCCAGTACTGCCCGCAGGGCGCAGACCCGGCAGACCTCATCGAGCGGATGCAGGAAACGTTCTCGAGCCCCATTGCCGCGGCCTTCAAACCCTTCACCGATTCCGTGGTGAAGACCTTCGAGAAGGGCAGCAGGGACGTGGAGGTGATCGAGGGTGAGCCCGGCAGGCCCGCCCTGTCCTTCGACTCCTTCCCCTTTGCCCAGTTCCCGGCAGGCACGCTCGAGAGCGCCCTGTTCCGGGGCATGACCGTGGTGCGTGGACGGAAGTACGCATCCCTGGTGGGCATGGCCCATATGGGTGGGGCGAGCCTTACCAAACGGTACGCCCGGAAGGTGATCGACAACTTCGCCGAGCTGGGGAAAGACATCGTGTACATCCACAACGAGGGGTACATCCTGGCGCACCTCAGGGCCAGGGAGCTCGGCATCGAGGTTCCCTACCGATACATGCACCTGTTCGAGTACCTGCGGGACTATCTGGGGAACCATCAGAGCGGCATCACCAGGCTGAACAGGAGGGTGGCCTTCCAGCCGAACTGCGCCGTGAGGTGGCTGCCGGAGCAGGCTTCCTGGGTGGACGAGATCTTCTCCCTCGTCGGCGTGGCGCGCGTATCGAGGACATACGATGGCGTGGACGCGCTGTGCTGCGGCGGTCCGGCCCTGTTCGTGAACAGGGAGCTCGCCGAGAAGATGCAGCACGACAACATCTCTGACGCACTGGACCATGGCGCCGAGGCCCTGATAACCATCTGCCCCATGTGCGACACGGTGCTGCGGGAACCAACAGCACAGGCCGGACTGCCGATGATCTTCATCACGGATCTGTGCCGGATGGCCATGGGAGAGGTGCCGTGGCCTGCCGGGTGAGTCCGGAGTTCCGAAGAGACGGCTGTGAACAGGGGCTCTGATCCCCTTTTCCCCGGTGCTTCTGGTCGCTGGAGCACCGGGAATACCCTATCTTCCCATGGAGGCTGCATGAAAAGACTATGTGGAATCGCCCTGCTCTTCTGCGTGGCGGGGTGCGCCGGGACTCAGGTGGTCACAAAGGATTTCCAGCCTGACAGGATCATCCACTACCCTGCATTCCTCAGCCTGGGCGAGGACGCACAACTCGATTCCTATGCCGTGTATCTCGACAGGGGGGACACCTTCCCCCTGGAGCTCAGCCTGAAATCGGACATCATCGGATTTCAGGAGAAGAACGTGAACATCGTTGTGAAGGAACGGGTCTATTTCACCATGGAGTTTCCTGCCGACTGGCCCAGGGAGAAACTGGACAGGCTCAGGAACCTCGACAGGGAAGCCCTGACCTCCATGAGCGAGTCGGAACGGCAGGACCTGCTCAAAGACCTGAAGATCTACGTGAGCAGGGACGGGATGCACTGGGCGGCATACAACGACCTGGACACCATAAAAGAGCTGTTCGGCATCAGGGGGGGAACCATCTCCCTGGGAATGGGCATGGGGAATAAGGACGGCATCTGGTCGAACCTGGACATCGAGGTCATGAAGCAATGAATGTACGGCTGACCAGTTCACGAAAACGCGCGGGGAACTGCCCCATCCTCGCGATGTTCAGGAAAGCCGCACCGTCTCACCTCTTGAACAGGTGAATGACGCAGACGCCTCCCGCGCCGACCATGTGGGTCAGGGCACAATTGACCGGCCTTGCGATCTGCCGCTTGCCGCACTCGCCGCGCATCTGCCACAGGACCTCGGCCACCTGGCCGATGCCCGTGGGCCCCACGGGATGCCCCATGGAGATGAGGCCGCCGCTCGCATTGACCGGGTGCCTGCCGGTAAGCGCAGTCACGCCGTCTTCCACCAGCCTCCCGCCCTGCCCCGCTTCGCACAGGCCGAGGGCCTCCAGGTACATGATCTCCTCGATGGTGAAGGCGTCGTGCAGCTCCACGAGGTCGAGGTCCGCAGGAGAGATGCCGGCATTCCGGTAGGCCTCCTGTGAAGCCTGCCTGGTGAGCGTGATGAAGAAGTCGCCGTCTTCCGGCGTGCTCCTGTTCACGGACGCGGCGATGGTCGGGCACGGCTTGTCGGTGAATTGTTTCGCACTGTCCTGGGCGCACACGATGACCGCCGCTGCCCCGTCGTCCATGGGGCAGCAGTGCAGCACGGTGAGCGGGTCCTCCACCATGCGGGCGTTGTTGGCCTGCTCCAGCGTGCACGGCTTCCGGAAGTGCGCATAGGGGTTCAGGCTGGCATTGAAATGGCTCTTCACCGAGACCTGGCCCAGCTGCTCCCTCGTGACGCCGTATTCCTCCATGTAGTGCCGGGCGATACCGGCAAAGTACTGGACCGGAAGCATCTTGCGGAACTTCGCGTCCACCCGTTCGTTCTCCGGCTCCGGCTGGGTTTTTGCCGGTTCGGGCGGGGCAGCGTTCACCGGCTGCGGCTGACTGGGCACCATCGGTGCCAGGAGCTGCGAGCCGAGCTTGTCCACGCCGAAGGCGAGCACGACATCGTTCTGGCCGGAGGCGACGGACATATACGCCTCCCTGAACGCGGACGACCCGCTGGCGGACGCGTTCTCCACGATGGTGATGCCCAGGCCCGTGTATCCCATCTTGTTGCAGATGGCATGCCCCCCTGACACACCGGGCTGCACCGTGCCGCAGTAGGCGGCCTCGATGTCCTTCCAGGCCATGCCGGCGTCCTTGAGCGCCAGCGAGATCGCCTCGGTGCCCATGTCGACCGTGGTCTTATCGGGAAACATGCCGTAGCGATGGAGCCCTGCGCCGATGACAACAACATCTCTCATGATGAACCCCCTCCTGGTGCCGATGATGTTGCATGTACTTATATGCAGATATTCCTGGTATGACAATAATATATACTCATCTTGAAGATCCGAGGTCCCTGACGGAGCTATGGTGCCCCCTGATCTCCAGGGGGTTCTCCGCTACAGGCTCCGTTTGTACCCGGTGACATCCAGCATGACCATGACCAGGCAGTCTTCGCCTGCATACTTCATGGGGCCTGACGATACGAACACATCCGCTACGGTGCCGTCCTTCTTTTTGAGCCGCTGCTTCCTGAGATCGGCCTGGCAAGAACCCGCAACGGGTTTGCCGCTGGAAAAGAAGTCGTCGAGCCCCACCGGGAGCTTCAGCTCCACCGGGGTCTTCCCGATGATGTCGCGGATCTCGTGGCCGCTCAGGGCGCAGAAGGCCTGGTTGGCGAACGTGAACCTGGTGTCTCCGGCCTTCAGGATGCATACCGCGCTGGGAAGGGAATCGAGGATGTGCAGGTAGCGCTCCGCGCCCTCGCGGAGTGAGTTTTCCGTGTTTACCCGAGTGGTGATGTCCCGGGCCACGGTGATCACCTCGATGACCTTGCCGTCACGGCTGAGCGGGATGCCGCTCACCTCGGCGATCACGGTATCGCCGTTCTTGGTCAAGAACCTGATGATGGGGGACAGGGACACCCCCCCGGCAAGGACGTGCCGGGCCTTGTCCATTGCTTCCTGCATGTCGTCGGCATGCAGCAGGTTCGCCGTTGCCATGGTCTTGCCCGTCAGCTCCTCGGGCTTGTACCCGAGCACCCGCTCGACGTTCGAGGAAACATTCAGGATCGTAAGTTGTGGGTCAAAGGAGAACATGACATCGTTGGCCAGGGAAAAATGGGCCCGGTACCGCTCTTCACTTTCCCGCAGGGCCGCTTCTGCCGCCCTGCTCCTGTCTGCCTCGTCCGCAAACCCGGTCACGAGGTCCTTGGCTTCGGCGAGCACTTCCAGCAACCTGCCCACTGATCTGTTTTCGTCTTTCATAAGCCCACCCTTTTCAATGCCTTCATAATTCAATCGGAGTTTTTACATCGTGAGTTTAATCCGGAGGTTCAAGGGGCGAACTCTTCTTGTAACTCGGATGATCCCTGCTTCTCTTTTCCCTGCGGAGAAGATGGTTGCTTGATCCCGGAAGAGGGTTTCTTCTTGCTGGGCGCTTTCCCTACCAGGGTCGAGGCCACCCAACCTTCACGGTCAATGGCCTTTACTCGTACATTGATCCAATCCTTTTCCTGTCCCAGCTTGATGACTGCATCGCCCTGTTTCAGCACTGCGGCAACCTTGCACTTCACAGACGGGCACTCCCTCAGGTTAAGCCGATCTGGAAGCACATACAGAAGCACTGGTTTTGGGGCCGTGGCGGGCTTGGTGACTGTTTGGGTCCCCTCACCGACGGCTTCGGTTGGAGCCGGGCCGGTCGTATCGGGTTTGGTGGTTGTTTCCGTTGCGGCACAACCAGCGGCCAGGAAGAGACAGAGCAGCACAACCAGGTTCCGTGTGAAAAAAATGCGTCTCATGGTCTTTTCTCCTTCCTCGGTGCTGCGCCCATCAGCGTCGCGGCTTTTTTTCTGGCAATGCGCGCATCTTCAGCGGGTTGATTCAGTTCAGCGTATTTCAGATAGGCCTGTGCAGCCTCTCTCTTCCTGCCCATCTGCTCGAACAGGATGCCGAGATTCTTATACACCAGGGCGAAGTCGGGGTTTACAGTAATGGCGCGTTGGTAGGCCTTTATGGCCTCCTCATTCCTGCCGATCTTGCGCAGGGCCAATCCCAGGTTGTTCCAGGCATTGAAATTATCCGGACTGGCTTGTACGGCCTTTTCAAATAACCGGGCCGCTTCTTCCATGTTCCCGGCCTTGGCTTTTCTCATGCCTTCGGCATTATAATCGATCGCCGCTGATTGGGCGGGAACCGAGGGCTTCTGTGCCGGGCCGCCTGCCGTTCGAGCCTCCGGCGCTGCATGCTCTACGGCAACGGTCTTGGGTTTTTCAGCAACAGGTGTTTCCTTCACCCCCTTTGACAGTATCCCACCCAGCACTGCAGCAAACAGGAGGATGACCGCTCCTGCCAGAATCGCGGGAATCCACCTGCTCTTCCTGTGGGTATGGGGATACGCTGCATCTTCTCGGGAGGGAAGCGCCGTATCCATGGTGGGGGTAAAATCCATGACGGGTTTGGACGCGGACAGTTCGAATTGCCAACCCTGCTCGTTCGCAATGGATTTCACTACCCGGTACAGTCTGTCGTAGCGAAAACCGTAGGGGCCGCCGAACATGAGGTGCCCGTGGATCGTCTGGTTGAGATCGATGGACTCCTGGATGGAGCCTCTTTGAGAAAAGCCGGCATCTGCGCCCAACAGCGTTTCCATCATCTTTTCCCAGAACAGGACCTGATATTTTTCCGGCACCAGCTGCGCCACAGCCTGGTATTGTATCGGAACCCCCTGGCCTGGGACTTTTGTTCCCGGCCGGGATGTCAGTTCGAACCACTGCGGGCCTATCCTGCTCACACAGAGGAAGTCATTGGCCAACGACAGGAGTTCCGCCCCGATGGAGCCCACTCCGGTTTCTTCACAGAGGGCACCGCACTTCGTGCAGGTGTCATCATCCGGCGCCAGCACGTTTCCGCAGGAGGAACATGTTCTTATGGACTCATCCCCCATGGGGTTCACCTTTCTCTCGGACCAGACCTGAAAGCGGACTGCGTGCAGACGCTTTCAGGTACTGCAGAGAGCTGGAGTAGAGTCATAGTACTGTTTCCCATGATACCTGATAAATCGGAAAAACTGCATGCACACTGTAGAAAGAGGTCAGAACACAAATCTGCAATCAGAAATATGTTTTTCCCCTTTAAATAACAAGGGTATGGAGCCATGCTAAAGCAAGACTCCCGGTTCAGGGACAGGTTAAACGGAATATCTCACGGTTCACGTAAAAGAAGCAATTGTTTCTTCAGGCCACAGAACCCGTACAACATGTGCTAGGATCAACACTCTACCAGTTCTGTTGATTTCGTTCAAAATATACACCCAATAGCATTCTTTACAAACGAAAAAGCCCCCGAACTTTCGTCCGGGGGCCTTGATAATTGTCCTGGCAACGTCCTATTCTCCCACACAGCTGCCCGTGCAGTACATTCGGCGCTAAAGGGCTTAACTGCCGAGTTCGGAATGGGATCGGGTGTTTCCCCTTTGCCATGGTCACCAGGAATTCTGTACGGAAAAGAATATTCCTGACTGGTATAAGCGTAGGAAGAGAGCGATTTTGTAGGTCAAGCCTCACGGCCGATTAGTACCGGTTAGCTCAACACATTACTGTGCTTACACACCCGGCCTATCAAACATGTAGTCTTCATGTGGCCTTCAGCCCGCTTGCGCGGGAGGGAAATCTAATCTTGAGAACGGCTTCCCACTTAGATGCTTTCAGCGGTTATCCGTGCCGAACGTAGCTACCCAGCTATGCCGCTGGCGCGACAACTGGAGCACCAGAGGTTCGTCCATCCTGGTCCTCTCGTACTAGGGACAGACTCTCTCAAATTTCCTCCGCCCACGGAGGATAGGGACCGAACTGTCTCACGACGTTCTAAACCCAGCTCGCGTACCGCTTTAATTGGCGAACAGCCAAACCCTTGGGACCTGCTCCAGCCCCAGGATGCGATGAGCCGACA